>NZ_CP021377.1:2551898-2870885 GCF_002157895.1 Oceanisphaera profunda
CTCCACCTTTGCCTTTTCGCTTTATCGGCAAACTGGATGACAGCCAAAAGGTACGTGTGTTTTTACAGCAAGGAGAAAAAGTTTATGTCGTTAGTGTGGGGGATGTGATTGACGGTACGTACCGAGTAGACGGAGTCACCGATAACTTGATGACATTGCTCTATTTGCCTTTGCAAGTGACTCAGTCTCTGAGTGTAGGGAGCAAACTATGATAATACCCGCCAGAGTTAAGGATGACAGAATGGCGTTAGCCCGCATGCATTTATCGACAGTGATATCAGTTACGGGTGACAAGGGATGGCTGGGCAGGTTACTGGTGAGATATTCGTGGCGCTACTGGCTAGTTATGGTGCCTATGCTGATTTTGCTGGCCGCATGTGCAGGTTCGGCTAAACATCAAGGGGTGACATTAATTGAATCTGGCCAGTACGAAGATGGACTGGCGATGTTGGAGCAGAGTGCCGCCGCCGCACCAAGAGACACTGGGTTACAACTTACGCTGGCTACCCAGCGTAAAAAAGTATTAACCACTTTGTTAAGCCAAGCTGATCTGGCGTTTCATGGGCGAAACTTTAGTGTGGCACGACTTGGTTATCAGCGAGTACTGGGTATTGATTCTTATAACGCCAGAGCCGAAGAAGGCTTGCGTCAGTTAGATCAGATGCATTACATCGGCGATATGCTGCGCAATGGACAAACCGCACTCCGGCGCGGTGATTTAAGTGGTGCTGAACAACAGATGCGAGCAATTTTTGCGCTGGATCCTAAACATGAAGGCGGGCAGCAATTACAGCGCAATATTGAGGCGATCAAGGCACGTACTTATGCGCCTTATCCCCAGTTGCGTTCACGTTTAAACCGTCCAGTTACGCTGGAATTCAGAGACGCCAATCTTCGGGTGATTTTCGAAGTTTTGGCCAGTACGGCGGGTATGAATTTTATCTTTGATAAAGATATAAGGCCGGATATCAAGGCTTCTATATTTGTGCGTCAGGTGAGTATTGAGGATGCTGTTTCCCTGTTATTGCAACAGAATCAGTTGCACCAGAAGGTGGTCAACGATAACACCATTCTTATTTACCCTGACTCGCCACAAAAACTGAAAGATTACCAAGAGCTGGTGATGCGCACTTTTTATCTGACCAGTACCGATGCCAACTCGGCCCTCAATTTAATCAAGACCATGCTTAAAACCCGCGATGTTTTTATCGATGAACGGCTCAACACGCTGACTATGCGGGATTCGGCGGAGGCAGTACGGATGGCTGAGATGCTGTTGTTGGCGCAGGATCAGGCGAGCCCAGAAGTGGTGCTGGAGCTGGAAGTAATGGAAGTCTCCCAGCAGCGTATTCTGGATCTCGGCCTGCAATGGCCCAATACCTTTGGTGTGCTCAGCGATGATGGTTCAGATATCAGGATTTTGGATCAGTTGCGTGGCATAGATGCGGGGCGCATTAGTATTTCACCTTCTCCTCAGTTAAAGATTAATGCGCAGGATAAGGATGTGAATACCTTGGCCAGTCCCGTGATCCGGGTCACCAACAAAGAGCAGGCTAAAATCCATATCGGTCAGCGAGTCCCCATTGTCAGTGCCACTTCAACACCCTCCACACAAGGTCCTGTGATTACCGAAAGTATCACCTATTTGGATGTAGGTTTGAAATTGGACGTGCAGCCGACTATCTATCTTAACGATGAGGTGGGTATAAAAATATCCCTAGAGGTGAGTAATGCCACGCCGCTAAGGCCCACCAATACCGGCACTATTCCCGTGCAAATAGACACGCGCAATGCGACCACCACCTTGCGACTACGCGATGGTGAAACGCAACTACTGGCAGGTTTGATGCGAAATGATCATTCTTCCAGCGGCAATAAGGTGCCAGGACTTGGGGATGTACCAGGTCTGGGGCGCTTGTTTGGCAGTAACCAGGATATCGTTGGTAAATCTGAATTGGTGTTGTCTATTACTCCGCGCATCGTACGTAATTTGCCATACCGAAGCCCCAGTGACATGGAGTTTGCGAGCGGTACCGAGAGCCATTTGCAGCTACAGCCCGTGGTGGTGCCGGTATCTTTCAGTGACACAGAATAGTGTTCGCCGGTTTTTTTAGGAGGCGTTATGTCACAGGGATCGAGAGGTTTTTCACTGATTGAAATGGTGATTACCATGGCACTGGTCGCGTTGATTGCCAGCATGGCGTTACCTATGACAGAAACTGTGATCCGTCGTGGCCACGAGCAGGAGTTGAGAACGGCCTTATATCAGCTGCGTGATGCCATTGATGCCTACAAGATGGCGGCAACGGCGGGGCATATCCAAACGGCGGCGAATGAAAGTGGTTATCCGCCCTCTCTGCAAATATTGGTGGAAGGCGTACGAGATGTGCGAGATGTCAAAGGTGGGAAAATATATTTTTTACGGCGCATACCGAGAGATCCTTTTGCTGATCAGCAACGACAAGTAACCGAACACTGGGGGCTGCGTGCCTATGATAGCCCAGCAGAAGATCCCAGATCTGGAGATGATGTCTTTGATGTGTATTCATTGGCTCGGGGGCAAGGGCTCAATGGTGTTCCTTATCGGGCATGGTGACTTATGAAACGAAGCCGAGGTTTTACATTGATTGAACTGCTGGTGGTGATGGGCATTATCGCCATGCTGCTGACTGTGGCAGGGCCGCGTTATTTCACCAGTCTGGAAAAGGCGAAGGAGACCACGCTCCGTCAAAGCTTATCTGTAATGCGCGAGGCGCTCGATCAATATTATGGTGACACTGGCCGTTATCCAGACTCGATAGAGCAATTGGTGGAACAGCGTTATCTACGCAAGTTACCGCAGGATCCTATTACCGAACGCAGTGATTTGTGGGTGATAGTGCCCCCGCCGGAAGGTGATGGAGTGTGGGATATTAAAAGTGGCGCCCCCGGCCAAGCCCGGGATGGAAGTCAGTATGCACATTGGTAATGGCTCTGGCACACAACAGGGGTTTACCTATATAGGAGTGCTATTTCTGGTGGTATTGATGGGGTTGGCACTGGCAGGAACCGGACAGCTCTGGTCACTGGGTAGCTTGCGTGCCAAAGAACGGGAGTTACTTTGGGTGGGCACTCAGTACGCGCAGGCGTTGCGTAGCTATTATCGCAGCTCGCCGGGGGTGGCTCTGTACCCACAACGGTTAGAAGATTTATTGGAGGATCCTCGATTTCCCCAAGTTCATCGCCACCTGCGCCGCCTCTATCCGGATCCCATGACCGGCAGCCATGACTGGGGATTGATTCTATCTGTGGATGGTCGTATTGCCGGCGTGTATAGCCGCTTACAGACCAAGCCGTTAATGCAGGCTCACTTTCCCGCTCAATGGAGTGAATTCGAGCATATGAACAGCTATCGGGATTGGCAGTTTGTTGCGGAAAAATCGTTTTTAACGCACTGAAATAGCACTGCAGGATTGGGCAATGGAATGTCAATTTATCATTTAGGGAGAGCAAGATGGAGCGTCAGGCGTGCAGCAAGTCAGAAGCTTTCAGCGTACAGGACCGTGGGGCTTGCCTTGGCATTGCGGTGGGGTACAGAGGGAAGAAAAAGGGTGTCATGCGCAAAGGAAGCCGAACCGTGCTCATGGGAGTAATGTTGATGCTGCTATCGAGTGGGGTTAGCGCAAATGAAGACGAGATGATGGGATTCATCGTCGATAACAGCATCTCCCGTGTAGGTCATGAATTTTATCGTTATTTTACTGAACGTTTACGAGATACGAGTCAAATGGACTTTAATCTGGTGGTACGTGAACGACCCTCAGCGCGTTGGGGGAGCTTGGTGTGGGTGGAGTATGAAGGGCGCACGCTTTATCGTAATTTTCTGGCTCCTAATACTTCGCAGTTGCAGTCGGTTGCTCATGAAGCGGCGGATCTAATACGTGATGAAGTGGCGCGGCAGAAGCTAGAAAATATGTTTCAGGATACATTCGATTTGGAGAGGGATGAATTATGAAGGCAAACATGACATTTACTTCTGTCGGTCTTTGGCTAGCCGCCAGTTTTTTTACGAGCGCCATTCAGGCCAGCGAGTTGGTTTACACACCCATCAATCCCACCTTTGGCGGGAGTCCTTTAAACGGCTCTTTTTTACTGGGTAATGCTCAAGCCCAGAATAAGTACAAAGACCCAGATCTAGAAGACAGAGTGAGAAATAATACGCCTACGGCACTAGAGCGCTTTACCTCTCAGCTGGAGTCCCGTTTGTTATCGCAGTTGTTGACTAATATTCAGACTGGCCAGACCGGCAGCCTGACCACTGATGCGTTTACCATCAACCTTCAGGATAATGACGGTGTCTTGACAATTGTCATTACTGACAGGCTAACCGGTGAAGTGTCGGAAATTATCGTTGACAGTTTCTAAGTCTACTGGCTGTTCAAGACCCCACAAGGATGTCGAGCCCATGAACAAATTTATTATACTGACTCTAGTATCAGTGGCGTTATCCGGATGTGCATTGCGTGAGCCGATGCCGGCAGAAATAGAGCCGGAAATGCCGACGTTAACGCCCCGAGCGTCGACCTATTATGATTTATTGGCACTACCCAAACCTAAAGGGCGGTTAGTAGCAGCTGTCTATGGCTTTCGTGATCAGACTGGTCAGTACAAACCGACACCGGCCAGCTCTTTCTCTACCAGTGTGACCCAAGGTGCAGCCAGTATGCTCATGGATGCGATGCAAGCCAGTGGCTGGTTTCACGTGTTGGAGCGAGAAGGACTGCAGAACGTACTTACCGAGCGCAAGATCATCCGCGCCTCTCAGAGTAAGCCCAACACGCCGGTTAATATTCAGGATGAACTGCCACCTCTGCAAGCCGCTAATATACTGCTGGAAGGCGGTATTGTCGCTTACGATACCAACGTGCGCAGTGGCGGAGAAGGCGCGGCATATCTGGGGATCAGCATTTCTCATGAATATCGAGTAGATCAGGTTACGGTTAATCTGCGGGCTGTGGATGTGCGCAGTGGCCGGATGCTGGCTAATGTAATGACCAGTAAAACCATTTATTCGGTAGGGCGCCAAGCGGGCGTGTTCAAATTTATCGAGTTCAAAGAGCTATTGGAAGCCGAAGTAGGTTACACCACTAATGAACCGGCGCAACTCTGTGTGCTGTCGGCGATAGAGTCTGCGGTTGCTCATTTAGTGGCGCAGGGCATCGAACAGCGGTTGTGGCAAGCGGGTGACGAAAGCAGCTTTGAGCAATCATCGTTACCCAAATATCTCCGTGAAATGCCAATGTCCCCCACACGTATCTAACAAGAGCCCTTCACTGAGACGATAGCCATGTATGTAGTATGTAAGGTACGGCATTCATGGCTAACTTTAATGCGATTAGATGAGTTTCAGGCTTCTTTTTGCGCCGTGGTGTCATCGATGTACGCGAGCTGACGTTCCATTCTGAGTAGATATAACTATCGGAACTAACGCGCTTTGTCCCTAGTTGTTGTATTCCAGTAGGGGGGAGTGGGTAGCGTACCTGCAGGCTATTTCCTTAAAACACCAGCTGAGCTGAAGCCAACTTGGGTCAAGTTGTGTGACATCTTACAGGGGGAACTGTTGGTATAACTAGCGGTGGAGAGCAAGAAGGAAGACCAAGCTTTACCTCCTGCAATAAATCCGACATAAAAAACGCCGCCCTTCAGGACGGCGTAAAGTAAGAGTTTTCTTAGTTTTGGTTGCTGGTTGCCAGGTTACCACTACCGTATTGGGTAATGTAGGCGGCTTGGTTGTAGCCAGACTGGGTGATATAGGCTTGGTTGCCGGAACCGCCCTGAACGGTGGATGCGTAGTTGTTACTGTCAGATTGAGAGATCTGAGATAGGTTGTTATCGCCATATTGCTGCTCAACCCAAGCAATATTATCGCTACCTGACTGAGCTAGGTCCACGCTGTTATCGGTACCGACGCTGTAACCCGAGGCAAGGTTACCGCCATCCTGTTGCTTGGAAGTCAGCGTATTACCTGTGCCATTTTGGGTGAAATACAATTCGTTATAGCTGCCGGTCTGGCTGAGATTTATTTTGTTATCAACCCCGTTCTGGGTCAGGCTGGCTGTTTGGTTAATACCATACTGGCCTCCCTGATTGGTATCATACTCGGTACCAGCATAAAGCTCGTTACCAGTGCCGTTCGAGGTAATGGTCAGGTTATGGTTCACACCTTCTTGTTGAATATAACTGAGGTTGAGACTGCCGTTTTGACTAACGTAAGCGTTCATTCCTGTAGCATCGAATTGTTCGACTAGCGCACCGTTTTGACCGCCACTTTGCCAGATGGTCGCTAGATTATTCTCACCGACCAGCTGGTCAACGATAGCATCGTTATATACACCTTGCTGGTTGATGTATGAGACGCTGGCCAGCTGTTCCTCCTGCCAGGTTTCCGCATAGTTATCGATACCTGACTGTACTATATTGGCGTTGTTATCGATGCCATCATACTGCTCAACATAGGCGTCGTTGTATTCACCAGATTGTTGCAGATTAATGTTGCTGTTTTCATATTTTTGATACGTCGCCGCTCGGTTGCTATTACCACTTTGGTGTATGTAAGCATTGCTGGCTGCGGTCTGCTCCTGATAAATGGAAGTGTCGTTACTATTACCATATTGTTCGGCAGTGGCGTAGCTGCTCACCTGATCTTGTTGCCAGCTCCGTGCATCGTTATCGTAACCTGCCTGAGTTTGCGAAGACGAGCCCGTATCGCTGCCTCGTTGGACGCTAAGAACTGCGTTTAGCGTTCCTGACTGATTTTGTAATGAGTTACTATTCATGTCGTCTATCTGCTCGACACCTGCATAGTTAGTCGTACCATTTTGTGTCTGGGTAGCTGTACTGAAGCTGGCTAAGCTCTGTGTAACAAGGCCAATGTTGCCAACACCATATTGGTTCTGGTTAGATGTACTGTCGTTAGCGAGAGCCTGGACGCTAAGCAGTGTCATTATAGCGGCCGCGATAGGTGTGATTTTGAGCTGGGTTATATTCAACATGGTATTATCTCCTGAAAGTATTATTTGCGTCCCTGACAAATGAGCGCAGTTGCTACTATTGATACTGGTTAACCTGCACATTTTGGTTATTACCGTATTGCGTAATGCTGCCTCGCAGCCCCACTCCGAACTGCTCGATACGGGCGCGGTTGTTGATACCAGCTTGTATTATCACCGCTTGGTTATCTGCACCCGATTGTGAAATTAAGGCTGAATTGCCATACCCAGACTGATCGATAATTGCCATTTGATTCCCTCCTTGTTGCAAGATATAAGCTTCTTGGTCAGTGCCAACCTGAACTATGCTCCCCAGCAGGGATTGGCCCGATTGGTTTAGCAACGCTAAATTGTTTTGACCTACTTGGCGCACTGCCAACTGTGCCGTTGTAGTGCTGCTGAACTCGAGCCCTTCTGGCATCAGTAAGTTGGTCTGTTCAACCAAATCAAAATTGTTCATTAAATCAGCCGCCTGCGACGGAGCGCTGATCAAGCCTAGACAGAGAACCAGCGTAATCCTGGTATAATGATGCCGCCAATCAGATAGTCGTAGCATGAGTCAGATCCTTCTGATTTTTATTTCTGCCTACTTTCCTTGTAGTAAAACCTGTCTTTGCAACCTTGCAAAGACAGGGAACAGGCTATTGAACGTTCACTGGGACCGTAGTGACGGTACCGAAGGCCGACCTTATGGTGGCAGTGGGATTAGCGGTCAGCACCAAATCATCGGTCCGAGCTGCCAGCCGCCAATTTCCTGTTGGAGTTGGTGTTGTTGTACCCAAAATGACGGGGCCATCAATACTCGATACTTCGACGGTAATGGTATTGCCTGTTGCTAACGAGGTTTGGCCTTGAATGCTCCAAGTGAGCCTATTTCGTCTTCCTCTCGCCTCTGCATCGGTCACTGTCAGCGTTTCAGCCGTATTCGGTGGTGGTGATACCGATACGGTGACGGTAGCCGGTGCCGATTGAGCGCCTAGCGAATCTTGCGCTTGATAGGTGAAGCTAGCGGTAAACGCGCTGGTAACCGAGGTTGGAGGGGTATAAGACACTGTAGTGCCGTCGGTAGAGACTGTACCTTGCCCCGTAGTTGGCTGTGTCAGGTTGACCACCGTAAGCGGTGTGTTGCCTTCTGGATCGCTGTCATTAGCTAATACCGAGATGGTAAGTGGAATGCCCAATGTTGCGGCGTCGTCGTTTACCGCTATCGGGGCTTGGTTTGCCCCCACGGTGACAGTGACGGTTGCCGGCTCAGAGAGACCGCCGCGGCTATCTTGCGCACGATAGGTAAAGGTCGCGACCAATGGGGCGTTGTTGGTGGTAGTCGGTGGTGTATAGACCACAGAAGTGCTGCCATTCAGCGCGACACTGCCTTGTCCGACGGCCGGTTGGGTCAGTTGCACTATGCTGAGCGGGGTATCACCATCGGGATCGCTATCGTTAGCCAGCAACTGCAGTGTTAGCGGTACGCCCACAGTAGTGGTACCACTGTCCGCTTGAGCCAGGGGTAACTGATTATCGGGTGTATCAGGAGCGTCACCTGTCACAGTAACCATCTCAATATCCGAGCCGCCAGCGGCGGACTGTACTCTGATGCTGGCAGGAGGCTGGCTCAAATCAGGTATGGTCAGCGTCTGCAGGTTAGAAGATTTGCTCAACCTACCGAAGCCGGTGGCCACCAGATCCGGTACTTGAGTTTCATCGCTTGATGTCGCCTCTATGCGCAGTGTGTTGTCATCCCACGAATAGGTAGCGCTATTGATCTTGACGATATCAATCAACTCGCTGGACAGGGAGCTGGGTGTGCCGTTTGGCGAACTGGCGGTCACCACGATCAAGGACGGCAACTCAGCTGATGGGGGCTGCTGCACGAAGAAGCGGCCGTTATTATCAGGGATGAGAGCGGTCTGACAGGGAGATGTGCCACCCACCAGTGCCAGAGTTTCGCGGTAGCAGACATCGGCATCTTCCGATGAGCTGGCGAAGACTTCGATTTGCGTTTGCGTCTGAGTGCGTTGGTAGCTGGCTCGCTCGATTTCCAGTGGTAACGAGGGGACCGAGTCGCGTACCTTGCCGGAGAGGGTAAAATCATTATTTTGAATTATCCCCGGCGGACCATCGATGCGCACAAAGTTGGTATCGAAGGGGCTGCCGGTGACTTCCTCGGTCAGGTTGGGGTTACCGATAAAGGTTTCTGTTACCCCTGTTTCCGGGTTGGTCTCGGTATAGGTGCCACTCAGACTTTGCAGGAAGGGGCCTATGTCTCCCCCGAGAGCGCCGGTGAAGTCGCCAGGCGTGCCGATACCGATATCACGGGTCATATTGATAGCCCGTCTGCCGACATCGGCTGCGTCTACCACGAAGGTTTCGACGCCGTAAGGATGGGTGACAGTGTAGGTACCCGCCACTGGCACCGAGGCGCGGATACGAATACGGGCAAAGCCCACTTGATCTCCTGCTTTGGGGGTTTCTGCGGCGAAGGCTGCTTCCAGTGCCGCAACATAAACCTCGAGCTCATAGCCGGGGACTGCACCTTCGGGGATGGAGGTTTCGGCCAAAAACCAGAACAGCTCGCCGGGCCAGTTTCCCGGGAAAACCAGCGGGTCGGCATCGTCAAATACCCCGGGTTCTGGATTTAAGGTACACATGTAGGCACTGGCAGTGCCACCGCTGACGGCTTTGGATGTGCACAGCTCCAACTGCACTTCATTTTCGTCCTGATACCAGAGCGGAAAACCGCCGGATATGGCCGTATGGGGCCCTGGGGCCACCACCGACAGCTCAGCCTGAGCCGGCCCAACGGTGGCGACAAACAGCCCTATGGGTGTGATGATTGTTCTTGTCCATTTGTTCATGATGCCTCCTGGCTCACTGGATACTTAGGGCTGAATAATGATGACTTCTTCGAGATCACTGCCGCCGTTGGCCGATACCACCCGTATCTGGGCAGGCGGAATGGGCCCGAGGTCGGTGGTGAGCGACTTGATTGGCCCGGCTCCAACGAGCTCTGCGATTTCGTCACCGTTGCCGAACACGGTCAGTGTCGGCGATGCCGTTTCGTCGCTGCTGCTGGCGGTAATAGTGATCTCGCTGGTTGCCAGGTTGTACGTGGCACTGTGGATCTGCACCAGATCGACTAAGGGAGCCGTGACGGCTGCTGCCGTGCTGTTGGGGATGGCCAGCTGGTTGTCGGCGGTCAGGTTCAGGGTGACCGGCAGAGTGGAGGGATTGGTGCTCGATTGGCCATACCAATTGCCGGTGGCGTTAGCTTCAGTCATCTCTATGCTGACATCGGCCGAGTCAGTAAAGCTGGTGCTAGCCGGTGGTGGCGGGGCTTGCAGAAACACATCCTGCTGGGCAACCACGCCGCTGTTTACATTTTTGCGGGAGTAGGTGGCGCGTTCGACCTTGGCCGGGGTGGTCAGGTTGATGGTCGACAGTTTTCCCATCACGGCGAACAAGTCAGTGCGTAAATCGATTCCTCCCGGGCCCTGAATGCGAATGAAGTTGGTATCGAAGGGGCTGCCAGTGACTTCTTCTTCCAAGTTGGGATCACCGATAAAGCTTTCAACTAGGCCGGTGACCGGATTGGTTTCACTATAGGGGCCGTTCACGCTACGCAGAAAAGGTCCCACATCACCGGTCAGGGCACCGTCATAGGTTTGGGGCGTGCCTATGCCGATATCGCGGGTCATGTTGATGGCCCTTCCACCCGCTACATCCACCTCGAATATCTCGACGCCGTAAGGGTGGGTGACTATGTAAGTACCGGCGGTGGGTACATCGACCCGAATACGAATACGAGCAAAGCTGACTTGATCCCCTTCAGCCACTTCCTCGGCGGCAAACGCGGCTTCCAGAGCCGAAACGTAGGTTAAATCGATACCCGAGGCGGCGTCCACTATGCTGGCGTCCCCAGTAAACCAGAAGGCTTCACCCGGAAAGTTAGTGGGAAAGTTGACCGCTTGGGTAGTATCGAAGCCCGGTTCGGGTAGCAGGCCACACATATAGGAGGGCGCGCCCGGGGCCCCCGGGGCGCGTGAGCTGATTGCCTTGGACAGGCACAGGTCGAGTGCTCGCCCGTGGGTATCTTGATACCAAGCTGCAAAGCCTCCGTTTACTTGCAGGTAAGGACCTGGATCTACGTCATTCAATGCCGCCTGCGCCGACTGACTCGCCACCATAACGAGTAGCAGCGAAGTTGCTGTGCTAACTGTGGTTTTTTGCATCTGTTCTTCCTCCAGCCATGAACGGTGTCCCTCATCCTTGTTTCCGACTCACTTGCAAAGAGGGTTCAAGCATAAGGAGCAATATCCATACCAGTATTTTTTTTGTGCAAATAGCACGAAGATTGGGCATTAGTGAAGGGGATATGTAGTGACGATAATTTATTTTTGGGGAAATATACCCAGTATTGGGTTTTTTGGGGGAGTGGGTGTAAGAGAAAGGGGGAGTATTGATGATTACTAAGCCACTAAATTTGGCTTCATTGAGCAGAGGCTCGACTCATATTGTGTTTTTATCTATTGGGTCTTAAAGAGCCATGTACTTTAATAGCGTCAACAGCTAGGGGCAGAGCAACGAGTATGTCATCATATGGTCATATTGTTGCTAGCGACAGGGAAGGTTAGCTAGGTGTAACAGCGCAAACCATTCATCTTGAGTACCGCCTGTGATTATTTCTAACTTAATTAAAACTGCTGTTTTGACAACTTGTCTATTGGCTGGCTCCGCTTATACCGGCCACAGTTATGCTGCAACGACATCACTGAAAAGCAGTGCTATCCAACAAGATCTTGCCGCAGGTAGCGCATTACTGGTGGATTTAAAAACCAATGAAATTCTCTACGCTAACAACGAAAACTTTGTGGCCCCCATTGCCTCTGTGACTAAATTAATGACGGCTATGGTTGCCATTGATGCGCAGCAGTCCCTCGATGAAAAACTGCCAATTGTCATTAGTGATACCACAGAGATGCAGGGGGTATTTTCTCGAGTCCGCCTTGGCAGCGAGCTGAGTCGCCATGATTTATTGCTGATCACCTTAATGGCGTCAGAAAACCGCGCTGCGGCTAGTTTAGCGCACCATTACCGTGGCGGGCATGCGGCATTTATTCAAGCCATGAATGACAAGGCGCACGCTCTGGGAATGCAGCATAGCGCCTTTGTTGAACCGACGGGTTTATCGGAAAAAAATGTGTCCAGTGCCCATGATTTAGTGTTGCTGATCAAAGCGGCAAATAGCTATCCACTGATCCGCATGTTCAGCACTATGGATGAGAAAACCGTCGCCTTTACTAACCCTAATTACACTCTGGGTTTTCGTAATACTAATGGCTTGGTCCGCAAGGACAATTGGAATATTGCGCTGAGTAAAACCGGTTTCACTAACAGTGCAGGGCACTGCTTAGTGATGAGCACCGAAATGAATCAGCGCCCTGTCGCGTTCGTGGTGCTGGATGCGTTTGGCAAATACACTCATATGGCCGATGCTAATCGTCTAAAAAGATGGTTAGAAACCGGCACAGTAACGCCAGTACCGGCTGCGGCGCTTAACTACAAGAAAGCCAAGCAGCAGGAACGCCAAAATCAGGCTTTTGTGGCAAATGGCAGATAAATATAACGTCCCTAAAGCTTCCAATGGCTGCTCGGCAAGCGTGTAGCCTTGGGTTACGGCGTGTAAATTAGCTAATACTACTCTGTATAACTAACTCATCATATTATTCTGCCACGCAGGACTGTCGAAGTCCTCTTTACCAAAGAGACCGGCAGCTACAAAAGATAAGACTTCGATACGGTTTTGTAACTAAATTACTTTCTTATTGAGATTTGTATAAACCCAACCGCGACTAAGCAGCCAGAGGGTGAGTAGCCAGTTCGAACTGCGCTGCCGCCTATTTTCACCAGCACTGGGAATGCGACCAACACAAAAGACTCGATAATAGCCACAGACACTTCTTCTGTCGGTTTTGAAACTACGCTATTTTAGCCTAGGGTTTCTCGCTCCAAGCCAATAGGGCAATACGCTCATACCTAACTGCTAGTGGAGGCCCCGTCTTGGCAGATGGCCGCAATGGCTTCTGCAGCCCGTTGCAATGCGGGCAAAAAGGCTAGGGCTTGCTCTCGTGTCACCCGCATGATGGGGGCTTGCATGGCCACACCGATATTAGACACACCGTTAGGGTTAGAAGCCAGCACTGCAATGCATAGCAATCCAGGCAAAAACTCTTCGTCGTCAAACGCATAGCCTTGTTGCTTTACTGCCTCAATTTCCAGCTCAAGCGCGTTAAAATCAGTGAGCGTGTTGTGGGTAAACTTCTTCAATGGCACATCGGCGAGCAAGCGTTTACGTTGCGCTGGGGCCATTTGCGCTAAGAACAGCTTGCCACTGGCAGAGCAGTGCACGGGCACTCGTGAGCCGGGTTGCAAATAAAAACGCAGGGGCGCTGGGGTTTCTACCCGATCCAGATATAGCACTTCGCCGCCGGATAGCGCGGTAATGTTGCAGCTTTCTCCTATTTCCTCCCCTAGCGAGGCCAGTATGGCGTGCCGCGCCCCACCTACGGTGTCGTTTAACAGCAGGTTTTCTGCCAATCGGCGTAAGCGCGCGCCGCGGCTGTAGTGCCGCCCGTCGGCTTCTCGCTGCAACATGCCAGAGCTTTCTAGCTGCTGCAGCATGCGGTGCAGCGTCGGCTTAGGGATACCGGTTTCTTCTACCAGTCCTTGCAGCGTAACAAATTGATCTTTCTCGGAAATTACCTCTAACAGCGCGAGTAGGCGCTGGGTGGGAGTCCCGCCTTCTAAACGGTGTCTACCAGCTTTAGTGTTGATCATAGTGTCATCCTCTTTGTGATAATGATTATGTTTTATTTCAAAAAACAAAGCAATTTGTACTAATTTGTGAAATCTATGTTGACGTTAGGTTTGGATAAGGTTAAGTTTGAATCACGTTCCGCTTTTCGGAATGAAACGAACAAAAAAATGAAACTTTGGTCGATCGGCTTTGAGGCTACCCTGGAGATAACTCATGAGCACTAACAACACAGAAATCCGTCAGAAAACAGATACCCGCCAAGTAGTTGAGGGCATGCAGAAGATGACACCTTCTGAAGCGTTTGTAGAAACGCTGGTTGCCAACGGCGTGACCGATATGTTCGGTATCATGGGCTCGGCCTTTATGGATGCGATGGATATTTTCGCTCCAGCCGGTATCCGTTTGATTCCGGTAGTACACGAGCAAGGCTCGGCACACATGGCCGACGGTTATGCCCGTGTATCTGGTCGTCACGGTGTCCTCATTGGCCAGAATGGCCCTGGTGTATCTAACAGCGTTACTGGTATTGCTGCTGCTTTTTGGGCACACAGCCCAGTGGTCATCATCACGCCAGAAACAGGAACAACGGGCATTGGTTTAGGGGGTTTCCAAGAGTGTAACCAGCTGCCGATGTTCCAAGAGTTTGTAAAATATCAAGGTCACGTTACCCATCCATCGCGTATGGCAGAATACACAGGTCGTTGTTTTGACCGTGCAATGTCAGAAATTGGACCCACTCAGCTGAATATCCCTCGTGACTACTTCTACGGTGAAATTGAAGCTGAAATTCCTAAGCCAGCACGGTTAGACCGTGGTCCAGGTGGTGCCAAGAGTCTGGATGAAGCCGCTGAGCTGTTAGCTAACGCTAAGTTCCCGGTTATTATTTCCGGTGGTGGTGTGGTCATGGCTGATGGCATGGAAGAATGTAAAGCATTAGCTGAGCGTTTGGGTGCTCCTGTAGTGAACAGCTACCAGCACAACGACTCCTTCCCTGCTAGTCACCCATTATGGGCAGGCCCTTTAGGCTATCAAGGCTCTAAAGCCGGCATGAAATTGATGGCCAAGGCCGACGTAGTTCTGGCATTGGGTACCCGTCTTGGCCCCTTTGGTACCTTGCCGCAGCACGGCATGGACTACTGGCCAAAGGATGCAAAAATCATCCAGATTGATGCCGATAATAAAATGCTCGGTCTGGTAAAGAAGATTGCAGTCGGTATTTGTGGTGATGCTAAAGATGCAGCGGTAGCCTTGACTGAGCGTCTGAATGAGCGTGAGTTGGTGTGTGATGCTACCCGTACTGAACGTGCTGACCTTATCGCTAGCGAAAAAGCCGCTTGGGAGAAAGAGCTGGACGAGTGGACGCACGAAACTGATGCATTCAGCCTCGATGCTATCGAAGAAGCGAAAGGCGAAACGCCGTTCTCTGGTGGTACTTACCTGCACCCGCGCCAAGTATTGCGCGAGCTGGAAAAAGCAATGCCAGAAGACGTGATGGTATCTACCGATATTGGTAACATCAACGCAGTGGCTCATAGCTATCTGCGCTTCGAAAAGCCACGCAGCTTCTTCGCACCAATGAGCTTCGGTAACTGTGGTTACGCTTTCCCAACCATCATGGGCGCTAAAGTTGCTGCTCCTGAGCGTCCAGCGATTGCTTATACCGGTGACGGTGCTTGGGGCATGAGCTTGATGGAAACGATGACCGCAGTACGTCATGACATTCCAGTAACAGTCGTGGTATTCCACAACCGCCAATGGGGAGCAGAGAAGAAGAACCAGGTTGAGTTCTACAACCGTCGCTTTGTGGCCGGTGAATTGGACAACCAAAGCTTTGCCGAAATTGCACGCGCTATGGGTGCGGAAGGTATCACCGTTGACCGTTTAGAAGATGTAGGTCCGGCGCTGAAAAAAGCCGTCAGCATGCAGATGAACGAAGGTAAAACCACGATCATCGAAGTGATGTGTACCCGTGAGCTGGGTGACCCCTTCCGCCGTGACGCACTGAAGAAGCCAGTGCGCCTGCTTGAGAAGTATCAAGACTACGTATAACACTTGGTTGTTGCATAAATCATAACTCTCCTTACCCCCGGCATGCCGGGGGTTTTTTGGTTATGCTGGCGTTATTGGCCCTACAGGCGGACACCATGCAAACAAATACTCAACCGCACTCGGCAATCGTCGCGGCCTATCGGAGTGAATGAAATTGATAAACTTCATTATTGAGGCACCTTGGTTATTTCTAATCATTGCAGGCTTCGCCGGTTATTTTCAGACCGTGACCGGTTTTGGCTTAGGGATGATTGTCATGGGGCTGGCGGGTGGACTGGGCATAGCGCCCGTTGCGACGGTTGCCGCTGTGATTAGTTTGATGACGCTTGTCAACTGCGTGGTGGCGTTACCCGGACGTTTGCACCATGTTCACTGGCCATCAGTGCGTGCCACAACCTTGGGTATCATACCCACCATCGTCGTTGGCGTGCTGCTGTTGGATTATTTGAGTGACGGTGCCGCTACTGTGGTACAAATTCTGCTGGGGTTGGTGATTTTATATGCGGCCAGCGGGTTACTGCTTAAAGCCAATCGTCAGGAACAGGTAGCGAGTCGCGCTAGCTTTGTCTTGTTTGGTGGCTTGTCGGGTTTCTTGGGGGGATTGTTTGGCATTGCGGGGCCGCCGCTTATCTATCACTACTATCGTCAGCCGCTAGAACTTATTCGTATTCGAAATACCCTGATACTGATGTTTGCCGTCACCTCGGGGTTACGTACCCTGTTTGTGGTGGGACGAGGGGAAATGAATATGGATATTCTCACGCTTACGGTTTGGGCATTCCCGGTGATAGCGGTGGCCACTTGGATTGGTCGGCATTGGCCGCCGCCATTCTCTGCAGCAACCATGCGCCGTTTGGTATTTATAATACTGATGCTAATTGGTGTGTCACTGATCGTTGCCGGCTTATTTAGCTGATACCAATCTGGAAAACTAACAGATCAAGGTCTTTTGCAACGAAGCCCGCGAAACCCACGGAAAAATAGTAATCAGATCTGAAAGTACTTTTTAGAGTAATGACGGGTCTGGCGTTTATCTTTACGCCGTCATCCTGGCGAAAGTCAGGATCTCGTTTTAGGGTTTTAAAGTAAAAGCAGATACCGGGACGGGTCCGGTAAGACGGTATAGGGCAGGTTCGGTGTTGGTCTTGAGTTCGGCGCTGTTGCTGTTAATACTTGTCGCACGTGAACTGCGTCCGTGACTCTCGTAAACAAAGAAGCGTGGCCAAAATGGCTCTTTAGGTTTGGCGCTATGATTTTTGGCTTAATGTAAACAGAACACATACTTACTTAGATTGGTATGACATGTAGTAAGAGTTGATAAGGGCGGAAGGGCTCCGCCCATTAGAACAGTGATATTAATTGGGATAGTCGTTAGGGGCGTTCTGAGGGGAATTATTCGTTATTGGGTGACGACAGTTTCCATGCACCCGCTTTAATCGGCAGAAACGCGGCAACCGCTGCGGTAGCGATAACGTGGGTATTGTTGTTATCAGGGTCATGAACATTCAGACCACCGTGCACCGCGGTTACTTCCGCACGGCCGCGAGGCAGGGTAGCGGCAACGGTGGCGCAGTCTACTTGATCGGGTCGTTGCACGCCAATCGTTACTTGTACCCGCATCTGACTGTGTTCATAGCCCAATGATTTGAAAAGCACGATTGATGAGTGGCGTAAGGCATCCTGTACCGCACGACAAGCGGCTTCAGTGTAGTCTTCTCGGTACAGCGAATTACCACTGCCCATCTCTAAAATAATGCGTTGTTCAGTCATGATTGGGCTCCATATCGAAGGAAACAATAATCGCAGCATTAGCGATGACGCAGGTACCACTGCCATCGGGTTTGTCGATATCTAACCCGCCTTTGGTCACTGAGATTTGTGGTTTGCCATAGGGAAAGATGCCCAGTAGCGCCTGAATGTCCACTTGTTCAGGTTGTTGTACGCCGAGCTCAACGTCAATCAACATGGCGTCGCGAGGAAAGCCGAAAGCGTCGGCGACATTCAGAGAGTTATGCCATAACGCATCGCGAATAGCTCGGGCGCAGGCTTCGGTGTAATCGAGGCTGCGAATGGAGGTGCCCATGCCAAACTGGTGCACTAAACGAGTCTTTGCCATCAAATGGTTCCTCTAGTAAGTCAGTATTAGATGTGTGATTGCACCGAAAATGCGCGAGCAAAGGGCTATTAACGGCGTTTACGGTGGCCAATCAACTGTACGATTTCATCAAATAGATGACTGTCTAGCGCTTGTGACATATCGGTGGCCAGACAGTGACGATAAAACGGGCTCAAATCTAGGCCTACACCTAGCCCCAAAATATAAATTTCATTTTGGCGTTCGCGGCGGGCGAGCACCTCTTTTAGGTGGTTATCAAGGTAATAAGCGTCGTTGGTTAGGTTAGTGGCGCTGTCAGCTGGGCTGCCATCAGAAATCACAATGAGGATTTTTCGCTCCTCACTGCACGCTAGTAAACGGTTGCAGGCCCAGTCTACCGCCTCGCCATCAACACCTTCACGAAACAGATCGCCTTTGAGTAGGGCTGCAACATCACGGCGAGAGCGACGCCAGCCACGATTGGCCTCTTTAAACACCAAGTGGCACGTTTCATTGAGCCGGCCGGGATAGGGTGGTCGGCCTTGGCGCATCCACTCTTTATAAGGTTTACCGCCATTCCAAGTGTTAGTGGTAAAGCCCAGCAGCTCGCTGCTGGCACCTATCATATCTAGGGCGCGGATCAAGCAATCAGCCAGCATGGCGATGGGCTCAATTTGGTGGCGCATGGAGCCTGAGCAGTCAATCAAGATGCTGACCACGCAATCGGCAACGGGGCGTTGACGCTCCTGATAAAATAGACGCCGTTCAGTGGGTGAGCTTACCAGTTGTGCCAAGCGGCGACCATCAATGCGGCCCTCTTCCTCGCCGTATAGCCAGCCATCACGTTGGGGAGTGGCTAATATCGCCGCAAGCTGGCGTGCCAGCCGCTGGATATTTATGCCCTGTTCACTAATGCCTTTATCTAGGCGCTCACGGTATTCTTCCAGTTGCGCCGCACGTATCAAACTGGTGGCTTTTACTTCGCGATCGTAAGCGGAAGTATATACCTGATAGCCCTGTTGGTTCTCGCCATAAGCTCTGCTGGCACCACTGCGGGCAGTGGCAAAGCCGTCGCTGTCATCACCGTCCTGATCAAAATCTAATAGCAGGGCAAAGCTTGATTGTGCGTCTTGGTCTTCGTCGCTGCTGTTGTCATCGTCTGCGCCTTGCTCGGCACGTTGGGCTTCTATAATACCGTCCACCAGCTCGGCAATAGCCAGCGCGTGGGGGATAAAGTCCACTTGTTGATGTCGAGTGCGGCGCAGCCCTGATAGCGATGTTCCCATCGACGAAGCCAGCGAAAAACGAGTACTTTCAATAAAATCTTCCGTTTCCTCTAGCACCTGGCGAGCATTAAGCCGTGACCAACACATTTGCGCGACCGTGTATATAAGAAT
This sequence comes from Oceanisphaera profunda, assembly GCF_002157895.1. Taxonomy (GTDB): domain Bacteria; phylum Pseudomonadota; class Gammaproteobacteria; order Enterobacterales; family Aeromonadaceae; genus Oceanimonas; species Oceanimonas profunda. The sequence continues at coordinate 2,571,282 of NZ_CP021377.1, forward strand.
ACCGCTGCTGCTTTCGGTGTGGCCAGAGCGGTGAAAGTCTTGGGACCAACGCATAAAACGATCTTCCACGTTGGCGGCTATGCCGGTGAGCTGTGCAGGTACTAATGCCTCGACGCGCAATTGCTCTAACAACTCGAACACCAGCCGCGCAACGGGTTTGGGCGGGCAGTGCGTTTGATGTAATTTGGCATCGCTGTACATCAGGCGCAAAGCCATGCCGTCTGCTGCGGCACGACAATCGGCAAAAGAGGCGACGGCGGTATCGATGCGATGATGGGGCGCGTGCATGGGGAGACTGCGCTCGCCCTGATACAACACTTTGCCACGAAAGTGCAGATCCGGGTGGCCACTAAGGGCTCGTATTGAGGCGGCGCACAGCTCTTCAACCCGTTGCTGGCGGCGGGCCTGTTGCTGGGCTAGATTGCTCATATACTAAGTGACTCCCTGAACCAAGACTCGTCCAATTCTTCATCAAAGCAGCGTTGATAATATTCGGCCACAATCTGGCGCTCGGCATCGTCGCATTTGTTTAGGAATGACAGCCTGAAGGCCACCGCTGAGTTACGAAAAATCTCACAGTTTTCGGCCCAGGTAATCACGGTACGGGGCGACATTAGCGTGGAAATATCCCCGGCGGCAAAGCCTTTGCGCGTTAAGTCCGCCACGCTCACCATCCTATCAATCAGCTTACGGCCTTGTTCGGTATTTTTTTCCGGTACCCGAGCCAGTACGATCGCCGCCTCTTCTTTGGCGCTCAGATAATCCAGTTTTGCCACAATATTCCAGCGGTCAATTTGGGCATGGTTTAGCACCTGAGTGCCTTGGTACATGCCGGACATATTACCCAGGCCGACGGTGTTGGCGGTGGCGAATAAACGAAAGCTGGGGTGCGGCTGAATGACGCGGTTTTGGTCCAGTAGCGAAAAGCTGCCATCACGCTCCAGAATGCGTTGAATAACAAACATCACATCGGGTCGGCCAGCGTCGTATTCATCAAAAATTAGCGCGATGGGGCGCTGCAGCGACCAAGGCACAATACCTTCTTGGAATTCAGTGACCTGAACGCCGTCTCTGACCACTATTGTATCTTTGCCAACCAGATCAAGACGACTGATATGACCGTCTAGATTGACTCGTAAGCAAGGCCAGTTTAAGCGCGCCGCGACTTGTTCGATATGAGTGGATTTACCGGTGCCGTGTAGACCCTGAACCATGACCCGGCGGTTACGGGTAAAGCCCGCGAGAATAGCCAAGGTAACGTCTGGGTTAAAGCGATAGGCCTCGTCAATATCAGGAACATACTCGTTCCGCTCGCTGAAAGCCGGTACCTCTAAGTCACTGTCGATACCGAAGAGCTCACGTACCGAGCGTAGGGTGTCGGGCTGCTGGCTACCTAGCAAATCTGTCATGTGTTGCTCCTTGAGACGAACGCAGAGTTATCTGTTTATAAATTTAGCTTAACTTACCAGCGCAAGCATTAAAAGTGGAACGTTATGTTTCATTTTTAGTTAAAGTGATGCTGTTGCCTAGTTTGTTGTTAATGGTTACTAGATTGTTATTTTTTGGCCCAAACAATGTGTGGTAACTGGCACTAATGAATAAAAAAACGGTGACGTAGACTTGTTTGCACTGGATTTGCCACGTCTTAGGACGCGAACAATCATTACCAATTTATTTTAAGTGGAGTTAACTATGAGCCAACCTACTGTTGCTTTTCTTCAAGCCTTCGGCGATGCCCTTAACCGTCATGATATTGATGCGCTGTTAGACATGATGACCGACGATTGTGTGTTTAACGGCGTGGCCGGCAATGAGTTGCATGGTACTAGCTTTGTGGGCCCCGATGCGGTGCGCCAAGGTCTTTCTACCGCGTGGAAAAATGCGCCGGACGCCTGCTGGGTTGATGGTGAGTTCTACGTGATTGGTGACAAAGGTTTTATGGAGACCACCTATAAAGGCACCACTGCAGACGGCTTGCGTACCGAAGCGCGCATGATTGATGTATTAACGTTTCGCGATGGAAAAATCGCCATTAAGAATGCTTTCCGCAAAAATCGCCCGCCTGTTAACGCTTGAGAATCTTGCTCTAAAGCTTAACAACTCGATCATAGGGAAACGGTCATGGAAACTGTAGATTTGAACAATCAAGCCGGTGTAAATGCAGAACAGCGCACCGCGCCGTTAAAGCCTTACGATCCCACTTACGATCCGCTTAAAAGCGAGAATCCGGGTCAGGGGCGTGACTATGCGCCGACTTATTGGATTGGCACTGCGGGTGAGCCACCCGCAGATGACGGTCCGGTGCAGGGTGATATGGACGTAGATGTGGTGATTGTTGGTGCCGGCTTTACTGGGCTGACGGCTGCCATTTTCTTAGCAGAAAACTACGGCATTAAAGCCACTGTGTTGGAAGCGAATCGTACTAGTTGGGGTTGTTCTACCCGTAATGGCGGACAAGCACAGTGTGCGACAGGCCGGCTAAAGCGTTCACAGTGGATTGACCGTTATGGTTTGGATATTGCGCATAAGCTGCATCAAGAATGCCTTGATGGCATGGCCACCTTTAAAGAGCTGATCAAAGATATTGATTGTGAACCGCAGCCCGGGGGGCACTTATATATAGCGCACCGTGATCGACAGATGCCAATCTTGGAAAAAGAAGCAAAACTACTGCGTGAAACCTTCAATTACGATGCGCAGATTATGGATGGTGATACGGTTAAGCGTGATTGGTTTGGCGACCAAGAAGCGGTCGGCGCCATGCATGAACCCGAGGGTATCGGCATTCACGCCGGTAAGTTGGCCTTCGGCTACCATTTAAAAGCGCGGGCGTTGGGGGTAAAAATTCACCCTGCCAGTCCGGTGCAGAGTTGGGAAACGCGCGGCGGCGTACATTATTTGACGACGCCTGGGGGAGTGGTGAAAGCGCGTTCAGTGGGGATGGCGACCGGTGGTTACACCTCTCAAGGTTTGCACTCCCAGTTAAAAAACCGCCTGTTGCCCGTGTTATCTAATTCTATTGTGACCCGTCCCCTGACCGATGAAGAAATTGCAGCTTGTAATATGCACACGCGTCAGGTGATTACCGATACTCGGATCTTACGCCATTATTATCGGTTGTTACCCGACAATCGCTTACAGATCGGCAGTCGTAGCGCCATTACCGGCCGCGATGCTCCGCAGGAAAAGTATAAGAATATGCTGATCAGCGATATGCATCGTAAATTCCCGTTACTGAAGGGGGTGAAGATCGACTATTCGTGGTGGGGATGGGTGGATGTTAGTCACGATATGATGCCGCGAATTTTCCAACCCAATCCGAAAGAAACGGTGTATTACGCACTGGGTTACGGCGGTAACGGTGTTATGTATTCGGCGCAGGCGGGTAAGCGTTTAGCCCAGCTGATTGCGGGTGATAAAATAGACATGAGTCTGCCTATTTTCAACTCTAAACTACCCTTCCCCAATGTGAAGGAAATGGTCGAGTCACAAGCCTTTGCGCCGTTTCGTCGATTGGGTCAGAGCGTCTTGTATCGCTGGTACAGCCACCAAGACGAGCGACCATAAATTGGCTTAGCGTTCGCGCATCGCCAGCGGTACCAATCGAGCCAAGCGTTCCAAGCCTGGCTCGATTTTTTCTGCCTGTATGGCGGAAAAACCGAGTCGTAAATGCGCACTGCACGACTTATCAAAGTGATGAATATCGCCACACTCAATCAAAATGCTCTGTTTTCGGGCTAACGCTTGTAACTTGCGAAAATCCAAATCTGCTGGCGCTTTCAGCCAGAAGCTAGTACCCCCGATATTCGAGTGGGTACTGAACTGGGGCAGATGGGTTTGCAAAGCCTTGCTCATGCACTCCCAGCGTTGTTTAAGTGCGCGGTGGATTTGGCGTAACAAGACATCGTGATAGCCGCGCTCAATAAACAATGCCAGCGTGCGCTGATTGTTAGTGGGCGGATGACGCAGCATCAGACGCCGTATCGCACGCACTTCACTGATCAATTTCGGGTGCGCCACCATATAGCCTAGGCGTAGCCCAGGTGCGAGTGTCTTTGACAGACTACCCACGTAAATAACCCTGTCATGACGGTCTAAGCTTTTAAGCGCGGGGGTGGGATTACTCTCGTAGTTTATTTCGCTGTTGTAGTCGTCTTCAATAATTAGAAAGTTATCTTTTTCTGCTAAATCCAATAGCTGCCTGCGGCGCTCTAGCGGCATGGTGACGGTAGTCGGGCTTTGGTGACTCGGTGTGACATAAACCAGTTGGCACTCAGACAAAGAGTCATCAATCTGCATTCCTTGGTCATCCACTGGCTGTAATTGGATATCTTCGGTCAACAGGCTCGCAATATTATACATGTCTACATAGCCGGGGTTTTCCATAGCAAAACGCCGGCCAGGTTTGAGTAATAGCTGCGCCACCATCCACAGTGCTTGCTGGGTGCCAACCGTAATCAGGATTTGTTCCGGTTTGGCCCACACTCCGCGTCTTGGCAGCAGTCGGGTACGGATCTGTTCAATCAGTAACGGGTCGTCTTCATCAAAGTGATCCACCGACCAGCTGCGTATGGCCTGCACATTCATGGAATCTCGGCTGCACTCGCGCCAGTGCTGGGTCGGGAACAAAGCTGGGTCAAGTTGGCCGTAAAGGAAAGGGTAGTCGTAATTATACCAGTCCTTGGGTTTGCGAATATTTTGCTGCAATGAAGGACGCACCGTTAATAGTGTCTCCCACGACATGGGCTTGGCATCAATATCGTTAAGGCGTATTTGTTTTTCAGCGTGACCTTGCAGAATGTCGGCATTGACGAAATAACCGCTGCGACTTTTCGCAATCAGATAGCCGTCATCAAGTAACTGTTCGTAGGCCAGAACCACGGTGTTACGCGCAATTTTTAATTCATTAGCGAGTTTGCGGCTGGAGGGCAGCGCTTTATCCAGAGGGATCTGCCCGTCGAGAATGGCATTGGCAATTTTCTCGCGTAACTGGCGTTGCAGAGTTTCGGTCAGATTAGGGTCTAGATGAAAAAGGAGCATGGTGCATGGGCCCTATTCTTGTTGGATATGGTGGCGCTCAAGTATGACACAGTGATTAAGGCTAATGAAAAATAAGTACTTGGCATAAAAGGGATAAATATTATGCAACTGGATAGGTCTGGCCCAACACATGGTTGCTGGTTGGCTCTATGGATTAAGCACCAGAATGGGTAAAAAGGATGTGTTAACGGCAATTAACACCCATTAAACATTTAAAACTAATTGGTAACATAGGTAACGTAAGCGAGCTAAGGAAAGAGCAGGTGAGACAGTAGTAGAGCTAAACCCTCACATCAACAACAAGAACAGGATTTATAACTATGCGTACATATAAATTAGCACTTCCTGCCATTATTTCAGCGGCCTGTTTGGCACTAAGCGCCAACGCTATGGCTGAAACCTGGAAAATGGCCATTGGTGATGCTGCGGGTGGCACCCAGTATGAACTTGGAGAAAGCTTTGCCGAGGAGTTAAAAAAACGTACTGACGGTAAGGTCAAGGTTAACTTATTCCCTAACGGCCAGCTTGGTAGTGAACAAGATACCCTCAATAATGCCAGCATGGGTATGCTGGATTTGTCTATTTTGGCCATCAATAACATCACTCCATTTTCGCCTACGGTAGGCGTTTTGACCTTACCTTACGTTATTCACGGAGCGGAAGATGCCAAACTTCTGACTCAAGGTGATGTTGGCAAAGAGCTGACGGAAAATACCATTCGTGATGCTGGCGTACGTATTGTGGGCTGGGCTTACTCAGGTTGTCGTCGCCTGACCAACTCGGTCAGGCCAGTGGCATCCCCAGCAGATCTCAAAGGCATGGTGATTCGAGTGCCAAAGAACGAGATTATGATTGCTTCTTATCAAGCATGGGACGTCAATCCTAACCCAATGGCTTGGTCTGAAACCTTTACTGCATTGCAACAGGGTGTAGTACATGGCCAAGACAACCCCTACATCACCATTGATGCCATGAAGTTCTACGAAGTTCAGAAATATATCACCAATAGCTGCTACGTGTTTTCTTTGGAGCCGCTCGTAATAGGTGAAGGTAAGTTTCAGAGTCTGAGTCCAGACATGCAAACCACAGTGCTTGAAGCCGGTAAGGCTGCCACTGATCACAGTTATGATTATTTACTGGCTCAAGAAGAAGGGATCAAAAAGCGTCTGGTAGAAGATCATGGCATGACGATTACCGAGCCTGCCGATAATGAAAGTGAGTGGATCGCGAAAGCCTCTACTATTTGGCCTGATTTTTATAAGAGCATTGGCGGTAAAGACAAGCTTGATGAAGTTCTACAAGTTCTAGGCCGTGAGCCGGCACCAGAAAAGTAACCCCAACAACTCACGTAAAATCGTTGCAGCTTCCCAAGCTGATCTATCAGGTTGGCTTGGGAATTGCGACGGGAGTCTTTTCTTTAGGTGGTCGCAGGTATGAAAAATAATCTGTTCAAGTTCATCGATAATATCGAGAGCTATCTTTGTCAGTTGCTCTTGGTGGTCTTTGTTGTTTTATTGTTTCTCCAAATTGTACTGAGAAATATATTCAGCTATTCGATACCGTGGGGGGATGAACTGGCGACCTATGCGTTTGTTTGGTTCGCTTATTTGGGCGCCGTGTATGCCACAAAAATGTCCGCCCATAACCGAGTTACTTTCCAGTTTAAATTTTTCCCGCCCTGGGTAGAAGTTTTTTGCGCCGTACTCACAGATCTTATTTGGATCGGCTTTAACGCATTTTTTGTCTATCTAAGTTACGACTTCGTCTTCAATAAAATGAACCTATTTTGGAAGTCCCAAACCATGGGCGTTCCAATGAAATACTTCTACTTAATTCTGCCTATTGCTTTTACCGCAATGACGCTGCGCATTATTCAAAATAATTACCTTCGTTTTGTGAAGAAGGTAGACCTTATCGACCCTGAAGCCAAAGCCCTTGAAGAGATGACCAAAGGTGAAAAAGCAGGTGAAAACAACCAGGCCATGGGAGAAAAATAATCATGGAATCCACACTAATCTACGTCCTGTTCGGTGCGTTTTTCTTGCTGTTGGTATTGGGTGCTCCTATTGCGGTGTCCTTAGCAGTGGCAGCGCTGGCTACTTATTTGACCTTGGGTGAAAATCCGCTGGCGTTTGTACAAATGGCCTTTACGTCGGTGGGCGCTTTTCCCTTAATGGCGTTGCCCGCGTTTATTCTGGCGGGGGCGCTGATGGAGGCGGCCGGGATTTCGAAACGGCTGGTGGACATTGCTGAGGCATTTGCCGGCCCCATGACCGGCGGCCTAGGTGCGGCAACCATATTTGCCTGCATGTTCTTTGGGGCTATTTCTGGCTCCGGCCCTGCGACTACTGCTGCAGTCGGGATGCTGATGATCCCCGCGATGGCAAAGCGCGGTTATAACAAAGGCTATGCGTCAGCGGTTACTGCTTCTTCCGGGGGATTAGGGGTAGTGATCCCGCCGTCAATTCCGATGGTTATCTTTGGTATTTCTGGAATGGGTCTGCAGCCACCACCGGAAGCAGTGGCTTTACACGGTAGTTTCCAGACGCTGTCTATCCCTAAGTTATTTATTGCTGGTGTGGTGCCGGGTATCGTTATGGCCAGTTTTCTGCTGCTCGTTAACTACGTTATTTCGCGCAAAAAAGGTTACCGCGGACTGAGTGATACCTGGTCCTTCAGCGACATTAAGACGGCGCTGCGCAAGGGCGTATGGTCGATGTTGGCCCCCATCATTATTTTGGGCGGCATTTACACCGGGCTGTTTACGCCTACCGAATCAGCCATTGTGGCCATTGTGTACACGCTGATTGTGGGTGTGTTCCTGCATAAAGAACTGCTGCTGAAGTCGGCGCTACGAACATTGGAAACCACCACTTGGATCACCGGGCGGGTGTTACTGATCTTGTTTACTGCGACCGTCTTTGGCCGCCTGCTGGTGGAGAACCGAGTACCGGCGATTATTGCGGATTCTATGCTGGGCTTTACCGATAACACCTACCTCATCTGGGCGATGATCATCTTTTTCCTGCTCTTCGTCGGCATGTTCATGGAAACCCTGGCCGCGATCATGATTTTGACCCCAGTACTGCTACCCATTATGTACATGTTGGGTATGGATCCCGTGCATGTGGGCATAGTGGTGGTGTGTTCATTAGCGATCGGTTTCCAGACGCCGCCACTGGGTGAAAATCTATTTGTGGCCTCGGGGATCGGGGGGGCCTCGATAGAAGAAATATCGATTAAAGCGCTCCCGTTCGCAGCAGCATCTATTACCGCGGTATTCGTTATCGCCTACTTCCCGCAATTGTCACTGTGGTTACCTTCCCTCATGGGCTACTGAGTTAGCACCTTTAATTACACGGTTAGCGATGTTCAGCGAGTACTGAACATCGCTTAGGAGACGAACATGACGAAGAAAATCAACCGTATTTTATGCAGTATCGGCATGCGGGGTAATTGCGACAACGTCATTGAACATGGCATCAATCTCGCGTTGGCCACAGATTCCAGCCTGAATATTCTGCACGTGGTTAAATCATTGGCAGAAGATGTGATGAATACCCTGAAAGTGAATATCCGAGATCGCGATGTGCTCGGTTCACTCATGGAGCAGCGTATCGAGCAATCCCGCGACAAGTTAGCCGCGGAGCTGGAGGCCTTTTGGGTGCGCTTCCCCAAGATGCGTGAAGCGATGAAGGATCGCGAGATCACACTCACTGTCTTGGAAGGCGATCCCGCATCAGTGATCACGCATTTTGCCAATATCGGTAAGTTCGACTTGATTGTGATGGCGGCCAATAAACGCAGTTATATTGCGACTTACGCCGGCAGGGTCACCAAGGGGGTGATCAAGCGGGCCAAAGTTCCAGTGGTAGTTGTTCCGGTTGCGCGGCCATAGGAGGAAAAAAATATGTCCACGATTGAAATGTCTAAGTATTCCTTTAAGCGGTTGATTGAACCTGGGCAGCGTTTGATGCCCGGCGTTATCATCTGTGTCACCATTGCCTTAGCGACCACCTTTATTGCAGATCATTATGGCGGCCCTACATTACTGTATGCGCTGCTGTTTGGTATGACACTGCATTTTCTTACCGAAGAAGGGCGCTGCCTAGCCGGTGTTGAATTTACCTCGCGTACTATACTGCGCCTTGGTGTGGCCTTGTTAGGGGTGCGTATTACCCTCGATGAAGTAGCAGCACTGGGTATTGGTCCGATATTTATGGTGATCGCGGGCGTGACCTTGACCATTGCCGTCGGGGCTCTGTTAGCTCGCATTCTGGGTTTAAGTCGTGATATGGGATTGCTGACTGGGGGCTCAGTGGCCATTTGTGGGGCGTCTGCGGCCTTAGCCCTGTCGGCGGTGATGCCGCGTCATGAAACCCACGAGCGTAATACTATTATGACGGTGGTGGCGGTGACGACCCTGTCTACCGTAGCGATGATTGTATATCCGCTGATTGTTAGCATGCTGGGGTTAAGTGATAGCGACGCGGGTATTTTTCTGGGGGGCACTATTCACGATGTAGCGCAGGTAGTGGGTGCCGGCTATATGATCTCTGAAGATGCGGGTGCTGTTGCTACCTTAGTTAAATTATTACGAGTCGCTATGCTGGTGCCGGCGGTAATCGTATTTATATTCCTGTTCCGTAAGAACCGTGCCGAAGGAAGTAGCGGCAAAGTTCCTATGCTACCGGGCTTTCTGGTCGCTTTTGTAGTGATAGTGCTGATCAACAGCCTAGGCTGGATCCCTACGATGGCAGCCGAGTTGGCCACCGATTTATCACGCTGGTGTCTGGTCGCAGCCATTGCAGGGCTAGGTATTAAAACTTCATTCCAGAAACTAGCGGTGGTGGGTTGGAAGCCGGTGATCTTAATGGTCGCAGAAACGGTATTTCTGTTAGTGTTTGTGATGGCGTGTATTTACTTCGGCATAGGGGGCTTGTGATGGCAGTAGTACTCATGCCAACGACGATCGAGGTGTAAATCAGAGGTGTCGGTAGTACGAAATCCAGTTTATCGGTAAGTTTAAGGCCGAGCTTGTCAATGACATAGCTAATCGCGAACTCTCTGGATGATGTCTTCGCTGCGCTGCTTCTACCTGAAAATATGATGCATTTGTTATTACTAAATATCAAAACCCTGACTTAACACCGTCAGGGTTTTTTATTGCGGCTCTCGATGACACAGACAGGGTCAGGTCTTGACTGAGAACAGGAATTGCGGGTGTTGCTTAAGAATTATCTATGATTACTTTAAGTGCCTGCTCTGTGCTGGCATTGCCAAATACTTCGTAGGCGCGCATAAAATCGCTGAAAGCGAAGCGGTGGGTGATGAGCTCAGCCGGTCTTAATTTACCCGACTGTACGTTTTTTAGCAGCATGGCGGTGGTGTTAGTGTTTACTAAGCCGGTAGTGAGAGTAATGTTTTTAATCCACAGCTCTTGCAGCTGTAAATCCACACTGGTGCCATGTACGCCAATATTGGCGATATGCCCACCCGGGCGTACTACGCTTTGGCAGATATCGAAAGTGGCTGGTATCCCAACCGCTTCCATCACCACGTCAATGCCGTCTGTGGTCATGGCCATGAGTTCGGTCACGGCATCTTGAGTTGCGCTATTGATGGTGTGGGTGGCGCCAAAGGTTTTAGCCATGGCAAGACGTGAGTCGTCTATGTCCACCATGATCAGCTGAGCCGGTGAAAAAAACTGCGCCGTTAATAATGCTGCCATTCCAATGGGGCCAGCACCAATAATGGCGACCGTATCACCCGGTTGTACAGCACCATAGAGCACACCAATCTCAAAGCCTGTGGGTAGAATATCGCTGAGCATCACTAGCGCTTCTTCGTCGGCGCCATCGGGTATAGGGTATAAGCTGTTATCTGCATGGGGTATGCGTACATACTCAGCCTGAGTGCCATCGATTAGGTGGCCCAAAATCCAGCCGCCATTGTCGCAATGCGCATAGAGCTGTTTTTTGCAGTAATGACACTTACCGCAGGCACTGACACAAGAGATCAGTACTCGCTCACCTTTTTTAAAGCGGGTAACGGCGCTGCCCACTTCTGCTACTACGCCCACTCCCTCATGGCCTAAAATTCGACCTTTGGTCACTGCTGGCACATCGCCTTTAAGAATATGTAAGTCGGTGCCACAAATCGTGGTTTTAACGATTTTAACGATAGCATCGGTTGGCTGCAAAATTTTGGGGGCCGCGACAGTCTCTAAAGATTTCACACCTGGGCCGCCGTAGACTACGGCCTGCATTTTTTCTGGCATCATCATGACAAGTTCCTCATTTACATCCTTGTTAGAAGTTAGCCTTAGGATTCTCGTTATATCACCCACCTATATTAAGATTGAGCGGCAGGCTCGGTTAACCTTAGTTAGTAACTTTTAATAAGCAATGGGACTCGTTTTTAGAATCGAGTCGATTAGCTACACTTTACAGCGTTAAAAGCTGCTTGGAGTTGTGTTTGAAGCGCACAGTCACGTCTAGTTTTATTACATGGGAAATTATTACGTTCTTACTGGTTTGAGCTAATATTAAGCTGTAGGGCGAAAAAGTTCCATCTACGACCCTGAACTTTATTTATAGATCAAGGTGTTGGAGGCGACTCCAAGGAGATAAGTATGTTAAGCAGACTGCGCAGTTATACGCTACAAAATGGTGACTGCCACGCCAATATTATTATCAAACCCTGTGGCACGATAGAGGTCGACATTCCTGATAAACATCAACATCTTACTGTTGAATTAGAAAGAGTGCACTTTAAGCTGAATCAACAGGGTGTATTATTAGTATGTAGTGAAAAAGGATGTGGTGTAATTGAGGATGTCAGCTTGCAGCTATCCCGTAAAGATACTTTTAATCTTTATGAAGTGATTGATGACGTTATTCAAGAGTACGAAAGGTTAATGTCAGATTTATAACAGAGCCATATGGCATTGAACAGAAAATTTATAAAAAACACCTGCATATAATGTTAGGTGTTTTTATTATTTATAGCAGGATAGGGAAGTGAGTGATTCTGAATTTTTTAGCCATGCGGCTATATAGTCTTCTTAATATGCTCTGCTTTCCAACAATACTGATCTTGGTTATGTCTGCTTGGTGCATGTTTAACCGTCGGAAGTGTATGCACTCTTGCTGACTTATTGTGAACAATGCATGCAGATCACGCGATATGGGAGGTTGGAGCTGTTGGCTTGCAAGTGCTTATAAATGGTGTACTATTGAAAAGCTGTATAAAAAACGCTCTATTTGTTGGCAGATGTTCTATTTATTCTCTTGGAATATATCAAGAGTAAAGGAGACAACCATGTTAGCGAGAAAGTGTCGGTATTCGCTGCAAAGCGATACTACTATTTATGCTGAAATTATAATTAACCCCTGTTGCACAATCGTAATATCGGTTCCTAAACTGGGTCAGAGAATAAAAAGTAAGTTGGCGTTAATACATTTCACGCCGAGTGAAAAAAATGTATTGTTAGAGTGTTACGCAAAAGATACTGCTGAGTCGAAGTCTATTGTATTAGAACTTTCTTATAGCGATGCCCTTGAACTGTGCCAAACTATTGATGAAGTTAAAGAAGAACATGAAATTTTAATGTCTGATTTATGCTATTAATCTAATTTTATATTAAATCGGCCTGAAAGTTTCAGGTCGATTTTTTTGGTCGAGCTTGGTGAGTTTTAGTCTTTAATGCCACATGTACACCTAACTATTATTTTAAATTAATAAGAGGTCAGGTTGTTGTTGGTTTTTTATAAGCTTAAGCATCTGTTTTTTATAACTTATAAATATCTACTGAATGCCGGTTTGATACCAGGGCGAGATCAAAAATAACTCGAAGGACCAAGTTTAAGATTATACCAATCTAAGTAAAGATATGGCCTATTTCGGTGAAGAGGGCGTCGATGATCTTGAGAAACAGGATGATATTAAATTTCCAGAATGGTATTAACAGCGAAATGCTGGCCCGTTTCAGGATAATGGCTAACAGCCTCGCTGTACGCCTTACGCCGTAAATTAAGGGTGAGCGCTGGAATTTTCTTCGGCTTATAGCGTAAACGTCCGACGGTTTCTTCTCTGTCCTGCCTCTCTCAAAAGCAGCTGGAACATAAATTCATGCTGTAACTTTGTATCCATTATTCAGTGTTTTTGTATTTTTTTCGCTTGTTTAAGGCTGGGTATTCTCTTGGAGCCTTATGCTTTGTTTAAACATCGCTTTAGCGAATACTGTTATGTATCTGTTTATAAATTAATATAAAAAATTTATAACTAATTAATTATGCTAGCTATTTTTACAATTACTCTGCGGGAGTTTTGTTTAATAGCAACTTTTTTTAACTGAGCTAACCTTAACGTGTTGTATAAAAAATAAACGGTTTGGATTGTGAACAACTGAGAAGGAACCTCGGGCGATCACGTTAAAGGAGGCAGTGATGTTAGTCAGAAAGAAGTGTTATACCTTGCAGAGTGGCGCTGATTTTGATGTCAATATCACGGTTCATCCGTGCTGTACCATAGAAATTGATATTCCTAAACAACGCCAGTACTTGCGGCCGCGTTTGGATCAGTTGCATTTTAAACTGACCGATCAAGGAATGATCTTAGTGGTGGATAGCAATGCAGAGGAGGATGAGTCATCTCAGGAGCTGTATCTGTCTCGTAAAGACGCGATGCAGCTTTGTCGGATGATTAATGAGGTGGTCGAAGACCATGAAGATTTGATGTCTGCTTTATGCTAATTCACCGATAAAAAATAGGCGAGTTACAGCTTAAGTAGAATGGGTCTGACTTTTCAGGTCCTGTACCGCAACCTCATTTATATCGTTTTTGTAGAGCAAAGTAGCGACAGCTAACGTACCTCAGTCACTCATTGTTCACTAAATGCAGTGTTGTGTGTTTGTAGAAACCGATAGGTCTCTTGTTGACACTAAGTCCACGGCATACTGATGTTTTCGTTAGAAAAAAGGCGCTTGTATAACAAGCGCCTTTTTGGCTGAGCTTAGCGAATACAGTCGATAAAATACTGCGTTTGCCCTTCATGCTCTTCGGTCACTAAGCCGTGAATATAGGTTTCAAAGCCTGGAAAGCGCAGGTTGAATTCTCGAGCAAATTTCAGGTAGCTAATAATAGTGTCGTTAAACACCTCGCCTGGGATCAACAGCGGGATCCCGGGTGGATAAGGAGCCACCATTACCGCCGTAGTGCGACCGGATAATTCGTCGATCGGTACTCTGTCCATTTCCTTATGGGCCATTTTGGCGAAAGCATCGGCAGGCTTCATCGAGGGAATTAAGTCTGACAAATACATTTCAGTGGTTAGCTTAGCCACGTCGTTTTCTTTGTAGATCTGGTGAATTTGGTCACACAGATCACGTAAACCCACACGCTCATAGCTAGGATTGCCTTGAATAAACTTAGGCAACACTTTCCACAAGGGCACGTTGTGGTCGTAATCGTCTTTAAACTGCTGCAGCTCGGTAACCATACTGTTCCACCGGCCTTTGGTAATACCGATGGTAAACATAATAAAGAACGAATACAGGCCGGTTTTTTCGATAACAATACCGTGTTCAGCCAAGTACTTAGTGACCACCACTGCGGGCATACCGGTGTCGGAAAAATTGCCTTCCATATTAAGGCCGGGGGTTAAAATGGTGGCCTTGATAGGGTCGAGCAAGTTAAAGCCTGGCTCCACATCACCAAAACCATGCCAGCTTTCACCGGCGTGTAGCATCCAAGCATCGCGATCATCTAAGCCGTCGTCGGTTAAATCATCGGGGCCCCACACCTTAAACCACCAGTCGCTGCCGTATTCATCCCCGACCTTGCGCATGGCACGTCTAAATTCCAGCGCCTCAGATAATGACTCTTCCACTAAGGCGGTGCCACCGGGCGCTTCCATCATGGCGGCGGCTACATCGCAAGAGGCAATAATGGCGTACTGGGGGCTGGTTGAGGTGTGCATCAAATACGCTTCGTTAAACACATCTCGGTCTAAGTGGTTGTTGGTGCCATTTTGCACCAGTATTTGTGATGCTTGCGATAATCCGGCCAACATTTTGTGGGTCGATTGGGTAGAAAATATCATCGACTTTTCACAGCGCGGACGGTTTTCGCCAATGGCGTGGTAATCCCCGTAAAAATCGTGGAAAGCCGCGTGCGGGATCCAAGCTTCATCGAAGTGCAGGGTTTCGATTTCGCCGTCGAGCAGGTTTTTGATCTCTTCGACGTTATACAAGATGCCATCGTAAGTAGACTGAGTAATGGTTAATACCCGTGGTTTGAGATCCGGATTTTTGGCTAATAATTCACGGCAGAAAGGGTTGGCCAGCATTTTTTCACGAATGCGCGCAGGCTCAAATTCACTGCGTGGAATGGGGCCAATAATGCCGTAATGGTTACGGGTGGGCATTAAGAATACCGGTACCGCGCCTGTCATCATAATGGCGTGTAAAATCGACTTATGGCAGTTACGGTCCACGACTACGATATCGCCGGGTGCGACTGTGGAGTGCCAGACGATTTTATTGGAGGTAGAGGTGCCGTTGGTCACAAAGTACAAGTGATCGGCGTTAAAAATGCGCGCCGCATTGCGCTCACTGGCGGCCACCGGGCCCGTGTGATCCAGCAACTGGCCGAGCTCGTCGACTGAGTTACAAACATCGGCGCGCAGCATGTTTTCACCAAAAAACTGGTGGAACATCTGGCCAACAGGGGATTTTAAAAACGCCACACCGCCGGAATGACCGGGGCAATGCCAAGAATAAGAACCATCTTGCGCATAATGGGTGAGGGCACGAAAGAAGGGCGGCGCTAGGCTGTCGAGATAGCTTTTTGCTTCACGAATAATATGACGCGCCACAAAGTCAGGCGTGTCTTCGTGCATATGAATAAAGCCATGCAATTCACGCAAAATCGCATTAGGAATATGGCGTGCGGTGCGGGTTTCACCGTACAGATAAATAGGAATATCTGGGTTGCGATGACGAATTTGTTCTACGAAGCGATGTAACTGATCGAGCACCGATTGGGCTTCTTCTGGGCTACCTGCTAACTCTTCGTCATCAATGGAGAGCACGAAGCCGGCTGCGCGACTTTGTTGCTGGGCAAACGAGGTTAAATCACCGTAACTGGTGTATCCCACTACATCCATACCAGACTTTTCGATGGCGGCCGCCAGCTCTCGAATGCCTGAGCCACTGGTGTTCTCGGTGCGAAAATCTTCATCAATAATGATGATCGGAAAATAAAATTGCATCGGGTTTCCTAGGGTTGCCAGACATGCCTGTTTCGGACGTGCCGGTTTCGGACGTGCAGTGTAGGACTGTCTGGTAAAGAAGCTCGCTAGCCGAGCGGGTACTGAGTCTATTCTACTGTTTAGTATGCGAGCTGACAAAAATGCTTACTACAAACTCGCTGAACCATGGCCCATTATGAGCTTATAGCAGAGCGCTAAACTGGAAATATAGGTACACAGTTGGCACTATGACTAACTCTGTCGCTATCTTGGTGCTCTGTATTCATGAACAAACTCATAAAAGCCGCCACTTGGTTAGTGGGCGCGCTCTTGCTCACCAGTTGTGCCACTGCACCGCCGCGTAATCCAGAAAATATCTGTGCGATTTTTAAAGAGCACAAGAGCTGGCATAAATCCGTCGAAAAATCCCGTAAAAAGTGGGGAGTACCGGCGCACGTGACGATGGCGATGATGTATCAAGAAAGCAGCTTCAAGCATGATGCCCAACCACCGATGCGCTACTTTTTGTTTATTCCTAGGGGACGCGCTTCAGATGCCTATGGCTACGCGCAGGCTAAAAAAGCCACCTGGGCGGATTATCAACGAGAAACGGGCAATGGCTGGGCCAGCCGCAGTAACTTTGATGATGCCGTAGACTTTATGGGCTGGTATATGAGTAAAACCAGTAAGATTAATGGCGTGTCTAAGTGGGATGCCTATAACCAGTATTTAAATTATCACGACGGCTGGGGCGGTTATCGCCGCGGTACCCATAACAAAAAAGGTTGGCTGTTAAAGGTGTCTCGCAAAGTAGAGGGCCGCGCCAAACGCTACGCAGACCAATACTGGCAGTGCAAAGACAGCCTAAACCGTGGCTGGTTTGGATAGCGAGCAGCACCGAGCTAAACATAGGGATTGAAAGATCCAATACGAGAAATTTATTTGCCACGGAATACACTGAATAAGAGCGACAAGATAAAAGAGATGGGATCTTTACCAATAAACTTATTTTTCTTAATCACTTTTTCCGTGTTCTTCCGTGTATTCCGTGGCAGAAAGAGCTTTTAGGTTTGTGTCGTCCTATTCATCCTTTACTCTTCACCAGCGAGAGCAGCAGCTTGTGCCAAGTATTGTGCCATTTCTGCTTGGGGTACCATGCCGCCGCCGGTGGCCCATACCAAGTGATGGGCATTCGCTAAACGCTCAGGTGTTAAGCCTAGACGCTGCAAATAGCCTTCATCCTGTAACACCCGCCACGGCCCTGGCATACCGGCCAAGGCGGAGGGTTCGAGTTTAATATCTTCTTGCTCGTTTAATCGCCCCAGTAACGACAACATATCCTCATCACCCAAGGTATAAAAGCCGTCGAGCATCGGCGACATTAAGCGACCCACGAAGCCAGAAGGGCGACCCACCGCTAGGCCATCGGCGGCGGTGATATTATCGATATGTAAGTCTTGCACCGAAATTTGGTCGTGCAAACCACTGTAAACGCCGAGCAGCATACAGGGCGAATGGGTGGGTTCGGCAAAGATGCAGTGCACCGCATCGCCAAAGGCCAGTTTCAAGCCAAACGCCACGCCACCTGGGCCGCCGCCTACGCCACAAGGCAAGTAGACAAACAAAGGGTTGGCACGGTCGACTTTAATATCGGCTTGCTCAAACTGCGCTTTCAATCGTTCACCGGCCACCGCGTAGCCTAAAAACAACTGCAATGAATTCTCATCATCCACAAAATGACAATAGGCATCCCCTGCGGCCTGCGCGCGGCCCTCGGCAACGGCTACTGAATAGTCGCTGTCGTATTCCACTACCGTGACGCCTTGAGTACGCAGTAACTGTTTTTTCCAGGTTCTGGCTTCTGCCGACATATGCACGCTGGTTTGAAATCCCAGCTTGGCACCTATCATGCCGATCGACAGGCCTAGGTTACCGGTTGAGCCTACCGCAATACTATATTGACTGAAAAACTCGCGAAATGGCGCGCTGTGCAATTTGGCATAATCATCTGAACGTTGTAATAAACCGGCTTTAAGGGCCAGCTTTTCGGCGTGCTGTAACACTTCATAAATGCCACCCCTCGCTTTAATGGAGCCAGAAATGGGCAGTTGATTGTCCATTTTTAGCCATAACTCACCGGGTAATGTTTGTTGAAATTGTGCCTCTAACGCCTGCTGCATCTTAGGCAGCTTGCGTATTGGTGATTCTAAGCGCCCTTGGCTAATGGCGGTTTCGGGGAAGGCCACACTAAAGTAGGCAGCAAAACGGTCTAAACGCTGGCTGGCATCTTGCACATCCTCAGCGGTGAGCCCTACGGCTGCCAGCGCTTGCTCGACGGGTAGCCGTTCGGGATTAAACCAAGTGACGGGTTTAAGGGCTATCAGCTCATTCAATAACGGATGGGCTTGGCAAAGCTCGCTAATGGCTTCTGGTGAATAACGGGGATGGGCATACATATCGTTGAGTCCTGAAAGTGAGCTGAACACCACACAGTATATCAGCCTCTTGGTGAAAGGGTGGCTATCAAGCAACAAGCAGGCCTAAAGGCCTGCTTGTTGGGGGTACTGACTGACAACACCTGCGATATTGTGGTGTGTGTCTGTGCTTATTTAGCGCTTTTGATTGAGCGCCTTTTGATCAGCGAAGTAGACTTTGGTTAATCTAAACACCACTGGGCTTAACAATGCCAAGGCAATCAGGTTAGGAATGGCCATCATGGCGTTTAAGGTGTCGGCCAACAGCCAAATAAACTCTAATGACTGAGTCGCGCCTATGGGCAGTGCGAGTACCCAGAGTATGCGAAACGGCAAGATAGCTTTTACGCCAAACAGGAACTGCACACATTTTTCACCGTAAAAGCTCCAGCCCAAAATGGTGGTAAAGGCAAAGATAGCTAAGGCCAGCGAGACGATATATTCCCCGCCCGGAATAGCCAGTGAAAAGGCGTGTGCGGTTAGCGAGGCGCCGGTTTCACCACTGGTCCAACTGCCGGTGACCACTATGGCTAAGCCGGTAATAGAACAGACGATAATGGTGTCGATAAAGGTACCCAGCATGGCAATTAAGCCTTGGCGCACTGGGCTGTCGGTTTTTGCGGCCGCGTGTGCGATAGGAGCACTACCTAGGCCGGCCTCGTTAGAGAACACACCTCGTGCCACACCAAAGCGAATGGCCATCCATACTGCAGCACCGGCAAAACCACCTTGCGCGGCAACAGGGCTAAAGGCATGTTCGAATATGGTACCAAAAGCGGACGGTAATGCGGGGGCGTTCATCCCTAAGACGATGATACCCGCCACAAAGTAGGCGACCGTCATCAAGGGCACTAACTTGCCTGCCACTTCAGAGATCCAGCGAATACCGCCGATTAATACCAAGCCTACCAGCACCATTAACACTATACCGGTGCCTGAGTGTGAGATGCCAAAAGAGCTACTTAATGCATCTGCCACCGAGTTGGCTTGTACCGTATTACCAATACCAAAGCCGGCTAAGGCGCCAAATAAGGCGAATGCGACACCTAGCCACGCCCACTTAGGGCCTAAGCCATTTTTGATGTAGTACATAGGGCCGCCAACGTGGTTGCCCTTTTCGTCGGTTTCGCGAAAGTTAACCGCACATACGGCTTCTGCATACTTGGTGGCCATGCCCACTAAGGCTGTCATCCACATCCAAAACAGCGCACCCGGGCCGCCTAAGAAAATAGCGGTCGCTACGCCGGCAATATTACCCGTGCCTATGGTGGCTGCCAGTGACGTCATCAAGGCATTAAAGGGCGAGATTTCACCACTACCGGTTTCTGTTTTAGTGAATAATAATTTGAAGCCAGTACCTAATTTTCGAATGGGCATAAACCCCATACGCAATTGTAAATAGAGCCCTATGCCTAAGATACCCACGAGCATGGGTACGCCCCATACCACGCCATTTACTGCCGTTAATAGATTGGTCAACCATTCCATAGCTAGACTCCTACAATATATTTAACAGTGAGTTAACACTGTTTTCCTGTAATAGGCTAGCTGGGATATTAAAATTTGCGCTATAGATTCATGTTTCGGATGGAACTTAAAAAAAGGCTTGCATTAACTGGCGGCACTGGGATATGGCAGCTTTATATCCGCTTAGTTGCCATTCTTTCGCAACTAAAGTCGGCTGTGCGCCTGTGGCGAGCAGAGCGGCCAGCAGTCGTTGTTCTGAGTTTGAAAGTGGTTTCAATGGAGTATGGCTTGCCACAAAGCGCGCCAAGGCTGCTTGATCAGCGCTTAAATCTCGATGATAAAAAGCAAAGTCATGAGCAATCTGTCGGTCTTGCGCTCGGGTATCGCTGGGCGGCAGCAGCGTTAACGCCTGATAAATGGCGGCCTTGTCATTCTCAACCAAGCATGTGCTGTCTGCAATTAAGCATGTGTCATCGCCAGTTAAGGATGAATCCGAGCTAAGGGGCGGTGTAGCGCATGGATGGCGATGCACATTGGCACTAAATTGCCCCTGCCAGAGCGGCAGTTGCAGCTTGGCGGCGGCTGAGCTTGGCCATAACATCATCACCGCTTGTAAGCCACTGACCGCATCTCGGCTTTGGCCCAGACGCACAGCACTAAAGCCATTGGCTTGCCAAAATTTTATCAGCTCAGGGCTGGCACCAAAGCTGGTACCGATAAAATCCCCGGTTAGTACTGGCTTTGCGGGGGATGACAGGGCTGTGGGCTGCATTTGTTGTTGCAGCCAAGTGAGTAATTGACTGCCTAGCCCGGCGTGCTGACAGTCGGGGTGCACGACGATGCGCATCACTCTGTGATAATGAAACTGACAAGCCTCACTCAAGCCGCCGTGAAAGGCTAAAGATTGTGGCAACAAGTGACCGCGCGGTCGGCGTTGGCCGCGCCAAATAGCCAAGCTAAGATCAGCGGTTAAAGGATGAGTGTGCGTTTGCCCTTCGCTGATCAACAGGGCCACGGCCACGGGGGTGGATTGGCGAAACATTACGGCTAAATGCAGCTCGGGCGCATCCAATAACTGGCGTAAATCACTGGGGCTGGTTTGATAATGAGCCAAGGTCAACAGGCCAAACAGCTGGCTTAATAACATATCGTCGTTGAGCAATTGATCTTGGTTGACCCAGCGTATTGTTAGTTTACCGTGACGAGTAGGTGTGACTGCAACCGCATTGAGTGCCAATAAGCGAAATAATAACGGCTCTAATGGATCTGTACTGCTCCAGCGCGCCGGTGTGCGCAGCTGAACTTTTTGGGTGCGCGGCTGCATGCGCAGCAGTTGTGGCTGAAATTTTAATTGAAAGCCAAGGCCGGTGCCCTCGTAGCCGTGCTCGGTGCTGGCAAACACACAGCAATACTGCCGCGCCAAACGTAATAGTAGCGCCACCGGAATGGCGGCGGCTTCATCAATCAATAAAATATCCGCAGGGGGCCGCTCGGCAAGCAGCGCATCGGGCGCCATAAAAACTAAGGGTTGTGCACAATGGGCCAGTACTTGGCTAACGGCATGGGGGCTGGGTGCGGTGAGTAATACTCGTAAACCGGCTTTAAGTAAGCGACTGGCGGTTAAACCCAATACGCTGGATTTACCGCGGCCACGATCGGCGGTCAAGATCACCGGAATTCGGCGACGAGCGCTGTGCAACAACACTGCTAAGGCATGTCGCTGCTGATCGTTTAGGCAGCCTTGTCGGTCTGAGTTCAGCTGCCATGGCGGTGTTTTTTCTATCAATGGCAAAGTGGGAAAAGCCGCACCTTGTGGCCAATGCAATACTTGTGTGTCTTGTTGTAATATTTGCATAAAGCGGCTTAAGAAGCGGCTGTGCAGACCTTTTGCTTGCTCCGGTTCGGCCACGTAACGCACTAAATCAGGATCTGCATACTGAGGCCAATGGGCAAGCGGTGGGCACAGCAATATCAGTACACCACCGGCCATCAAGGTACCGGCCACGGCGGCCAAAGCATCAGGATGTAAACCGCTAAAAGCGTTAACGACGAGAGCACCGTATGCTTGGCCGAGCACGGTTTTAAATTTGTTGGTGGCAGTGGCAGCCTGGCTACCAAGCGCTTGGCCTAGCCAAAGAGTATTAGGCTCAGAGCAAGTGAGCTGCTGGGCTTGTGCCATGGCCCAGTCTTGCTCACCGGCCATGACCAATAGCCGCCGTTCCCCCGTTTGGCATAATTGCTGGCGCCAAGTTTGCCACGCCACTAAATGATCAGCAGTTAACGGGGAGGGCATTAGCGGATTATCAATGAAAGAGCCGGTTGCCATGTTCGTCTATCACTCGTTTGGCTTTGGCTATCATAAGCTCGGCGGCTTGCTCGGCCGAGGGTAATAAATCGGCGCGCACCAAGTCATAACAGTGCTCGGTGCCGTCTATCAGTTGGATGATACGGCCATTAATTCGATATTGACCGCCTTCTGCAATCGGGGCGGGATAAATGTGGTAGCCCTGATAATTAATGGGCGCAATGTCAGCCCCGACAGGGGCAGATGGCGAGCGAAAGGCCCATTTTTTTAACCAGTTAAGCATGCGTGAAACTCTACATTAAAGGCGAGGTGATTAAGGTGAGACGAGGTAATACGATTCTGTGCAGCAGACGATTATTTTCTCACGCTTAAGATAGCGTCTGTGATTAAAGTGACGGCGCCGCTGTATTTAGTCAGTTCTTTGATCTCGTCCATATTGGAGATGATCACCGGCGTTAAGGTGGACTTGGCTTTGGCTACTAATAAATTTAAGTCGAATTCGAGAATCACATCACCGGCTTTTACGGTTTGGCCTTCGTGGGCGATGCGTGTAAAACCTTCGCCCTTGAGTTCCACGGTATCGATACCGACATGAATAAACAGCTCTAAACCTGAGTCACTGTTCATGGCAAAGGCATGATTGGTCTCAAAAATCTTACTGATCACCCCATCACAAGGGGCAACAACTTTATTGCCGCTGGGCTTAATGGCGATACCGTCACCGACAATTTTCTCAGCAAATACCACATCTGGCACATTTTCTAACGCCACTATCTCACCGGAGAGGGGGGCCAGTAGCCGAATGTTCTGCTTACGGACGGGCTCGTCAGACACCATTCTTTTTAGTTTATTAAACAGACCCATACTCTTAGCTCCCTGCAGTAATGAAGAATCACGATGATAACAGTGGCCAGAACTAAGCACCAAGCTTACCTAGAGTGCCGGAAGAAAGAATGTGGCGTGCCTAATCGCGCATAAAAAAGCGCAGGCTGTTTATTAAACAGCCTGCGCTTCATTCACTAAGCCCTGCATGAATGCAGGGCAGTGTTATTTAAGCCGGTAATTCTTGCTCAGTGAAGATACCTTGAAACAAGGCCGTACTTAAGTAGCGCTCACCAGAGCTTGGCAAGATAACCACGATAGTCTTGTTAGCAAACTCAGGCAGCTCTGCCAGACGGTTGGCGGCAACCACGGCAGCACCGGAGCTAAAGCCGGCTAAAATACCTTCGTCTTTCATCAAACGACGCGCCATCTCGATGGCTTCATCACTGGTGACTTGCTCAACGCGATCCACCAAAGACAAGTCTAAGTTACCTGGAATAAAGCCGGCACCGATACCTTGAATTTTATGAGGACCAGGTTTGAGCGGCTCACCGGCCAAAGCTTGGGTAATGACTGGCGACTCTGCAGGTTCAACGGCGACCGTGATAATGGCTTTGCCTTTGGTGTTTTTAATGTAGCGAGACACACCTGTTAGCGTACCGCCGGTACCCACGCCAGATACAAACACATCAATTTCACCGTCAGTTTCATCCCACAGCTCAGGGCCGGTGGTTTTTTCATGAATTTCTGGGTTAGCGGGGTTATTAAATTGCTGTAGCAATACAAACTTTTCTGGGGCGCTGTCTCTCAGCTCTATGGCCTTTTCGATCGCACCCTTCATGCCTTGGGCACCTTCGGTAAGCACGATATTCGCGCCCAGTGCTTTGAGCAGTTGGCGACGCTCCATGCTCATGGTGTTTGGCATGGTCAGGGTAATAGCATAGCCACGAGAAGCCGCCACAAACGCTAAAGCGATACCGGTATTGCCACTGGTGGGCTCAATCAGCTCCTTGCCTGCGACCAATTCACCGCGCTTTTCTGCATCCCAAATCATGTTGGCACCGATACGGCACTTCACACTGAAGCTGGGGTTGCGGCTTTCTATTTTAGCCAGTACGCGACCCTTGCTCACGCGGTTCAATCTTACCAAAGGCGTATTGCCAATGGTCAGCGAGTTATCTTCAAAAATTTTGCTCATGTGACTATTCCCGTAGTTCGCTAGCATCCAGTTCGCTAACATCATGATTATTGATATGCAGCCAGCTTAACCATTCTATTTAGAATGAGAAATGACAAATTAGAATGAGAAGTGACAAATTGTTATAACCAGAAGTTATTACATACTTGAATCATATGCATTTATGACGGGAAGATAAACTGCAGAATAAATGGAGCTTTTATCATAAATTTGTTATCAAGGAGCCGGTGCGCAAGCTTTTGACGCGCAACCAGTGAAGAGTCGTTTTTATTTTGGCCAGTCAGCAGTGTGATTCAGGGAATGGGTGGACATTTATATGATAGGCAGTAAATGGGTAACAAAATGTCGTGCCGCAGGCGGACTTTGGCTATTAGTGTCGCTAACCATGGGCAGTGCTACTGCTGCCGGTTGGCAAGACGAGCCCAAGGCGCGCGAGCAATTGCATCAGTTGGGCTTGGAGTTGGCCTTGGCAGATGTGCACCCTAATATCACGCAGTGGTGGCAACAGGCGGTGTCTACCGACACCGCATCAGACCAAGCCGATGACCGCTTATTACTGGGATTACAAAGCTTTTGGCGCCATTGGTCGGGCTTATCTTTTTACGATCGTCAGTATTTGCGCACTCATAAAGCCAAATTATCATTCTCTGAAGCCGATAAAACTAATTTACGCTTGGCCAATGAGTTAGGTAACCGTGAACAGTTAGTCGCACAACTCACGCCGGGTTATGGGGATCATCAGCAGCTGGCAGAACAGCTGACGCGTCTGCTGGCGCTCAATGATCAACCTTGGCCTGCCTTGCGCGGTGCTACCCTAAAGCCTAACGAGTACCATGCGCAGGTGGTCGGCATTCGCCAGCGGCTGCAGTTGTTAGGTGATATGCCTGAATCAACGGATATTGATTTGCCTGCGGTGTCGAGCCTTAACCTGATTTCACAGCATGAGCTAGACAAGGCGCTGGATAATAGCGACGTGCTGGATAAAAGTAATGTGCTGGACAATAACGGTGTGCCTGAGGGAGTGAGCTTAGCGGCAACCGAGGTCGCTGACTCTGAGTTAACGAATCCCGGACTCATCACTCCTGAATTAAGCGAGCTTGACCTCACCGAAGCCGATTTAATTGCGGCCGGCGTGGTTGAAGGCGATTTAGGGGCGGCTGAACAGGATATCGCTCTGCCAAGCCCAGTGAGCGCTCGCCCGACAATGGATGTGTTATCTGGCTTAAACAATAGCCCTGTGGCCGCGTCTGTGTTTCTCGATTTGGAGCACTACGATGCAGACTTGGTTGCTGGCGTAAAACGCTTTCAAGCGCGTCACGGCTTAACCGTGGATGGCGTGGTTGGCCCGCAAACCTATGCTTGGCTAGACACCTCGCCATTAAAGCGCGCGCAACTGTTGATGCGCAGCATGATGCGCACCTTGATCAGCGATGAATTACCGCCTTCTTATCTGTTGGTCAATATCCCCGAATATCATTTGCGCCTATACCAGAATCAAGCCTTGGTATTTGAGAGCAACGTGATAGTGGGACAAAATCAGCGTAAAACGCCGATCATGGCCAACAAAATCACCAGCGTGGTGTTTAATCCACCTTGGAATGTGCCGCGCTCCATTCTGACGAAAGATATCTTGCCTAAGCTGCATCGAGATCCGGACTATCTGGATCGCCAAGGATTTGAAGTGCTGGACAGCTCTGGCACCCAAGTGATTTCTCGGCATGAATGGCAAACTCGGCTGGAAGAGGGCGGTGGCTTTCCTTATCGGTTACGCCAGCGCCCAGGTCGCGGTAATGCGCTAGGGGCCTTTAAATTTCATCTGCCCAACAGTGATGCCATTTATTTGCATGACACCCCTGGTCGCGGCTTGTTTGCCCGTGACAGCCGCGCGCTGAGCTCGGGTTGTGTGCGCGTTGAAGGTGCCGAGCAACTGGCCGACTGGTTAGTGGCAGGGCAGATGAACGGCAGTCGCTTAGCCGCGCTAAAAGCCAAACCAGAAACTCGCTGGATCAAAGTCAACGAGCCGCTACCCTTATTTATGGTGTATTGGCCCGGCTGGCTGGGCGCGGATGGCAAACCGCACTTTCGTAATGACATTTACGGTTTTGATACCAGACTAACCAACCCCTTTA
Source organism: Oceanisphaera profunda (assembly GCF_002157895.1). Classification (GTDB taxonomy): domain Bacteria; phylum Pseudomonadota; class Gammaproteobacteria; order Enterobacterales; family Aeromonadaceae; genus Oceanimonas; species Oceanimonas profunda. Next base: position 2,597,971 of record NZ_CP021377.1, read on the forward strand.
GCGCCGGCTAACCCGCTTATAAACTGATGCTCAGCGCTATTTTAGCCTGTGAGCTGAGCAGCAAAGAGGAATGTTTTAGGTAATTGATGTTGGTTATTTAAGCGTTTGTGGCGTATTTTATATACAAATTTAAGGGTTAAAATTCATGTTTTAACTCTAAGCAGATGAAAACCAGCGGTCATGCCAACGAGTAAAAACGAAAAGTAGTGACTGTAAAGTGCAAAGCCCCCAGTAGCACAGCCCTTAGCTGCGTCGCTTGTTGTTCATTGCCAACCCGTCGAACACTGCCCTTACCGGCGGGTTCGACTTTTATTTTGAGATTTTGGCGACCAGAGTGGATAACAAGCGCCGATCTATCGGCTGCTGCATGTTTATTGTTTAAAAAATGAGTTTAGAACTATGTTTGACTTCAAAAGAGAAAAACAGGCCATCGATCAACAACAGGCTGAATTAACACAGGGTGCTCTAGCACAAAGCGTTAATCGCCGTCGTTTTTTGCAAGGGTTAGGAGGGCTAGGCGCAGTGGCTATGCTACCTATGCCGGCCTTGGCTAGCCGTTCGGCACCGGTGCGCAAGCTCAGCCTGCACAGCATTAATACCGGCGAGCAAGTCACGGCCAGTTTTTGGGAAGAAGGACGCTACCTTAAAGAAGGGTTAAACACCTTGAATCGCATCATGCGCGATTATCGAGCTGAAGAGCAGTCTGAGATAGATCCTAAGTTATACGACCAGCTGTATTTACTGCAACATCGTTTGGGCAAGGTCGGTGAAATTCAAATTATTTCTGGTTACCGCTCGCCCAATACTAATGCCATGTTGCGCCGCACCAGCAGAGGCGTGGCGAAAAAAAGCTATCACATGAAAGGCCAAGCCATAGACTTGCGCCTGCCCGGAGTGCCGCTTGCCCAAGTGCGCCAAGCGGCCTTAAATATGAAAGTGGGTGGCGTGGGTTATTATCCTAGCTCTAACTTTGTTCACCTAGATACGGGGCCGGTACGCAGCTGGGTATAATGATCCACCCACAACGCCGTAGCACCACAGATGGCCACCGGTATAATCAATAGATTAATCAAGGGGATGCTGGAGCACAAGGCCACACTGGCGCCAAAACTTAAGTTAAGTTGGCGCTTTTTGGCAAGCTCACGACGCATCACCGCAAAATCAATTTTGTGGTTATCAAACGGATAATCACAATATTGGATGGCCATCATCCAGGCACTAAACACGAACCACAGCACAGGTGCTAGGGTTTGTCCTACCAGTGGTATCAGAAATAACAGCAAACAGCCCAAAGCGCGCGGCAGATAATACATTATTTTATGTATTTCTCTGGCCAGCATGCGCGGCGTGTCTTTTACTAATCCCTTCCAGCCATCATCCGGTAACGGTTGCCCCGTGAGCTTAAGTTCTACTCGTTCGGCCAGCAAGCCATTAAAAGGCGCAGCAATCAGGTTAGCGACACTGGTAAACAGCAGCGAAAATATCACTAGCACCACAATAATGGCCAATGGCCACAACACAAACTTAAGCCACTGCAAGTAACTGGGAATGCTCTCGTTAAACCATGCAAATAGGGTGTCTAGTTGCAAAAATAAAAAGTAAAAAGCGCCACCAAAGAGCAGCAGATTGACCGCTAAAGGGATCAACACAAATAGGCGTAAATCTGGCTCCACAATCAGCGACAGGCCTCTAACAATATAATGCGGGCCACTGGCTAAATGAGCCGGTGCAGACGAGGGGCGGGCATATTAGGCTTCCTTACAAATAAAATGGCATGTTAGAGAGCAATCGATCCGCTGCCAAGTGGTTATTGCTATGCCTGAGTTGCGAGCAGCAGGGTGTCGAATGTATCTTTGAAGAAGATCGTTAGACATTATTGAGTCTGTTGAAGGTTAACGAATACGCTGTGGCGCCGTAATTTTGCACAGTTTTATTGCGGCTTTCAGCTGTTGACGACAATAAAGGCCGCTGGCACATCTAAAAACCGTCAAAATGTAGGCTTTTCTCTATTCATCACCCAGATGATACTTGTCAAACCTTGATGGTAAACATACCCTTGTCATTGTCTTCAATAACATTGCGGCGCAAGGCGGTCTAATATTCCTTGCCACAGCGACATGGTTTAACGTAAGAAAAATATTTAGAGAAACGATAATGCAGGATTTGCGAATTATCTTGATCATTCTAGGCGCGGTAGCAATAGCTGCCTTACTGATCCACGGTTTGTGGACCAGCCAGAAAGGGCGACAAAAACCCATGCGCGATAAGCCGCTGAGTAAAGTGGAGAATCAAGCACCGGAAGATACCGACGATGAATTTGATCGCGATGGTATTGGCAGGGTCAGAGTGGCGGGCCACCACCAAGCTGCGTCTTTGTCTCAAGATCACGAGATAGATGATGATTGGCAAATTAGTCCGCATTTTTCGGCCATGAGCGATGATGACACCGACGAGCCGAGCTTAGTCATGCCACCTACTTTGTCGGCCAGTGTGTTTGCTGAAGACCCTAACGACGAGCATCACCAGGCTCCTGGTTTTGTGTCTCAGCCTGCTAAGCGTGCCGCTTCGCCTAATGAGAGCGCCGCCGAGTTGCGTGCCCGTCAATACCGCCAAGGTGAGATAGACCCACTTTTTGATGATCATGAGCAGGATAGCCCTAATCTTGATAGCCATACGCTTGATAACTCTAAGCTTGATAACTCTAAGTTTGATAATCATGAACTTGATGACAAAAATCACGCTCATCAAGCAACAGAGCCTCAAGCGGCGACAGTGCAGCCAACAGCGCCCATTGCTAAGCCGGAGCCTGAAGTAAAGCGGGAACCAATTTACTCAGAAGAGCTGGTTGAGCCTGCTCCGGCAGTGGAACCTGCCGTTGAGCCGGTGGTTGATAAGCCGGTAGCGCCCATCACCAAAACTTGGCAAGACGTATATGTGGTCAATCTAATGGCCAAGCCCAATCAAACCATAGCGGGCATAGATTTAATCCGTGCCGTGACGCAAGTGGGGTTAGTTTTTGGTGATATGGATATCTTCCACCGTTATCAAGGTAGTAGCACCCAAGGTGAAGCCTTGTTTAGCTTGGCGAATATGGTTAAACCGGGCACCTTTACTCCGGAAGCCATGCGAGACTTTACCACGCCGGGGGTCTCTATCTTTATGCAGCTGCCTAAGCCGGGGATGGCGAAAAATCACTTTAATATGATGATCCAAGCGGCAGACAATATGGCCGAAGAGTTAGATGCAGTACTGCTAGATGGTCAGCGCCATCCCTTAGCGCTTGAATACCTAGTGCGTTGTCGTACACAGCTCAGCGACTATGACAGCCAAGCCCAGTAATTTAATCTCTTAATATATGAAACTAACGTGCGGCCGCTGGCCGCATTTTTTATTTAAGAGATAGCTTAAAATACCGTAAAGGGTGAGGCGTAAAGAGTGAAGGGTTAAAACCTAGCGCCCTGCTAGAGTCGAGCATCCTTGCTTTGTCACTAAGCCCTCGGAACATTAAACTTCATCCTTGCGTAAAGCATACCGCTATATTTACACCGAATGACTTAAGTGGACACTTCTCGATGAATGATGCCAAAGCTCAGATCCTTGCTCTGCGTGAGCAGCTCGAACGTTATAACCAGCAATACTATGTGAGTGACGCGCCCACGGTGCCGGATGCGGAATATGACCGCGTAATGCGCGAGCTGATAGACCTAGAGCAAGCGCACCCTGAGTTATTAGATGCCGACTCACCCAGTCAAAAAGTGGGGGGGGCGCCGCTCTCAGCCTTTACACCGGTAGAGCATGCGCAGCCCATGTTGTCGTTAGATAATGTGTTTAGCCTTGATGAGCTGGCCGCCTTTGAAAAGCGCGTGCTGACGCGTTTAAATCGCAGCCAAGCGGTGCAGTATTGCTGTGAGCCTAAGCTGGATGGCCTAGCAGTCAGCCTTATGTATGAGCAAGGGCGCTTAGTGCAGGGTGCCACCCGTGGCGATGGTCGCACTGGCGAGGGCATTACCGAGAACGTGCGCACCATTAAAAGCATTCCGCTTACCTTAAGCGGCAGCGGCTGGCCGGCACGGTTTGAAGTGCGCGGCGAAGTCTTTATGCCAAGTGCCGGCTTTACGGCCATGAACGACGCCGCCCGCGAGCGTGGCGAGAAAATATTTGCCAACCCCCGCAATGCCGCCGCTGGCAGCTTACGCCAACTGGACTCGCGCATTACCGCCAAGCGTCCGCTGGCGTTTTACTGCTATGGCGTAGGGCTAGTGGAGGGCGAGCCGCTGGCCGCGAGCCACTATGACACCTTACAACGGCTAAAGAGCTGGGGTTTGCCGGTTAGCCCTGAGGTGAAACTGATGACGGGGCAGGCGGGTTGTGAGCAATATCATGACGATATTTTAAGCCGCCGAGAGCAGTTAGCCTACGAGATTGACGGCGTCGTTTATAAAGTCGATGACTTAGCCTTGCAAGCTCAGCTTGGTTTTGTGGCGCGCGCGCCGCGTTGGGCCACCGCTCATAAGTTTCCGGCACAAGAAGAGCTGACGCAGCTCCTTAATGTAGAGTTTCAAGTGGGGCGCACCGGTGCCATTACACCGGTGGCTAAATTGGCGCCGGTGCAAGTGGCGGGGGTGATTGTCTCTAATGCCACCTTGCACAACGCAGACGAGATAGCCCGCTTAGGCGTGATGATCGGCGATACGGTGATTATTCGCCGCGCAGGGGACGTGATCCCGCAAGTGGCGGCGGTGGTGTTAGACAAACGCCCCTATGATGCCCAGCAGATTGTGTTCCCCAACGAATGCCCAGTGTGCGGTGCCGAGGTGGAGCGCATCGAAGGCGAAGTAGTAGCGCGCTGCAGTGGCGGTTTGTTTTGTGCCGCTCAGCGTAAGGAAGCCATTAAGCATTTTTCATCACGCAAGGCGCTGGATATCGACGGGCTCGGCACCAAGATCATCGATCAATTGGTGGATGCTGAATTAGTGAAAACCCCGGCGGATTTGTTTTCGCTCACCCAAGGGCAATTATTGGGCTTAGCGCGCATGGGTGAGAAGTCGGCCAGCAAGCTATTAGCCGCGCTGGATGCAGCACGAGCCACCACCTTAGCGCGTTTTTTATATGCGTTAGGCATCCGTGAAGTGGGTGAAGCCACGGCCAATAACTTGGCCCAGCATTTTTTAACGCTGGATGCGGTCATGAGCGCCGAGGTGGAGTCACTGCTTAAGGTGGCCGATGTGGGCGATATTGTGGCCAAGCATGTGTATTACTTCTTTCGCCAAGCAGATAATCAAGCCGTGGTGCACGCTTTGGTTACGCCAGTCGAGGAGGGCGGCTGTGGCCTGCACTGGCCAGAAATTATAGCGCTGGCCGTTGAAGAGCAGCCACTGGCAGGCCAAACCTTCGTGCTAACAGGTACTTTAAGCCAATTATCACGCAGTGACGCTAAAGCAGCCTTGCAAGCGCTGGGCGCTAAGGTGGCGGGATCTGTTTCGGCAAAAACCAGTTGTGTGGTGGCCGGCGAGGCTGCCGGCTCGAAGTTAGTAAAGGCCCAAGAGTTAGGGCTCACCATCTTGGACGAAGACGGCTTGATCGCATTATTAGCTGAGCACCAGTAAGGCCGGTGATTAGGGAATGGGGATTAGGGGGGGAACAGAGCTCTACTCAGGATCTCTATTCCCAATTTCCTATTCCCTATTCCCTTCTAAGGCGTTGTCACCACGGCGAACTCTTGGCCCATGCGCCGAAAGGCGTTCAGTAGTAGGCCCTTATCGTTGACTTCCAAATAATGCAGTTGGCCCTCTTTATTGACGACCAGGGTCAAATCTTGGCCGGCGCGCAAGTTGCTGAGCGGTTTGTAAGAGGGCTCGGCGCGTACTAAGGCAATGAGATCACTGCCGGGCAGTTTCCATTGGCGAAACAAGGCGGCCAAGGTTTCACCCTGCGCCATGGTGTGATCGAGCTTTTTGCCACCCACAGGTATCTCAATCTCTCGGCTGACGGTGGGCGCCAATGACAAGCTTAAACTGCCGGTAACGGGCGTTGCTGCTTGCTGAGGCGCCGGTTGCCACATTAATAACAATATCCACAGCGGCGTTAAAATAGCCAAGCCCAGCTTATGTTTGCCCGGCACTTGTCGCCAGCTTTGCAGGCTGCGGCCTATGCCTTGGCGCACCGGTAAGGTGACGTTATTCATCTTACTGGCAAAAGATTCTGGTTGATTTCGCTTCATTTGTTTTCTTCTGGACATAAATAACCACCTCGTGGCTCTCAGTGTATCTGCGGCCAACAGACTCGACAAGGTATGAGATAGCGGTGCTGGGAGTAGATGACCACTTTTGTCTGCTCTTATGCCAAGATCATTCACCGACAAAGCGTTTAACCTGCTGGCTGCGGGTGGTAAAATGGCGGTACTTTTTTATCAAAGCTGTGTTTGTAAGCACAGTTTGATCCAAATACGGATGGCGCTTGATCCTCTGTGGTAAAATGCCCTAAACGTGTTGGACCTTGACCCAAACACACTTGGCCTTTAGTCCAAGTCAGTTGGGCTTTATTTATCAGCTAAGGCAGAAAGAATGACAGTTAAAACGCGGTTTGCTCCTAGCCCTACCGGCTTTCTTCATGTTGGTGGTGCCCGTACTGCCCTGTATTCCTGGCTTTATGCCCGCCACCTACAGGGTGAATTTGTATTACGTATTGAAGATACGGATCTGGAACGTTCTACCCAAGAAGCCATTGATGCCATCATAGAAGGCATGAATTGGTTGGGACTGAACTGGGAAGAGGGTCCGTATTATCAAACCCAGCGTTTTGATCGTTACAACGCGCTTATTGACCAGTTACAGAGCGAAGATAAAGCCTACAAGTGTTACTGCTCTCGTGAGCGCTTAGACGCCCTGCGCGAACAGCAAATGGCGGCGGGCGAAAAGCCACGCTATGACGGCCATTGTCGTCACAGTAGCGAACAACACGCGGCGGACGCGCCTTGCGTGATCCGTTTTAAAAACCCTACTGCAGGCTCAGTGGTGTTTGTGGATCACGTGCGCGGACGTATCGAAACCGGTAACGATCAGTTAGATGACTTGATTATTCGCCGTACTGATGGCGCGCCGACCTATAACTTTTGTGTAGTGGTTGATGATTGGGACATGGAAATTACCCATGTGGTACGTGGTGAAGACCACATCAATAATACGCCGCGCCAAATTAATATTTATCAGGCATTAGGCGCGCCCGTGCCGGAATTTGCCCATGTGTCGATGATTTTGGGCGATGATGGCGCCAAGTTATCTAAGCGCCACGGTGCCGTGAGCGTGATGCAATATCGTGACGACGGTTATTTGCCGCAAGCGTTATTGAATTACCTAGTGCGTTTGGGTTGGTCTCATGGGGATCAAGAAATTTTCTCCCGAGAGCAAATGATTGAGCTGTTCTCCTTAGATGCCATCGGCAAGTCGGCGTCGGCGTTTAACACCGACAAGTTACTCTGGCTAAACCAACACTATATGAAGACCTCACCTGCCAGCGAAGTGGCGGAGTACTTGGTGTGGCATATGCAAGATCAAGGCATAGATACTGCCCATGGCCCCGCATTAGCGGACGTGGTTAGCCTGTATGCTGAGCGTTGCCACACGTTAAAAGAAATGGCCGAGCAGAGCCGTTACTTATTTGAAGACTTCAGTGAATTTGAAGCGAACGCGGCCAAGAAGCACTTGCGCCCAGTGGCTGCCGAGCCACTGGGCTTGGTGCGTAGTAAGTTAGCTGAGCTCAACACTTGGCAAGCCGAGGCGATTCATGAGCAAATTAATGCCGCTGCGGCCGATCTAGAATTAGGCATGGGCAAAGTGGGCATGCCACTGCGGGTAGCGGTTACCGGTACCGGTCAATCGCCAGGCATAGATGGTGTGATTGCCTTGCTGAGTAAAGAGCAGGCATTGGCCCGTATCGATATGGCTTTGGCCTTTATTAGCGAGCGCGCTAACGGTTAACAGAAAACTTTAGGCGTATGCTACACATAATAAACGGGGCCATTGAGTGGCCCCGTTTATATGGCCGCATGTAAGTCATGAAGGGGATAGTCGCTCGGTAGAGTTGTTGATAAATTGCTCAAGCTGACTGAAAAGTGACTGCTTGCATAACTTTGGCTAGTTTTTGGTTGACAGAAAATTTCTGCCTGACTATCATGCGCATCGCCTCCACAGTCTTAGACTGAAGAGGGTGATAAGCGGGGCTATAGCTCAGCTGGGAGAGCGCTTGCATGGCATGCAAGAGGTCCGCGGTTCGATCCCGCGTAGCTCCACCACTTATCATGAGTTGTAAAAAGATTAGACAGTAATATCTGCCGATTGGGGTTATAGCTCAGCTGGGAGAGCGCTTGCATGGCATGCAAGAGGTCCGCGGTTCGATCCCGCGTAGCTCCACCAATTTTTGGCAGTTTGCTTAAGATTTATAGCAGTAAATACCAGTAAGAATGCATTGTTTGGGGTTATAGCTCAGCTGGGAGAGCGCTTGCATGGCATGCAAGAGGTCCGCGGTTCGATCCCGCGTAGCTCCACCACTTCTTAGTAATAAAAAGTGGCATAAAACAAGCACACCAAATTTCGGGGTTATAGCTCAGCTGGGAGAGCGCTTGCATGGCATGCAAGAGGTCCGCGGTTCGATCCCGCGTAGCTCCACCACTTATTAGAAATAAAATTCTGTAATAAAATTTGTGGAAAACAAAAAAGCCGCTGCATACTTGCAGCGGCTTTTTTACGTCTGCTTTTTGAGAGTGAAGCAGCAGCGCCAAGCACCAAGCTAAATCAAGGGCGGTGTTTATCTTTAAGCCGTCATCCTGAACTTGTTTCAGGATCTCGCACTTAACCAATAGACCCTAGTCTTGGTCGGTGGCTCTTTAGATTTGATCGGTTAGCTCGGCGCTTGGTGCTCAACGCTTGGCGCTGTAATATTCCCCATTCACTATTCACCCGAGATCTTTGCTATGGAGCATTTTGATACCATTTTTCAGCGGGCCTGCGAACGCCACGGCGGGGCGGCCAAACTTAAAGCCTTGATTGCCACGCCGGTCGCCACGCCGGAATTGCTGGCGGCGACCAGTGATGATCGTTGGCTCTCCTCTTTTACTATGAGCTTGTTCCAATCGGGCTTCGTTTTTCAGGTGATCAGAAATAAATGGCCAGACTTTGAACGGGCGTTTTTTGGTTTTGATCCAGAGAAAATGCTGATGTTGGATGGGAGTCATTTTGAACGCTTAAATAATGACGCCAGTATCGTGCGCCATGCTAGAAAAATTGCCACTGTACCGGCCAATGCACGCATGATCTTAGAGCTGGGTAAGCCTTATGGCGGCTTTGGTGCCTTTGTGGCCCAGTGGCCAAAAGACGACGTGACGGGCTTATGGCAAATTATTAAGAAACACGGGCAACTGCTGGGCGGTAATATTGGCCCTTATGCCCTGCGTCGCTTAGGTGTTGACACCTTCGTGTTTACCGGTGATGTGAGTGCATATTTGCGACATCATCAAGTGGTAGATGCGGGTCTTGGTAGTCAAAAGGGGCAGCGCCAAGCCCAAGCCGCATTTAATGAATGGCAGCAGCAAAGCGGCTTTAGCTATTCAGAGATCAGCAAAACCCTCGCCCATTCAATTGGCTAGCAGAAACATGAGGAGGAAGGAGTAAAATATATTCTCGCTTCACTCTTCACTCCTCCTCACGCCTCACGGTTTTAGGTAAGGCGTTACAAAGTTATGTACTTGCTCGACGATGGCGTCTTGGGCCTTCGCGGTGGGGTGAATACCGTCGTCCATCATCATGCCGGCTTTGCCAATTAAGGGCGCCACAAAAAACGGCAACAGCGGTAATTGATGCAACTCAGCTAAATCGCTAAAGATGCCTTCAAACTGCTGCAGATAACGGCGGCCATAATTAGGGGGCAGCTGAATATCGGTCAAAATCACCTTGGCACCACTTTGTTGCGCTAAATTAATCATCTGCGCTAAGTTTTTCTCGATAAGCGTGGGCGGCAAGCCGCGCAAACCATCGTTGCCACCCAGCTCCAGCAGCACTAAGCTCGGTTGATGCTTTTTAAGTAACGGCACCAAGCGCTGCAAGCCTCCTTGAGTGGTGTCGCCACTAACACTGGCGTTAATCAATTCTACCGCTACCGCTTCTTGCTGCCAGCGCTTGGCTAATAACTGTGGCCAAGCTTGCTGTGCATTCATACGATAACCGGCGCTCAAGCTGTCACCCAAGATCAGTATGGTGTTAGCATGGGTAACAGATGACACCAACATTAGCAGTAGTAAAAGGACGCGCGGCATGACAATTTCTCCCGTTATCAAGGTGGTTGGGTTGAGCCATAAAGTGCAGCTGAACGCCCAGACGCTTACTATCCTTGAGGGGATAGACTTTGAAGTCAAGGCTGGTGAAAGCGTGGCCTTGGTCGGCGCTTCAGGCTCTGGCAAGTCGACCTTACTGGGGCTGTTAGCGGGCTTAGATACGGCAAGCAGCGGCGATATCCTGATTAACGATAAGTCTCTTATGACACTTGATGAAGAGCAGCGCGCGCGCTTACGCGGCCAGCATATTGGCTTTGTGTTTCAGTCGTTTTTACTGCTGCCGACGTTGACGGCCCTAGAAAATGTCATGCTGCCAGCCGAATTACAAGGCCAGGAAAACTGCGCCGACCGTGCCCGCGAACTATTAGCACAAGTGGGGTTAAGTGAGCGGGTACGCCACTTCCCCAGCCAGTTATCCGGTGGCGAGCAGCAGCGGGTGGCCATAGCCCGCGCTTTTATGACCCAGCCCGATATTTTATTGGCCGATGAGCCGACTGGTAATTTAGACACTAAAACCGGCGCACAAATTATCGAATTACTGTTTGAATTAAATCGCACTCACGGCACTACGTTACTGATGGTCACCCACGATGAAGCTTTGGCCGCGCGCTGTGAACGCCGCTTGGTGATGACTGCCGGTCGGTTGGAGGAGTGCAATGCCTAGTCCGAGTTTTAGCCTCAGTTTTGGCTTAGTGTGGCGTGAAATAGGGCGCGGCCCCTTGCGGCTGTTTGTATTGGCGCTGGCTTTGAGTGTGGCCAGTATTCTGAGCGTCACTCTAGTGGCAGACCGGCTTAATCAGGCGTTATCGGTATCGGGGCGTGATTATATCGCCGCCGATCGGGTAATTTCCGCCAGTCGGGCACTGGATGAAAGTTGGCTGACCGAGGCTCAAACCCGGGGGCTGGAGCTGTCGCGAACTCAGTCTTTTCAAAGCGTGCTGTTTGCCAACGATGAACTGCAGTTGGCCAGCGTGCGTGCGGTGGATAATGCTTTTCCATTTTATGGGGAGCTGGTATTAGCACCTCAACAAACAGTAGTACCTCAACAAGCAGTCACCTCTGGCCACATCTGGCTATCGTCGCGCTTACTGACCTTACTTAAGCTAGAGCTGGGCGACCAAGTAGAGCTGGGTAACCTGGAATTACAGGTAGCAGGTGAGCTGGTGTCAGAGCCGGATCAAGGGTTCTCGCCGGCGTTATTGGCGCCGCGCGCGCTGATTCATTTAGATGATGTGGCGGCTACCGGCATTCAAATGGCCGGCAGTCGGGTCAGTTATCGTTATTTATTTAAAGGCACGACCGAGCAATTAGATGCTTATGCGACTTGGGTGAAGCCGCAATTACAAGCAGGGCAACAATGGTTGGGCCCAGATAATGCAGACACTCCTGTGGCTCGCTCACTGACCCGCGCCGAGCAGTTTTTTCGCTTAGCCTCCTTAATCGGTGTGCTGCTGGGTATTTTAGCCATGGCCATCGCGCTGGGCTATTTCTCGCGGCGTGAGCAAGACCGCATCGCCTTACTTAAAACCTTGGGTGCTGGGCGACGCGCCTTATTGGTGTGGCTGAGCAAGTTACTGACTAGCCTGTTAATAGTGGGTTCTGTGCTGGGCGGCGTGGTGGGCTATGGCTTACATAAACTGATTTTATTGAGCTTAGGTGAGGCCTTGGCCATTCCTTTGCCGCCCCCCTCTTGGCAACCCTTTGCATTAGCGCTGGGCTTGGCCTTACTCACCACCTTGATGTTGTCTGTGGTGCCTATGCTGCGCCTATTGAAGGTGCCGCCGCTGCGGGTACTGCGCAATGAGGCTCAGGCCCGCATCCCCGCTTGGTGGAGTGCCGGTATTCTATTGAGTGGCACTTTTGTACTGAGCTGGTTGTTTGCGGGTGATCTTGCCTTAGCGGGCGGTTTGTTACTGGGCTTACTGGCGCTAATGGGCATCTTGGGCGGCGTGTGCGGATTGATGCTAGCCATGGCTAAGCGCAGTGGCGGCAGTATTGCCTTTCGTCTGGCGCTGAGTCGCTTAGATCGGGCGCGGTTAAACACCTTGTTGCAGTTTGGTGGCGTGGCACTGGCGTTATTTTTGGGTTGCTTATTGTGGGTGGTACGCGGCGAGCTAGTGGACGGCTTCTTGGCTAACTTGCCTGCAGAAGCGCCCAATCGCTTTGTGATTAATATTGCGGACTATGAGCTTAAGCCTTTACAGCAAAAGCTGGATGCGGCAGGGCTTGAGCGTTCGGTGTTTTACCCCATAGTGCGCGGCCGTTTGAGTGCCATTAACGATCAAGCCGCTGTATCTGATGTCGACAGTGCGAATAATGGTAATAACGATGGCGGCATAGGCCGCGAGCTTAATCTCACCTATAGCAAGGTGCTACCTACGGGCAATCGTATTCTAAGCGGTGATTGGAGCCAAGCGCCCGACAGCGTATCTGTGGAGTCCGGCTTAGCTGAGCGCTTAGGGCTGATTTTGGGCGATAGGGTGACGCTGGATTTAGCTGGCGAGCAAGTCTCAGCTGAGGTCAAAAATATTCGTGAGGTAGATTGGGATAGCATGAAGCCAAATTTCTATTTTATTTTCAGTCCCGATGTCTTGGCTTCGTATCCGGCCACTTGGCTGGCCAGCTTTTACTTACCGGCCGAGCAAAAAGCACTAGAGGTTGAACTGATCCGTGCCTTTCCTACCGTCACTATTTTGGACGTAGAAGCGCTATTGCAGCAGTTGCGCCAAGTATTAGCTCAGGTCAGCCAAGCGTTATTGGTGATCATGGGATTAGTGATAGTGGCCAGTATCTTAGTGTTATTGGCGCAGCTAGAAACCACACTCGAAAGCCGGCGTCGCGAATTAGTTTTGCTGCGTACGCTAGGTGCCAGTGAGCGCTTAATGCAGGCATCGTTGCGTTGGGAGTGGCTGGCGGCGGGCATTGCGGCGGGTCTCGCTGCTGCATTAGGTGTAGAGCTGTGTGTGGCTATTCTTTTACCCTACTGGTTAGGCTTGCCTTGGCAGCCGCATCCCCTATTGTGGATAACGCTGCCCGTCTTGGGTGCTGGCTTATTACTGCTCACCGGGCGCATCGGCGGCATTACCCGTGACACCTTGATGAACCGCTTACGGCAGTGGTGAGAAGAGCAGCGACTAGCACCAAGCGCCCAGCTAAAAATACGGTGTTTGGTTCTAGCTTGGTGCTCGGCGCTTAGCGCTTGGTGCTGGGGTTTAATGTTTCTTTCAGGGCTTTCTCAAGGGTGGGATAGCGAAAGTGAAAGCCGGCGCATTGTAAGCGCACCGGCATTACGCGCTGTCCGGTTAATAATAAGTCGGCCATTTCGCCAAACGCTAAGTGCATTACCCAAGCGGGCACTCGAGCAAAGTGTGGTTTATTTAATACCTGCGCCAAGGTGGTACTGAATTGCTGGTTTGTGACGGGCTCAGGTGCCGCGGCATTAAAAGCACCTTGGCATTCATCATGCTCCAGCAAAAATAACAGTAGGCTCACCACATCATCGATGTGGATCCACGACATATACTGCTTGCCCGAACCAATAGGCCCGCCTAATCCTAAGCGGTAATTGGGCAGCATTTTCTTTAAGGCGCCTCCTTCAGCACCTAACACTACGGCCAAACGTATGCAGCATACCCGCGTCTGCTCACTGGCGGCAGCTTGTGCGAGTTGTTCCCATTGGGCGCACACTTTATGGCTAAATTCGGGATGCGGGATGGAGTCTTCATCCACTAAGGCATTACCTTGGCGGCCGTAATAACCCACGGCGGATCCGCTGATCAATACCTTGGGTGGCTGAGTGCCTGCCTTGAGCTTATCGACTAACTGCTCGGTTAACTGCCAGCGGCTCTGGCAAATACGCTCTTTTTGCGCCGCACTCCAGCGCTTATCGGCGATGGGCTCGCCCGCCAGATTGATCACCGCATCGAATTGATCCAAATTATCAAGATCATCCAGTGAGGCGAGGGCATGCACGTCGTGGCCCAGTCGTTGGTGCACCTTATTGAGAGTACGACTGAGCACAGTCACTTGATGATGCGGGCGCAAATGGTGCATTAAACGACGACCAATAAAGCCGGTACCGCCGGTGATCAATATGTTCATGACTGCCTTCCTTTATCTCTGCCAAGCGGGATCGCACACTAGGCCGCACAAATGGGAGTTATTGCTTCCAATATTAGCAGCATCAGAGGCTGGGCATTGTGATCCCAGTTAGAACAAGGAGTTAGGCATGTTTGAGCAAGGGGAGTAAAACTATTGAAACAAAGGGTGAGACACAGGTTCAGTACCAGAGGATAGAGTAGAACAGCGGAGTAAAGAAGGGGAAAAGGCAGCAGGAGAACAGCTTGAATAAACAGCAATAATTGGGGATAAAAACCGAGGTTATCCACAGATTCTGTGAGTAAGTCTGTAGATTACCTCGGGTACTAAAGCTAGCTTGTTGATTTTACATCAAAATAACCAACTGGATACTGATCAAGCAGGCTTATGCCAGAGCAGCAATAGCGGCGTCGTAGGCTGGCTCTTCAGTCAACTCAGCTACACGCTGGCTGTAAACTACTTTGCCTTGCTCATCGATAGCCACAACTGCACGAGCAGCTAAGCCACGAAGTGGGCCATCGCTTAATGCTACGCCGTAAGCGTTTAAGAATTCAGCGTTACGGAAAGCTGAGGCAGACTGTACGTTTTCGATACCTTCTGCACCACAAAAACGACCCAAGGCGAACGGCAGGTCCATAGACACACAGATCACTTTGGTGTTGCTCAGGGCAGCTGCTTTTTCGTTAAAGGTACGTACGCTGGTCGCGCACACACCAGTGTCAACGCTTGGGAAAATGTTCAGCAGCACTTTTTGGCCTTTGAAATCTGCCAATTTAATATCGTTCAGATCGCCATCAGTCAGCGTGAAATCAGCGGCCGCTTGGCCTGCTTGTGGAAACTGACCTGATACGGCAACTGGATTGCCCTGAAACGTCACTGTAGACATATTTTTAGCTCCTTGATAAGGCTGGGTGTTTAAGACTATGTGAAAAAATTATATTACAGCCGATAACTTACCAGTTTTAGGCATAAGGAAAAGGTTTTTATTTTTACGCTCAGCCCTTGAAAGCCCAAAACACAGCGTTAAGCACAATCAAAACCACCGCGACCAGTAGGCTCTGCTTTAGCTGTGCAATGTGTGCGTAGCAGTATCTCAACGCGGATATTTCATATCCAGCTGCATTTTGTTGAATATATAAAGCTATTCGCTGTCACGGGATAAACGAGATCAAACAGACATCGCAAAGCAATAGCTTTGCTGCAGCATGTAAATATCGCCGTATCCCTCGATCTTCACGCCTCACAAGTTTTTCGCCGCCTCCATTTGTCCGCCTTGAATAGCGGTGAGCGCTATGGTGTACACGATATCGTCCACCAGTGCGCCGCGCGATAAGTCATTGACCGGTTTGCGCATGCCTTGCAGCATGGGGCCAATAGACACTAGCTGTGCCGAGCGCTGTACTGCCTTGTAAGTGGTGTTGCCGGTATTTAAATCCGGAAAAATAAACACCGTCGCTTTACCGGCCACTGGCGAGTTGGGCGCCTTAGACTTAGCCACGTTTTCCATGATGGCCGCATCGTATTGCAGCGGGCCATCGATAATTAAGTCTGGGCGTTTTTCTTTGGCCAGACGCGTGGCTTCGCGTACTTTTTCTACATCGGCACCAGTGCCGGAGTCACCGGTAGAATAAGAAATCATGGCCACGCGAGGTTCAATGCCAAAAGCCAAGGCGGAGTCGGCAGATTGAATGGCAATTTCTGCTAATTGCTCGGCGTTAGGATCTGGGTTAATGGCGCAGTCGCCGTATACCAAGACTTGATCCGGCAGCAGCATGAAAAACACCGAGGAAACCAATGATGAACCGGGTGCGGTTCTAATGATTTGCAGCGGCGGGCGTATGGTATTGGCGGTGGTGTTAATGGCACCGGATACCAAGCCGTCCACTTCATCGGCATCCAACATCATGGTGCCCAGTACCACGTTATCTTTTAATTGCTCACGGGCGACGATGTCGGTTAGGCCTTTGGACTTTCGTAACTCCACTAGGCGGGCGACATACTGCTCACGCACTAATTCAGGGTCTTGAATTTCAACCCTGTCATCTAAGACCACGCCTTGCTGTGAGGCAACCCGTAATATTTCTTCTCTATTACCGAGTAACACCGGGTGAGCAATGCCCCGCTCGGCACAGATTATTGCGGCCTTAATGGTGCGCGGCTCTTCGCCTTCGGGCAATACCACTCGTTTATTGGCATGGCGTGCCAGTTCAGTTAACTGATAACGGAAGGCCGGTGGGCTTAATAAACGACGGCGTACGGATTTAGCAGTTAATGACTCAATCCAGTTTTTATCGATATGGCCGGCCACATAATCTTGTACCAGCTCGATGCGTTCTAGATCATCCAACGGGATTTCCAGATTAAAATCTTGCAGGGTAACCGCAGTCTGCCAAGTGTTGGTATTGACCATCATGATCGGCAGACCCGTTTTCATGGCCTGCTGACACAAGTCCATAATCTGCGGATCGGGGTTATTAGTGCCATTCAGCACCAAAGCACCAATTTTAACGCCGTTCATCGCAGCCAAGCAGACGGCCGCAATCACATCGGCTCTGTCGCCTGGCGTCACCAGTAAGCTGCCGGGCCGGTATAATTGGGTTTGATTATGTAAAGCACTGGCGCAGAACACCACAGTGGTTAGACGTCGACTATGCAACTCGCCTTCGTTAAGAATAGTGGCATTTAAATGCCGTGATAAATCGAGCGCGCGGGGAGAAACCAGCTCGGTATTCCAGGGTGCGCAGCCTAAAATAGGCAGGGCTGACTTGCTTAATACCGATAATATTTCGTGATCCGCAGTGGGCAGGCTTTGATGGTCGGGATTAAATAGTTCGCTAAGATCGGGGCGTAGTTTGCCTTGTTCATCTAATGGCGCACCCACTTTATTGATGATGCAGCCAACAAGACGTTGGTTGCTCATGCCACCAAAGCTGGACGCTGCCAGTTCCATACGATCTTTGAGCTGCTGACTACTTTCGTTGGTCGGCTGAGCCACAAATACGATGTCGGCATCTAATGCTTTGGCGATATTGTAGTTGAGGTCGCTGGTAAAAGAGTGACTATCGGTGGGGACCAAGCCCTCAATGACCATGACTTCGACGCCGCTCTGTGTCACATGCTTTTCTACTTTTTCAACGATCTGTTCTAGAAAAATATCTAACTTGCCTTGTGAGATCATGCTTTCTGCATCACTGAGTACTAACGGCTCGGCTGGCTTAATATTTGAGCTGTGAGCAATCATTACCGTGGTGTGATCTTCTTGTTTATTGCGATGGCGTGGTTGGGCAACTGGCTTGAAAAAGCTAACGTCAATCCCTTTACGCTCCATTGCCCGTACTACGCCCAGACTGACCGACGTAATACCCACGCCTCCACTGATAGGGATTAGCATTATCATTCTTGCCATGATATTTCCTTATGCTCTGACAGCTTTACCATAGCGGCAGTATCAGCTGTTGTAGATGTTAATGGCTCAACATGAGGTTTTTTTTGCTCAGCTTTGGCGCTTGATAATGCCAGCGCATCTTGAGCAATAACCCATTCTTCATTGGTCGGGATCACCCAAGCCGGTACACTATCGGCGGTGGTAATACAGGTTTGCTTACCAAAACGAGCGGCTTTATTTGCTGCTACGTCCAGCTTCAACCCTAACAGGTTTAACTTTGACAAGGTTAACTCGCGTACTAATACCGAGTTTTCACCTATACCACCGGTAAAGACAATGGCATCTAGGCGACCGTCTAACGCACAGCTATAGCTGGCAATATACTTAGCCAAGCGATAACAAAAAATATCCATGGCCCGCTTGGCTGCAGGCTCTACATCGTAATGTTCTTCAATATAACGACAGTCACTGGTTTTTTCGGTTAAACCTAGCAGTCCAGACTCTTTAGTGAGCATGGTATTAATGCGCTCCACGCTATAGCCCAAGTTATCGTGTAAGTGAAAAATGATGGCTGGATCGATATCGCCGCAGCGGGTGCCCATTACTAAGCCTTCCAGCGGCGTCATGCCCATGGAGGTGTCTACTGATTCACCATTTTTAATGGCACACACCGAAGCCCCGTTGCCTAGGTGGCAGCTGATAATATTCAGTTGTGCTAGCGGTTTGTTGAGCAGCTTGGCCGCTTGTACGGCAACAAAATAATGGCTGGTGCCATGCATGCCATAGCGGCGAATATGATGGTCTTTATACAAATGATAAGGCAGGGCATACAGGTAAGCTGACTCGGGCATGGTCTGATGCAATGCGGTATCAAACACCGCCACTTGCGGTAAATCTGGGAAAGAACGCTGAGCTGAGGCGATACCAACTAAATGGGCTGGGTTATGCAGTGGCGCTAGGCGTGCGCAATCTCTAATGCCCTTGATTACATGGTTATCTATAATCACCGAATGTGTAAAATGCTCGCCACCGTGCACCACTCTGTGTCCGATGGCACAGATTTGCTTCATGAGCTCAGGGTAAGGTGAGAGCAGGGTATCAACAATAAAATCTAATGCCTGTTGGTGCGCACTACCGGCTATCAAAGGGGTGCTATTTTTCTCGCCGTTAAACACCCAGCTAATCCGCGTGTTGGGCAGATAGAAGCACTCTGCTAAGCCAGACAGTTTCTCGTCCCCAGTTTCGGCATTAAGAATGGCAAATTTAAGCGACGAGCTGCCGCAGTTAAGTACCAGAACCAGCTTGCTAGTCATCAATAAACCTTTTGTCAGAAAATCATCTTGCTCAAGTCTGAAACCGAGTCGCCATTAATGATGCCGTGTCAGGGCTCGTTGCCGATTGGCTGCGAGGTTTTAGGCTAACGCAATCAAGAGTGACTGACGCTCACCACAGCTTTAAGTGCTGTACTGAGCCGGCGGCTGAAACGGTCAAATTATAAATACAGGGGATAATACCCACTTAGTGGCGTAAAATAACAGAACGCGAGGGTGGTTCTATGATGTGGGTCTAGTAAAGTGCTTAACCTTGCCCTTAATTATTCTGCTCTGGAGGCATAATGACAACATTAACGCATACCTTACACAGAGGCAGCGCTTATTTGGCGGTGTGGCCCAAAGAGCGCCAACTGGCGGCCTTGTTTCCTGAGTACCGCATCACCACGGCCACGCGCTTGGCGTTGCGTACCATTCCCGCACTTATGGTATTGAGCCTGCTGGTGCAGTTTCAATTAGGCGACCCGCGTTATTGGCCGGGCGTGGTGACCTCAGTGCTATTTTTGGCCAGCCTGCCGTTGCAGGGGCTGTTTTGGTTAGGGAAGCGCGCAGACACACTCTTGCCGCCCAATTTGGTGACTTGGTATCAACAAATTTATCAGAAGATGGCTGAAGCCGGGGTGTCGGTCACCCAGCCGGTGGCGCGTCCGCGTTATTTTGAGCTGGGAGAAACCCTCAATTTAGCCTTTAAACAATTGGATAAATCTTTTATTCGCGATCTGTAACCAAGCTTGCGCAGGTGCGGGTTGCAAAGGCCATTCTTTTTGGCGAGGGTGAGGCTTGTCTTTGACTCTTTTATCTTTGCAATCTTATTGTCTTTGCAACCAGGTGCCCGCGTATGAATTTCTTATCCCAAACTATCGCTAACAAGCCTGATCCCAACTGGTCACAGGTACAAGTCATCCCCATTATTGAAAGCCAAGACCCGTTAGTGCCCTTGGGGTTAGTCAATTCTCCGTTGCGATCTTATCCGGCTTACTTTCATCAAGGGGTGCCCGGGGCGTTAAACGAGTGCTATGTGCGCCGTAGTGTGTTGTTTCGTTTATATAAAGCCGCCCGTTTATTGCCTACCGGCATCGAGCTGGTGGTATTAGATGGCTGGCGCCCATTACCGGTGCAGCAATATTTGTATGACACCCTGCATACCGTGATGACCACTCATGACACCCAGCAAAATGAGACCGAACTGCTCGCCCACCTGCGCCAATTTGTGTCCCCACCCAGTGATAATCCCGCCGCTCCCAGCCCACACTTAACCGGTGGCTCGGTCGATGTAGCCTTATGCGATGTAGAAGGCTTACTACTCGATATGGGCACCGAATTTGATGATATTAGCTTCTGGTCGGCCAGTGCCGCCTTTGAAACCATTACCAAGCCCAACGCCCGTGAATCAGAAGTCATTGAAAACCGACGTTTATTGCACAGCGTCATGCTGCAAGCGGGCTTTAGCAATCTGCCCAGTGAGTGGTGGCATTTTGATTATGGCAATCAAGCCTGGGCTTGGGCTACACAACAATCCCAAGCTCAGTTTGGCGTGGCAGAGCGGCTAACCTTAGCCCAGCGCTGGTTGAAGTCGGTGACGAGTGAAGTATAAAGCGTGAGGGTTAAGGCGCGATGAAACTGCAGGCGGTGTTTTTATCTGACTGAAAACTGCAGCGTGCTGCCTTTGCCTTGGGTGACAGAGCGAGAGCGACTGCCATTTTTTTCTACGGTCAGTGTTAATTGCCCCGCATTTAACAGCGTGACTGTGCCGCTAATGGCGTCGCCGTGATAGCTAAGTTTGGCGGGCACTTGGCCCTGTGCTTGATGATACTCCTGAATTTTTCCCGCATTTTCTACCCGCCAATAAGCCGAATAAGCGGTACCGGCCGTGCCGCCGATTTCAATATTGATGGGGCTCATCGCTTGTACCTTTGCTGATTGAGTTATCAAGGGTGCGATTAGCAGCACTAAGCTACATACGCCTGCTGCTCTCCAATATCTGCGCCTGATTGCTTGCCCTTGCATACTTGCTCCTGTTGAAAGTAACCCCTGTTGAAAATAACTTCTGTTGAAAATAACAATAAAACATCTTTTCAGTATAGGGCCGCAGACGCAATTAATAGACGAATTTTTAATCATTACTCTTCCAAATACAGCTTCGGATTTTGAAGGCTCTAGCATTTTTTCATTTGAATCCTTTTTCAGCACAAAGCCCTTTAATTTTACGTTAGACTTGTGCAGAGCATGCTGGTTGTAACAGCACTACATTTATCTACAGGAGTTTTATTATGGCTTCAGAAAAAATGAATCCAGAGAAAGCGTCTCCTTCTTCGACCATATTGATACCGGTGTTTATTCCTGCCGTGGTGGTGATCCTGTTAATGGTTGTCGGCACCATGAGTAACCCTGAACTGGCAGGAGAGGTATTTGCCGATATTTTGGCTTATTTCACCAAGACCTTCGGCTGGTTTTATATGCTGTCGGTAGCCATCTTCTTGGTGTTTATTGTCTCGGTCGCCTTTAGTAAATGGGGCAACATTAAACTTGGGCCGGATCATGCGGAGCCGGAATACAGCTTCGTGGCTTGGTTTGCCATGTTGTTTTCTGCCGGTTACGGCATCGCCTTGTTGTTCTTTGGTGTGGCTGAGCCAGTGTTGCATTACGCTTCACCCCCCGCAGGCCCGGCGTTAACCGTGGATGCAGCCAAACAAGCCATGCAAATCGCCTTTTTCCACTGGGGCTTTCATATTTGGGCTATTTACGGCTTGGTGGGCTTGTCGTTAGCCTATTTTGCCTTTCGCCACGGTTTGCCATTGTCGATGCGCTCCACCTTATACCCGCTGATTGGCGATAAAATTTACGGCCCTATGGGACATACAGTGGATGTGTTTGCCATCTTGGGTACCTTGTTTGGTATTGCCACCACGCTGGGCTTATCGGTGGCGCAAATTAACGCCGGCCTTAATTATCTGTGGCCGAATATTCCGGTAAATACCACGGTACAAATCATTGCTATTGTGGCGATCACTGCCTTGGCTACCTTATCGGTAGTGGCAGGCATGGACAAAGGCGTAAAGCGCTTGTCGATGTTAAATATGGTGCTGGCTATCTCTTTAATGGTGTTCGTGTTTGCTGTTGGCCCTACGGTGTTTATTCTCAATACCTTTATGCAAAACACCGGTAGCTACTTAAGCAACATAGTGGAGCGCACCTTTAACCTGCAGGCCTATACCTCCAGCGATTGGATTGGTAACTGGACACTGTTTATTTTTGGTTGGACCATTGCTTGGGCACCCTTTGTCGGCTTGTTTATCGCCAAGATCAGCCGCGGCCGTACTATTCGTCAATTTGTGGTTGGCGTTATGGTGGTCCCCACCGTCTTTACCTTCTTGTGGTTCTCGGTGTTTGGCGATACTGCCTTACACATGATTATGGTGGACGGTTACACGTCTTTAATTGACGAAGTACAGGCTGACCAAGCCATTGCCTTGTTCAAGTTGTTTGAACAACTTCCTTTTACCTCCATTGTGTCCTTTATTACGGTGATTTTGATCATCACCTTTTTTGTTACTTCTTCTGACTCTGGCTCGTTAGTGATTGACTCACTGGCTTCGGGTGGCGTGGCACAAACGCCGGTATGGCAGCGCGTCTTCTGGGCGTCAACCGAAGGACTAGTGGCAGCGGCCTTGTTATTGGCAGGCGGACTGAGCGCATTGCAAACCGCGACCATAGTGAGTGCTTTGCCTTTTGCCATTATTATGCTGATTGCCATGGTCGGCATGTGGCGTGCTTTGGTTATTGAAGGGCACCATGAGGTGAGCTTGCAGCAGCATATGCAATCGGCCAAAGGTGGCCCAAAAGCGGGACCGGGCTTTTGGAAAAAGCGCTTGGCTAATCTGGTGGATTTTCCGGCTCGCGATGCGGTAGAGCAATTTATTCGCACTACCGGCTTTCAAGCTATGCATAAGGTTGAACAAGAACTAGAGCAACAAGGGTGGGAAGCGGAAGTGCTGTTTGATGAGTCAAATTGTCGTGCGCAATTTCAGGTGTTTCAAGAGGCTAAACTCGAGTTTATCTATGAGATTCGTCTACGTGGCTATGCCATGCCGGACTTCGCTTTCCCTGAGTCGGATCGAGATGTAGACGGCGACGATCATTACTATCGCGCCGAAGTGTTCTTGCGCCGTGGTGGCCAAGCATACGATGTGTACGGCTACGATCAGCAAGATATCATCAGCGATATTTTGGATCAGTTTGAGAAATATCTGCACATTTTGCATATCTCGCCCGGTATCTTGCCGTGGAAGATGGAAGAGCATGATGACGACTTAAATAACGACAGTGATGAGCAGCCCGCAGGCACTGAACTGAATGATAAACCAGTATAACGGTAGTCTATAGACGGGCTCATTAGCGTTAATCGCTAGGGCGCGTTCTCATTTGACGCTTCGGCTGCATTAGCTACCTTTATAGTATTTGAAGTAACTACTTGTGAGGTAACGACTTATGAGGCATTACTTGCTACGAGATGATCAATGGGAGTGCATCGAAGAACTGCTCCCGGGTAAAGCTAGCGATAGAGGCGTGACAGCACTCGATAATCGCAAATTTGTTGAAGCGGTACTTTGGATTGCTCGAACTGGCGCACCTTGGCGGGATTTACCTGATTTTTATGGGCATTGGCACCGCGTTTACGTCCGATATAGTCGTTGGTCTCACAAAGGCGTCTGGCTCACGATAATGGAGGAGTTATCCAAAGAAGCTGATTTTGAGCAACTCATGATCGACGGTAGTATCGTTCGTGTCCATCAACATGGGGCGGCTAAAAAAAAGAGCAAGATGCAGAAGCCATGGGGAAGTCTAGAGGTGGACTAACGACTAAAATCCATGCTGCCGTTGACGCTTTAGGCAACCCCGTGCGCTTACTGTTAACCCTAGGGCAGGCCTCAGAATATGATCAAGCAGAGGCATTGTTGGATGGTTTTACGCCTAGCCAGGTCTTGGCTGACAAGGGTTATGATTCAGATGCGTTTGTTGAAAGTATTCAAAGTGTTGGAGCAGAAGCGGTTATACCCTCAAGAAAAAATCGATTGGAGCCAAGGCCGTTGGATCGTCATGTTTATAAAGATCGCAACTTGGTTGAGCGTTTCTTCCAAAAGTTGAAGCAATTTCGTCGTATAGCAACTAGGTACGAACGACTGGCAAAAAATTACCAGTCAATGTTGAGCCTCGTGTCAGCCGTTATCTGGCTGGCATAATTGAGAACGCACCCTAGTGAGTAGCAATGAAAATGGCGTGGATAACCACGCCATTTTTTTGCTTTTTATTCAGCACTGATACCCATTTAAGGCAGAGGATTAAACGCTTACTGAGCGTTCACTTTTTTGGTTGCTGTGGTGGTTTCAATATTCAGGCCGGCTTTGTTTTTTAGCTGTACCTTGGTTTTTACCTCAGTTTTAACATCAGTGTCTACGTCAGTTTTCACCTTCGCTTTTACTGCAGCTTTATTGCTGGCTTCCAGTGTGGTCTGGTTTTGCAGCGCCTTAATTTTCGCTTGCACTGCCTGTAAATCGGCTTGGTCTTGCAAGGCTTTTAACTGGGCTTGAGCCGCTTTTAGCTGTTGTTCTGTTTCCGTAAGCTCAACTGCAGTGGCGCTCTGGCCGCTAAAGGCAGCTTTAATG
Organism: Oceanisphaera profunda; assembly: GCF_002157895.1. Classification (GTDB taxonomy): domain Bacteria; phylum Pseudomonadota; class Gammaproteobacteria; order Enterobacterales; family Aeromonadaceae; genus Oceanimonas; species Oceanimonas profunda. Next base: position 2,622,772 of record NZ_CP021377.1, read on the forward strand.
GCGCCATTTTTAGTCGGTGCCACCAAGGGTTGTAAGGTTTTAGGCCATACTACAGGCACAGTGCTATTAGGCTCGTTAAATAGCTTGGTTTCTTTACCGTCATTGACGATAGCCGACATTTTATTGGTTTGCGCGTTCCACACTAAACCGGCCGCTTGTGCTTCGCCATCTTCGGTGGGAGAGGCCAGATAAAACAGCGTGCCTTCTTGCTTTAGCGCCGGCGCGGTACGCAGCAGCGCCAGCGTCTCCTCGTAATCTTCACCTAACAGGGCCGTCATACGGTTTTTGATCATCGGCTTTTCAAATAGCTGAGAACTGCTGGGGTCTAAGCCGACAAAAGGTTTGATAAAGGCCCACATCAGCTGGCTAGGACCCATCGCTAACATAGGCGCGAAACAACCGCTGAGCATAGTGCACAGTGCCAGCACCAGAAGGCTGTGGGGCTTTTTCACGGCTGAAGTGCCAAATAAGTGTAATAAACGCATTTTGTATCCCATATTTTGTGTCTCATGAGACGGGTCTGATAACGCAGGCACGCACAGCGGCTTTATGAATAAGTGCTTCATTACCGGCGTAAACAGCGTTATCTAAAAGGTGCAGCACATTAGCACAATTGGCTGAAAAAGCAGCCAGACTTGCATGAGACTTTTTTACGCTGGCAGGCGGATTCATTCACCGTAATGGGCGCCTGCCGCTAGGCTTAACTACTTGGCCTAAGAGTAAAATTTAGGGGCATAGGCGTGTTTGCGGCCACCGTTTTTGCCCGCCCATAAAGCCGATGCTGAGTTAAGGATCACATGATATTGACGACACTTTCTGGCATTCTTAAGGCCATCAGCTTCAGGAGAGAACAATTTATGCGACGACTAAAAATCGGTTTATTGTCGTTAGCGGTGTTATTGCTTAGCGCGTGTGATAACGCTAGCTCCCGCGATGTGCACCTGTTAAGCGGTGGGGCGCCCGCTGAGCTGGCGCGCACTCACTTGGCGGCGGCCGCGCTCAAACAGCAAAACTTCAATGTGACTATCGAAGAGGCCAGGCTTGGCCAAATATGGCAGCGGCTGTGGGCGGGCAAGGCAGATGCCAGTGTCACCGTCTGGTTACCGCAAGCTTCAGCACCGTTTGTGGAGCGATTTTTTGATAGGCTCGACGATTTAGGCCCTAAAGATGCGGGCTTAAGTCTAGGGACCGAACTGGTGCCATTGCATGATAAACCCCATACCTTAGTGCGCCGCTCGCTCGCACAAGACGCGCCCGAAGCGGTGGCGCTGCTTAGAGACTTACAATGGCAGCCTGCAGATATTGAGCAAATTATTGAACGCTGGCAGCTAAGCCAAGACTGGTCATTAGCGGCCGAAAGCTGGTTGGCAGAACAGGCCTCTTCGGAGAGCTTTAAACCGTAAGCTAAAAAGACAAGCACCTAAGAGTTAAGGGTGGAGGAAAGCCGGGTCGAGGCTCTTCCCCTTCACTCTAATACCATTCTAAGTAAAATAATGATCACTTTTAGTTCTAGATCCAGAACCAATCTTGCAACGGAAGAACGCTGCTCTCTGTTTACGATAAGCACGGAACAATTAAGATGGGATAAGATCGACAAGTGACAGGGAGCAAGAGCTTATTTATTGTAAGAACCCGCTTATTGTAAGGAGGGGGGGGGTAGCTCTTACCTATTAAAGCCTTTTATCTTAGTTTTGGCTTTGTCAGATTTGAGCACTATTTTTCCGTGTTCTTCCGTGGGTTCCGTTGCGAAAAGGTTTTGATCAGTTAGTTTTCCTGATTGGTATAATACAGTTTTTTGCTCTTCTTCCGTGTATTCCGTGGCAAAAATGCACTTTCGCTTTTAGCTTATCCCTTTTTTTGGCCGCAGCGAGTGGCCGCTTTTATAGGAACTGTATTGATGACAACAATTGGAACGCCGCTTTCAGCTTCGGCCAAACGGGTATTAATGTGTGGCGGCGGTGAGCTGGGTAAAGAAGTGGTAATCGAGCTACAGCGCTTAGGCGTAGAAGTGATAGTGGTGGATCGCTATGCCAACTCGCCAGCCATGCAAGTGGCCCATCGTAGTCATGTGATCTCTATGCTGGACGGTGCCGCCCTCAGAGCCGTGATTGAGCTGGAGCAGCCGCATTTTATCGTGCCCGAAATAGAAGCCATTGCCACCGACACCTTGGTGGAGCTGGAGCAAGAGGGCTATACGGTGATCCCCACGGCGCGCGCCACCCAGCTCACCATGAACCGCGAAGGCATTCGTAGCCTAGCGGCAGAAGAATTAGGCTTGGCAACCTCGCCGTATCGCTTTGCTGGCAGTTTGGAAGAGTTTAAAGCCGGTATTGCTGAGATTGGCATGCCCTGCGTGGTCAAACCCATCATGAGCTCGTCTGGCAAAGGCCAAAGCACAGTGCATCACGAAGACGATATTGAGTCTGCTTGGGCTTACGCTCAAGAGGGCGGCCGTGCCGGTGGTGGGCGGGTTATCATCGAAGGCTTCGTGAAGTTTGATTATGAAATCACCTTACTCACGGTGCGCCACGCCAACGGCACTAGCTTTTGTGAGCCCATCGGCCATCTGCAAGAAGACGGCGACTATCGTACCTCTTGGCAGCCGCAAGCCATGAGTGCTGCGGCATTGGCCGCCTCACAAAAAATGGCCGAGCAAGTCACTAATGCCTTGGGCGGTTATGGTGTGTTTGGCGTTGAGCTGTTTATTCGCGGTGATGAAGTGCTGTTTAGCGAAGTCTCCCCACGCCCGCACGATACCGGCTTAGTGACACTGATTTCCCAAAACTTGTCGGAATTTGCCCTGCACGCCCGCGCCATTTTAGGCTTGCCGATCCCACTGATCCGCCAATACGGCCCTGCGGCTTCTGCAGTGATCTTGCCCAGTGGCAAGTCCAGCCAAACTACCTTTAGCGGCCTTAATTTGGCGCTGGCCGAGCCCGATACCGAGCTGCGTTTATTTGGTAAGCCGGAAATCGACGGTCGCCGCCGCATGGGCGTAGCCCTAGCTCTGGGCGATACCATAGACGCCGCCAAAGCCAAAGCCAGCCACAGCGCCGCTCAAGTGAAAGTCGAGTTTTAATATAGCGCCAAGCTAAAAAAACTGATCTGCAACGGAAGAACACGGAACGCACGGAAAAATTAAGCTGAGATAAGATCGAAAAGAACCACCCAAAACATCTGATTGGTAAGAGCTAAGACGAACTCTAAACATATTAGGGTCGCTTACTTTAGGCAAAGGGTATTCGACCGTTTTGGGCCATGCCATATTTTTTGTGTGAATACTTTTGATAAACGAGAGCGCCTCTAGAATAAAACAGACGGCGCTACGGATGTCTTAGTTTTAACCATTAAATGTTTTTCAGAACTGATCACTATTTTTCCGTGGGTTTTGTGGATTCCGTTGCAAAAAAATCTTGGTTCTCTTTGCGCTGTTATTCTGTTTTTGCATCAAGGTACGCACACCATGTCACGCACTATCTATTTATTACGCCATGGCCAAACGCTGTTTAATGCTGAGCAGCGTTTGCAAGGTCATTGTAATTCTGATCTCACCGAGTTGGGGTTAGCGCAAGCGCACGCCATGGCCAACACTTTGGCTGGGTTATTAGATAAGCCAACAGACTGGGCGCTGTATTCCAGCCCACTGGGGCGTGCGCAACAAACCGCACAGATCATTAGTGAGCACCTGCAATTATCTCTTAAGGATATTCAGCTCGATGAACGGCTAATGGAAGTGGGCTTAGGCGAATGGGAACAGCAACGCGCACCGGACCTGCAAACGCAATATCCGCATATTTCCCAGCAAGTCTTAAGCTGGTATCTCAAAGCACCCGGTGCCGAAACCCTAGGGCGCGTTCTCATTTGACGCTTCGGCTGCATTAGCTACCTTTATAGTATTTGAAGTAACTACTTGTGAGGTAACGACTTATGAGGCATTACTTGCTACGAGATGATCAATGGGAGTGCATCGAAGAACTGCTCCCGGGTAAAGCTAGCGATAGAGGCGTGACAGCACTCGATAATCGCAAATTTGTTGAAGCGGTACTTTGGATTGCTCGAACTGGCGCACCTTGGCGGGATTTACCTGATTTTTATGGGCATTGGCACCGCGTTTACGTCCGATATAGTCGTTGGTCTCACAAAGGCGTCTGGCTCACGATAATGGAGGAGTTATCCAAAGAAGCTGATTTTGAGCAACTCATGATCGACGGTAGTATCGTTCGTGTCCATCAACATGGGGCGGCTAAAAAAAAGAGCAAGATGCAGAAGCCATGGGGAAGTCTAGAGGTGGACTAACGACTAAAATCCATGCTGCCGTTGACGCTTTAGGCAACCCCGTGCGCTTACTGTTAACCCTAGGGCAGGCCTCAGAATATGATCAAGCAGAGGCATTGTTGGATGGTTTTACGCCTAGCCAGGTCTTGGCTGACAAGGGTTATGATTCAGATGCGTTTGTTGAAAGTATTCAAAGTGTTGGAGCAGAAGCGGTTATACCCTCAAGAAAAAATCGATTGGAGCCAAGGCCGTTGGATCGTCATGTTTATAAAGATCGCAACTTGGTTGAGCGTTTCTTCCAAAAGTTGAAGCAATTTCGTCGTATAGCAACTAGGTACGAACGACTGGCAAAAAATTACCAGTCAATGTTGAGCCTCGTGTCAGCCGTTATCTGGCTGGCATAATTGAGAACGCACCCTAGCGCATGCAAAGCTGCGACTCTTAAGCTGGCTGCAAGACCCTAATCTACCCGAGCAAGTGGTGGTGGTGGGCCATGGTTTATCGGGCGCTTTATTACGGGGTATATATGCACAAATGGATGATCACGCCATCTGGCAGCAAGAAATTCCGCAAAATGCCTTCTTTAAACTCAGCAATGGTCAAATAGAGCGCATTGCTTGCGAATGAGCATTTTCAGTCCACCAAGTGGGCAGCAGCCGTTGAATATCTGGGCTATTAAACCTGTCATCCATCAGCTCAATGACGCCAGTATCGTCAGGGGTGCGGATCAAGCGACCTGCCGCTTGGATAACCTTGCGTAACCCCGGATATAAATAGGTGTAAGCATAACTTTGATCGGAGCCAAAACGCGCGGCTAAGCGCTGAGCCAATTGTTGATGATAGTCATCGAAGGGCGGCAAGCCGAGGGTGGCGATAAATACCCCCACTAAGTCGTCACCGGGTAAGTCTATGCCCTCAGAAAAAGCCCCGCCTAATACCGCAAAACCTACTAAGCCGCGTCCGTTACGAAAGCGTTCAATAAAGGCCAGCCGTTCAGCCTCAGACATGCCGGATGTTTGCGCTATGCAAGGGAGACTTGGGTGTTGGTTTTGAAAATAATCCTGCAACTGCTTGAGATAAGCGAAGCTGCTTAAATACACCAAGTAATTACCCGCTTTGGCCTGATAGTGTGCGGCAATGCGCTGGCTAATAGCTGGCAAAGAACGGGCGCGATCCTTAAAGCGGGTGCTCACATTAAGCACGTTCAATTGCAGTTGCTGAGCCGAGAAAGGGCTGGCAATGGTCTGGCCACAGGTAGAGTCTGGTAAACCGAGTAAGTCGTGGTAATAACGGGCTGGGCTTAAGGTGGCAGAAAACAATATCGCCGCCTCGGCGTGAGCAAAGCGGGGCGCTAAAAAATCGGCGGGAATTAAATTTTGTAGCGCAAGACTGGCCGATTGCCGCGGCTTACTGCCAGCAGTCCAAGTGCGAACTTCTAACGTACATAAAGAATGCTCACCAAATTGCTCGGCCAGTTTTAAAAAAGCCAAGCTATCAAACAGCACTGCTTGTAGCTCCGGCGTTGGTGAAAACTCGCTAAAGTGTTCGGTGATCTCACCGATTAATCGTTGTAATGCACCGTTCAGTTCGGTGGGCACGGTGCTTAGCTGATGGTTCTGCGGTTCGGCACCGACTTTAACGGCAACCGAATCTGCTAGTTCATGAGCCGAGATCAAACGCTTCCAGGCTCGTTGCAGTGCGGTAAACGTCTTTTTTAAACTTGCCGGTGCTGCTTTAGCAGCGGCACTAAATTGCGCTTGATTAAGCGCGGCAGAATACATGCCCCGCGCCCGTTCTATTAAGTTATGAGCTTCATCGATTAGCGGCACCGAGCGCCATTCATTTTGCTGACTTAAGCCAAATAACAGCGCTTGCTGATCAAAATAATGGTTCACGTCACCTACCACTACATCAGACCAGCGGGCCATTTCTTGCGCTAAATAATACGGGCACAGCTGATGCTCAGCCGCTATCTCATTAATGCTGGTCTGATCCAACCAATAACGATTAGCCGCCGCTTGGCGTGCCTTTGGCAATTTATCAAAAAAGCCACTGGCCAGTGGGCAAGACTCCCCATGGCAAGCAAGATCGGTATGCAAGCAGGCTTTATCGCGGGCGGTCAGCTCTAAGATGCGCACCGGTAACAGCCCATCATCTGGCCCTTTGAGCTTACTTAAGCTGTCGAGCATCAATTGCCGGCCGGTAGTGCGTGCGCTCAGCATAAACAGTCTGTCCAGCCCGCGTCTGGGCATGGCCATGAGAGCGGGATAGGCCACGCCTAGAGTTTTGCCAATGCCGGTGGGTGCTTCTAGCTGTAAACTTTGCGCGCGACTAATGGCTTTATAAACGGTCTCGCTTAAATGTCGTTGATGAGTGCGAAAGTCCGCAAACGGAAACGCCAAGCTTATTAAGGACTGATCGCGCTTTACTCTGTGGGCTTGTTCTTGCTGATGCCAGTCTTGATAACGGGTACAGAGATCGTGCAAAAAACTCTCTAGCTCAGCATGCTCCCACGTTTCTTCCAGCGGCGTTTCTAAATCTTTGCCAATGTCGTAATACAACAAGCGCAAGCGCACTTGCGCTAACTGGTCACGAGCGCACAACAGTGCGCCATAGACTTTTAATTGTGCCCAGTGCAGCTGGCGCTGGCCTTCGCCTAAGCGCGAGATCTCACCTCGGTGGGTTTTAATTTCTTCTAATAAGGGCGTGAGTGTTTGCTCAGAATATTCTTGATACCCCTTAGCCTGATAACCCTTGGCTTCATAGCCGTCAGCACGGCCGCGAAGAGTAATGCCTAAGCAATCGCCAGTTAACAGGTATTCCGCTTGATAATCCGGCCCGCGCCGGCCTTGTATTTTTTTATGGCCAGCCATGCCCTCGATGGCAGTGGGCGAGGGCGTATAGCTGTGCTCTAGGCTGCCAAGGCGTGCCGCAAACTCGCACAAGGTTCGCACTGCAATGGCGATCTGCTCTGGCTTCAACTCTGGCTTCAATTGGTGTTTCAGCTCTTGTTTCAATTATCACTCCAGCTCACCTGCATCACGCTCACTGGCAAGCCTTGGGCGAGCATGGTCTGGATCCATAAACGCTGATGATCTTGCAGTCGATCGCCGGGGCCTTTTACTTCTATTAAGCGATAGCTTTGGTTGGCTAAGTCCAGTTCTAAGAGGTCGGGCATGCCTTTGCGATGATGGCGTAAGTCTAATAATAAATAGTTAAACACCGCTGTTAAGTGTGCGGTAGGGATCACTGTTAGTGCCATTTCGATAAGCTCATAACTTAAGCTTGGCCAATGCATAAAGGCGCAGCTGATGCCGTACTTTTGCTGATAGCGCGCTTTAATCACCTCTTTATATTCACCGGATTTAAGCTGGGCAAAACCCTCATTCAGCCATTGAGCGCGACTGTCGATAAAGTCCGGACGATACAAATCCGCAGGGCCCGCTTGAAAGGGATTAAAAAAGGCACCGCGAATGGGTGCAAATAACGCCGGCCAAAATAACAGTGCAAATAAGCCATTAAACAAACGATTTTCTACATGAAACACTTGTCGAGTGTCGCTGGTTAAATGAGCGATCACCGCCGCCTCAACTCGACCTTGGGTGGGCCTTTCTAATATTTCACTGTCGCTGGGCACGTTTAAGCTAATCGGCGGCGTATAGATAATGCCCGCCTTTTTAGCGCTGCGTTGGCGAATGCGCTCTATGGTTACCCGCGCTTCAGGCTGAGTGATATTAATGAGCGCCTGCGTGGTATAAGTAAACACCTCGGCTGGCGATAGCTGCTTTTCTAATAGCCGCAGCGTGCGCACTTGCGCTTCTCGGTGCTTACTTTGTTGATATAAGTCCAGCGCCAAGCTTAAGTCTTGCTGGCGTTCCGCTTCACGGCCAAATTGATACAGCACCTTGTGGCGACGATATTCAATCCATTCACAAGCCACGGGTGCCGGTAATAAAGGGCGAATGTTAGCGATAGGCTCGCCATTAAACACTCGGCTTTGTAACTGCTGCAGCGCTAAATACAAGTCCACTTCGGCGCGAGCTTGAAAGGGTTTCGAGTCACTATTCAATGGCATAGCTTCAAACTGCTGCAGGCCCAGCTCGGTTAATACAAACTCCGACCAATCTTGACGCAGGTTGCCAAAAAACATCAGCCGTAGCCGATCAAATAAAGAAGCACAGCTTAATTGGATTACCGTAAAAGGCGCATCAGGCCACCAAGCGGCCAGTGTTTTAAGGTCATCGGTTGTAGCCTGTTCTAACAAGGCACTGACTAAATCACCTTTACGGCTGCTGGCGGCAAAGAGCGTCTCGCTCGTAGTTAGCCGTGCCAGTGCCACGCATTCTTCGCGCTTGGCTAGATGGCACAGCTCGCTTAACAGCAGTTCAGGCTCAAGCGACACTAAGCCCAGCGCACTCAATAGCCTAAGGGCCGCGCTTAAGTCGGGCACTTCTGTATAGCTGAGTTTATCGGTACGAAACAGCGTGCCTTTGCGCATCACCAAACGCACCAGCAAAGCCTGCGCTGGGGTATCCAGTTGCAGGAGCTGTTGCAGTTGTTGGGTTTCGCCTGGGGTGAGCAAGTCACTATATTGACTGAGGCACAGCTCAATCACCTGCTGCGCATTGCGCAGGTAATACAGCGGATCCGCCAACGAAGTGGCAGTAACAAGGGGCATATTCATGGCCGTATTCTACGGCATTACATGTATAAAATTACAGTGTCATGGCTGATTATTTTTTGATCGGATTCGTGTAGGTTTGTAAAAATAGAGTTAGATAAGTGGTCTTACAGGAACATCGTCAGGCTAATTTCACACTTTTCTGCGCCACAAAGTGCAAATCTCTACACTTTTACGCGCGAATAAATGTAAATGTTGAGCAGAGGCGCCGCATCAGCAATAAAAAAGCGCTCATTCCTTAAGATGTGAGCGCTTAATCTGTCTAGAAAAAATGGCTTAATCAGCGGATTTTTTCTTTGCTGGCTGTTGAGTATCTGAGTCTGTAGTTGGCGGTTTCGCCTGTGTGTCTGATTTAGGCCTAGCTTTGTTATCTGATTCAGACTTTTGCTTTGGTTCTTGTTTGGGCTTTGGATCAGGCGCTGTGTCTTGCTTGGCTGACTTAGGCAGCAGCGCTAAAAAATTATCGTGGGCGATGGCGCTGGCCACGTCTGCGGGCAATGCCTGTAATACTGGATCGAAGCCTTGCATGGTCTTGCCTAAGTTGCCAAAGCGACCCACCACATCACTGCCGAGTACGAAACGAGTGGGATATTGCTTTAACAATGCCAACCATTGCGGGCGCGGTGTGCCTTTTTCATCCAGCAGATAAGGCTCTAGCAGCGTCCAAGATAAATCTATGGTTAAGTTGTCATAGTCAGCCAACAGGCGCTTGAGTAAGGGCCGTAAAAAATCCAATTCATCTTGATGACGATGCAGCTCTTTACTGGTGCCCGCATGGGCCCAAATAAACTTAACATCAGGATTTTTACTGACTGCCTCTTCTAGCTCCTCTAAATACAGCGGGTTACGCTCACGCTTTGAGGTAACGTTGCTGTGAATAAGCACCGGCAAGTTGAACTCAGCCGCCACCTTATAAATTTTCATCATGGCTTCGCTATTGGCGCGCGGTGTATCGCCGTGCAGCAGCGCGGTAACGTCATCGTGACGGGTAAACACCTCGCCAATGCCTTGCCAAAAGCCAGGATTAAGCTCCAGAGCGCGGCGCAAATGAGCGGCAGAATTTTTATCGGTGGCGTTAATGCCAGATAAAAAAGGAATAAAACGCTGCTGATCCTCAGGTGGTAGGGCTTGAATGGCATGCAATAACTCAAAATCGGTGGCGCTATACCAATACATAGCGGCGTCGTCACCCGCATAGTAACGAGGCTTTTGCGGTTCATCTTCTTGCCAAATTTTTGCCACCGGAATGCCCATAATGGCGGCACGGCGAATATCACCGTCGTCCATGGCGCTGAGCAATGCAGGCATGCCCTCAGACTCTTGAAAGAAATCGACGTAGTGCAGATGACCATCCACGTAGGCGCGGGCGTGAGTGAGCGGGCTGCTGAGTAATAAGGAGAGGCTCAGCGATGCATAAAGAGTAGTCCGTAACAAAATATTGCCTTTTTTAATAATGACTTACAAATGAGAGCCCAATTGTGCGTAAGAGTTCGCTTAACACAGAGCGCTGGCTTGCGAGTTAGTCAGTAACTGACCTTAAAAGTATAAAAAGTCAGCATGTTAGCCGACTTGAACGCGGCTTTCATCTTTTGGTGCTATCTGGATCTCATATTGATCGATATGGATTAGTCAGTTTGGCGCAGTCTCGCACTCAAATTTATCCGCACTGAAACGCGTAAGCGCATTCCTTACTTGCGGTCTGGACTATCTAAAAATACACTGTTTATATATACAGTGTTGTGGGGTGGCTAAGATGGCTGTTCTGTTAGGGAAACTAGAAGCCGGTATGCATCAAATACTGCCGTTGCTGCTGGATCGCGCTTCTTGTGGATTTCCGAGTCCGGCGCAAGATTATGTAGAGCAGGGCATAGATCTCAACGATTATTGCATTCGCCACCCCGCAGCCACGTATTTGGTGCGGGCCAGTGGTGACAGCATGATCAACGCTGGCATTTATCCCGGCGATTTATTAGTGGTGGATCGCAGTGTAGAGGCGCGCCATGGCCAGATTGTGATTGCCAGCGTGAACGGCGAAATGACCTGTAAGCGACTCGAGCTAAGGCCCATTGTTCGGCTGATGGCGGCAAATCCTGATTACGCGGCTATCGTACCGAGCGAGGGCGTCACGCTCGAAATATTTGGCGTGGTCACCAATTTAGTACGCAAGTTATCCCTATGAAACCGGTATTCGCGCTGGTGGATTGTAATAACTTTTATGCCTCCTGCGAGCGGCTATTTAGGCCGGACTTACACGGCCGACCCATAGTGGTGCTCTCTAATAACGATGGCTGCGTGGTGGCGCGAAGTGCTGAGGCAAAGCTGCTCGGTATTAAAATGGGCGTGCCGTATTTTAAGATAAAAGATGAGTATCAGGCCATGGGCGGCGTGGTGTTCTCCAGCAATTACGCCTTGTACGCAGATATTTCTAGTCGCGTGATGCAAGTGCTAGAAATGCTTTCGCCCAAAGTTGAGGTGTACTCCATTGATGAAGCTTTTATTGATGTGAGCGGCATACAAAGTCTCACGCCGTTAAGCGTGTTTGGTGCCGAGTTGCAAAGCACGGTGGCGCGTTGGGTAGGCATTAACGTGGGCGTAGGCATTGCACCCACCAAGACCCTCGCCAAGCTGGCTAATTACGCGGCCAAACGTTGGCCTGCCACGGGGGGCGTGGTGGATCTGACCAATCCAGTGCGGCAAAAAAAGCTACTGCAGTTAGTGCCAGTGGAAGAGGTATGGGGCATAGGCCGGCGTTTGGCCAAGCAACTGAATGCCATGGGTATTCATACCGCTTGGCAGTTAGCCCAAGCCAATAGCAAGGTGATCCGCCGCCAATTTTCGGTAGTGGTAGAGCGCACCGTGTGTGAGCTGAATGGCGAGAGTTGTTTAGGGCTAGACGAAGGGCTTGGCCCCAAGCAGCAGTTGATCAGCTCGCGCAGCTTTGGCGAGAAAATTACCGAGTTAGCGCCGCTGTGCCAAGCCGTCAGCCAATATGCTTGTCGGGCAGCAGAGAAGCTACGCCTACAACACAGCTATTGCCGACTGGTGCAGGTGTTTGTGCGCACCAGCCCCTTTGCACCCAATCAACCTTATTACAGTAATTCGGCCCTCACTGTCTTGAACGTGCCCAGCAATGATAGCCGCGAGTTAGTGCAAGCCGCCCAACAGTGTTTAACGCAAATTTGGCGGCCCGGTTATCGCTACCAAAAAGCGGGCGTGATGCTCACCGACTTTTGGCCCGCCGGCACGTATCAAGCCAGCCTGTTTGATGAAGTAAGCCCTAAGCCGCGCAGTAAACAACTCATGGCGGCGATGGATAAGATTAATCGCAGTGGCAAGGGCCGCATTTTCCTCGCCGCCGAAGGCATTCAAACCGACTGGAAAATGAAACGAGAGTACCTTTCACCGGCTTACACTACCCGCATTAGCGACTTACCCAAAGTCACTTAAGCCAGACTGAAATATGAGTTAGCGGGCGATTTGCGGTTCTGAGTCTTGTTCTGGCTCTTGTTGATAAGAGCTTGAGGGGGCTTCATTGGCAGGCAGCGCTTCTGTTACGGAAGGGGCGGGCTGCAACTCTTCCCTCGGGCTGGGCATGGTGAAGTACAAGAAGACACCTAACCATATAAAGGCACCTATTCTTAACCAATTTGAGTAGCCTTTACGCAGCGTCAGCCAAGCAAAGATAATCGGAAAAAATACGATGCCGGCGCCTAAATAATGGCCAACTTTGCGCTGTTTTGGTGGCGTATCCGGTTCGGAAATAGAGGCGGCATAACGTGTTTCTATAAAAGCCCGCAAACAGATCACTTGATCAACAATCGCCTGATGCGCCAATGGCTCAGGATTGTCTGCTGCTACCCAATGTTCAATATCGGCCTTGGTACGCTCAAAATAAGCGACAAAGTCAGGGTAATGCTCATTGTCAGCAAACAGCGTATTAATATCCGTTTTATCGGCTGTTAGCCGCTGAACATCATGGCCATTCACTTCAATAAAGACCGCCACAGCCGCATTCAACTCGGTTTGTACATCGTCCAAAAAGCTCAAGAAGCCCAACGATTGCAGCTTTTTGTTTTGGCTGTCGGCCTTATTAATGTTAAGGCGCGTATCAATGCCGGTGATAAATTGTTCGTCGGTGTTGTTGTCGTTAAGCCTGTTGCTAGCCATATCAGTCTCTTGTGATGGTAAATATTGAGCGGCAATAGGGTGCAAGTTTATCAAATTCAGCCGGCTCGGCCACATTCTATTCAAGAACCGAGAGTAGACTCTGCATGGCTTTATGTTGGTAACGCCCGTCGCAAACGCGAGCAACTTGTTGCTAGTCGAGCGCCCAACGGACGCGTTTTTGATGGCGATTGTTAGGCTATCCAACTTGATTGCAGTAATGTCAAAAGTTCACCATTTATAGTCCGAACAGACAATGGAAGCCTTCTAAAATCATCAATTGCACTTCCAATTAAGAAGTAAGCTTCTTCTGGGAGATCAGCTTCGAAGGTTAGATCTTCTGATGCTTTCAGGCTCCCATTTCCCGCATGTTTTAAAGAGTTATAAACCATCCTCGAAAATTTTAACGATTTACCTATCTCTTTTCTGATTTGTGATTCAGTTAAAGTGCCTTTATCAAGTTTTCTAAGCTCTAGTACGATATGCGCATGTTGAACTTGGGAAGGTTCAACACCTAATTCTTGCAACCATGGTGACGCAATATTAATAACCGCACCCGCAAGGAGAATACTCTTAGCAAATTCAGCATCTGTCTTTGCTGATTTATAAATGTTAGCAGCTTCGAGAAGTAGCTCACCTGCAAGCAAGATTTTGTCGTGAATTTTCAAGCATAGCTCCTTATGCCTAACGTTTGGTTAAAACGCGGGCTTTAGCCCTTCCTAGTTCGCGAAGCGAACGGTTTGAACCAGTTGTTAGCTGAATAACCCGAGCGCTACTGGCAATGAGGCGCCAACGACAGTGGAAACTAATGGATGGGATAAAAACGAATCAAGCCTACCTTTTGCTTCTTCTTTTTCCTCTCGCGAAGCATCAGTATTATTTATGTGCTCAACTAGTTGATTGAGTACAAGCTCAAGATTTTGAGTATTGTAATTGCCTACTTGAAATCCTTGCGAGTTTGAAATACTGATGTGGTTTGTGGTGTTTCCCACGTTAGGCGGTGGTGTAATAGCACTGTCTTTTGAAATTTTGAGCGTGTAATGTGCGGGGATGGCTGAAAGACCCGAGCTGTAATGGGTTTCAAGAATAGTGTAAAACTCCTCTCTGCCATTTGGGAGCGGTCTTATAACTTTGTCACCCTCAGTCACGCTGATGGAAGTTTCGTATATCGTAACGCTCTTGTTTGTAAAAGCGGTTCTAAATGGCCCGATTCGTTCATCTGAGTTTACTTCCAGAAAGATCTCATCTTTTTTCATTCCGGCAAGAGGTCTCATGCAATATCTCCTATTCAGCTACATTTTAATAGTGCGCATCATACCAGCTCGGCGCACTTTTTCTAATATTCTGATTTTTAAGAAATTTACAATGAAATAACCCTTTCTAGTGGGTGCTCAATCTGAGCATGCGCAGATTGCCATATGTGAGTGCGTACATTGCTCAGTAGGCTGAGAGTAAGTTTTGAAATGGTTGATGATAATTCTCACTCCTGAGTGTAATTGAGCACAGGTGAGGATCTTTTTGAGCATGCTGTGATCGCTGAAATAGACAGTAGGATCTGCCGCAGCCGACCGTGAAATGTCATAGCTAACAAAGGCTCCTGCAGTGTGCTGAAATGAAGAGTGGTCTTATTGAGGAACGTCTGTGTAGGCAACCTGCTGGCTCTAGATCCGCGCTATCTCTCAGACCAAGATTCTGACTTTTGTCAGCCTGACGGCAAACCAAAATCCTGCTTCGCAGATCCGCTGACTACTCTTTATGAAAGTATGGCGGCTAGAAAAGTCGGCCAGCAACAGGGCACACCACAGCTTTAGGGAGGATGAAGGAGTCTGCGCCGCCGACCATCACATGACAGGGATGATGTGTTTGAGCGCCACAGGGAGTGTGCTTGCAGCGTGTCGGTGGGGTGGACCCTTTGTCCGACTTTTACAGTGCGCTGGCGGCTATGCCAGCCTGTTGAAATATTTAAACCCCGAGATTCTGACTTTCGTCAGAATGACGACTAATGAAAACCCCGCTGCACAGGTCTGCTGAACTTTCTGCATTAAATAAGTGGCGGCTACAAAAGACAACTTTCAACAAGCAGCCTTAGATCGTTGAAAAAGGTAGTAGGCATTGTCATTCACGCCGTTTCTAGCTTCGTTCAACAATAGTTGGTCAGTTATTTAGCACCGGCTTGTTCGAGAAGCGTGACCATGGCCGAGTATCCGCGCTGGCGGGCATGTTGTAGCGGTGTGGTTCTTTCCTTGTCTGCGAGATTAACGTCTGCGCCTGCGTCTACTAACAGCCGGACTATCTCAATATGACGAGGCCCACCATCGGCGAGAATGATCGCTTCCAGTAAGGCGGTCCAACCCAAATTGTTGATATGGTCGATGTTAGTACCGGCTTGGATCAGCGTGCGTACTGTCTCCACATGCCCTCTCTCAGCGGCGGGAATAAGAGCAGTGCCGCCATAGCGGTTGGTGCTCGTCAAGTCGGCCCCGTGGTCGAGCGTCATCTTTAGGATCTCAAGGTGCCCGCGCGCGCCGGCGTAAAGATAGGGGCTGTCTTGGATTGAATCTTTGGCATTTACGTCTGCACCGGCGTCAATCAGTACCTTGGCGGTGGCAACATGATTGGCGTGGGTGGCCACCATCAGCGGCGTCTGCTTAAGGCTGTTGCGCGCGTCTATGCTTGCGCCTTGGCCTAGCAGCGCCGTGATTTGACTACTGTCGCCCGAGGCTGCAGCGTCGTGCAGTTGCTGCACCATAGGATCAGCCTTCACCATCATTGTCATCAAGGTGAAAAGCAGACCGCCAAAGAGGGCGGCAAAAAATGAGCGTTTTATCCACATATAATTTCTCCGAATTCAGTGCTGACAGAGGTGTGAGCGAAACAGCAATACATTTGAAAGGCGAATATTTGAGTTGGAAATAAAATAGCAGCGTTTTTGCGTTTGAGCTGCTGCGCACCATGGCTATGGTCATGGCGGCGCTAGCCAACAATAGATACGAGAACGCCACGCAGATCGAGCATTTTTAGTTGATCTGGGATAGTTGTTATCTCATTACTCTTACTGTCTGTAGTTGGCCGAGAACCAATTTATTCGCTGATGTTTACTCTCGAACTCGCCTATCTGCAAAGTACATACTGGCTTGTGTCCAAAATGTTATATTGCTCACTCGTAAATTCTGCGAGTAAAGGACTACATAATGAGCAGTTATCTGTCTTTAACCACTCGGCTCAGCTTGATGTTTAGTATCGCCATGTTGGCGATATGGGGTTTAGTGAGTGTCGTCTTAATGCAGTCGTTAGAGCATCACTTTGCGCGCCAAGACGAAAGTGATATTCAAAGCAAAATAATATTAACTAAGAAGTTTATCGCCAGCCAGCAACAGAGTCATGAACAAGATTGGTCGACACTGAAAGCTGATCTGAACAACATGCTCTCTGGCCATAGTGGGTACTTTTTGCTGATTAGAGACCTAAAAGGCAAAGAGTTGGCTAGCGTCCATCCCACAGGGCGCCAGCAACCTGGCCTGAGCCAAGGCATGCCCGACTATGACTCATTGCCATTGCAAGAGAACTGGGTTGAAGGTGGTATTCGCTATCGCAGTATTACTGATCGGGTTACTGTTGGCTCGGCGATAACTGGACTCAATACCCCCAATACGGTCTTGGTCCGTGTGGCATTAGACACCAGTTATCATCAGCACTTTATTGATGAAATAAAAATTGGCCTTGCTTGGCTGACGGGTGGCATTGCCTTAATCTCAATACTGCTCGGATGGTTGGCATCACGTACCGGCCTAAAACCATTACGTAGCCTAGCCTCGCTTTCTGCTCGGGTCACCGCCAATAAGCTCGGTCATCGGCTCTCTTTGGCCAAAGCTCCCTCAGAACTACACGGCCCCATACAAGCATTCAATGACATGCTGGATCGACTGGAAGGCTCTTTTCAGCGACTAACGGCTTTTTCTTCGGATATTGCTCATGAGCTGCGCACCCCAGTTAACAGCCTAATGATGCAAACCCAAGTGGCGTTGGCACAGCCGCGTAATGCCGAAGAGTACAAAGAAGTGCTCTACGCGAATCTGGAAACTGCCGAGCGGCTGGCAAGGATGATTGGTGAAATGCTATTTCTTGCCAAGTCTGAGCAAGGTCAGTTAACCATGCAGCCCGCGCCGCTGGCCTTGAATGATGAGTTGGATGAACTGATTGAATTTTTTGAGCCCTTGGCCAGTGAACAACAAGTGCGCCTACACCGACAAGGCCAAGCTCCGCTGCTGGGAGATAAAGCGATGCTGCAACGGGCTTTCAGTAATCTACTCACGAATGCCATTCGCTATACACCAGCACAGGGTGAAGTACGCATGACTATTAGCAGTGATAAGCAGGGTACAACCGTGACAGTCACCAATCCGGGACCGGCGATTCCAAGCGAAGAATGGCCTCATCTGTTTGACCGCTTTTACCGCGTGGACCATGCACGCCAACCCATAACCGAGGGCACGGGGCTTGGGCTAGCAATTACCCAAGCGATTATTACCGCGCATCACGGCACTATTGCTGTGCACTCTGATGCACAAGAAACCTGTTTTAGTGTTTGGTTTCCGGCCCTCAAAAGCTGAGGTACAGGTAGGGTATTTACTTGATGCCATTGGCACGCTGTTGCTCGCGAATATAGCCAATTATTTCACCCACCTCAGCTTGGGTAACTCCCGATACCGGCGGCATATCGCCAAAGCGCCAGTGATGGGCACGCACGCCATTAGCGGCGGCACGATAAAATGCTTCATCACCATGATGAGAAGGCTCATACACCGGATGAATAAAGGAGGGGCCTTGGCGAGTGCCTTTCAAGTCTGCACCATGACAGCTGGCGCAATTGTCGTTATAAGCTTGTTTGCCCTGAGATAGCTGTGCTTGCTGGTTTTGCTGCTCCGACTCACCGTTCGGTAAAAATCGACTGCCAATAATAACCACTAGGGCGAGCGCACCAACCACTATGCCCCATAACGGCCAACGACGGGCTGCTGATGTTTTTTTCACGCTATACATCCTCTTATTCAATAAACTGAAAATGGCATGGGCGGGGCCCATGCCATTAGTGTTACATGTTTTTTAATGCATTTGTGCGACTACTATTACCTGCTCTAATTTAACAGTCCTACATTACCTCTACACTGCCCTTCATGCCAGCTTCCATATGGCCGGGGATCAGACAGGCAAAATCGACGGTACCGGCCTGATCAAACTTCCAGACCAAGCCACCTTTCTGGCCCGGCTGCAGGGTGATCATATTGGGCTCGGCGTGTTTCATATCTGGCATCTGGCGCATCATGTCGGCATGTTCTTGCAAAGATGCCATATCACCAATGACGAGTTCATGAGCCACTTTACCGGAATTTTTAATAAACAGCCGCACGGTTTCACCGGCTTTAACCTCAATCTGTTCCGGTGAAAAACGCATATTATCGTTCATAACCACTTCTATGGTGCGACTCACGTCGGCGCCTTTACCAGGCTGACCTACCCCTTGCATATTCTGTTGCATCGCCGCCATATCATGGCCTTGATGGTCACCGTGCTCTCCGGCAGCCATTGCCAAGCCGGGTAATAAAGACAGCATTAATACGGATAGTGTTTTTTTCATGAGTGTTTCCTTGAGTGTACTTGTTTCGCGTATTTGTTGAATATCATCACGGTTTAAAACCAGAACTTAACCCCAGCTAACCAGCGAGTTTCCTGGGTCGCTTCGTCTTCTATTCGCCGTAGATCGGCACTATTTCCCAGCGCGGTTGCCCATTCCCAGCCTAGATAGGGGGCAAACTGGCGATCGATTTCATAGCGCAGTCGAGCACCGGCTACTAGCTCAGATAAACCTTGGCCTTGGCCGCGTTCGGCATCATCCTTGCCGTAAGCGGTCAACTCCACACTGGGTTGCAATACCAGTCGCTGGGTTAATAAGAGTTCATATTCCGCTTCTACGGCTAACGCCGTTTGTCCATTGTCGCCCAAATAGGTTGTGGCATCGAGTTCAAACCAATAAGGGGCTAAGCCCGCCACACCTAAGGCTAACCAGCCCTGATCCGGCCCGTGACCCGTGTCATAACGCACACCCAATTCACTGTTCCAAAACGTGCTCAGTGCATGGCTCCATAACAGCTCGGTGCTGGCTTCTGCCAGCTTGCCTTGCTCTATGTCGCCTTCTGCTTTTAGTACGGCTCGGTTGTAATCACGACCAATCCAAGCACGAGTGTCAAAGGCTAAGGCATGGCCTGCACCGTTATCTACCCGCTCTAATTTATCGACTAGCACCCCGTAGAAAGTATGCTCGTCAGCCAGTCTTAACTGACGAGGACCGGGCAACGCATAGGGACCGTCTTCTAAAGTAAAACCACCGGAATAGGCATCGGGATCTCTGGCGTCGGCGGGCGCAGAGCCCCCCTGCATCTGCATGCTACCGTGATCCATACCCTGCATCTGGCTATGATCCATGTCTTTCATTTGACTGTGGTCCATGTCCTTCATTTGACTGTGGTCCATGTCCTTCATTTGACTATGGTCCATGTCTTTCATTTGACTGTGGTCCATGTCTTTCATTTGACTATGGTCCATGTCCTTCATTTGACGGTGGTCCATGTCTTTCATCTGACTGTTTGCCGATGCTGAGCCGTGCCCAGCATGAGCGTCTTGAGCCAATGCAGCGCCAGCTGGTAACACCGTTAAGGCCAGTAATATGCTGTTCAATCCGGATTTCATGGTCGTTTTCCTTCCGTTGATCCCGCTCATGACACCACCACTTCGCGGAACATACCCGCGTCCATATGGAACATGAGGTGACAGTGCCAAGCCCAGCGTCCAAGCGCGTCTGCAGTGACCAAAAAGCTAATCCGTTGTGCCGGTTGCACTTGTATGGTGTGGCGACGTACTTGAAAACTCCCGTCCGGATTTTCCAGTTCGCTCCACATGCCGTGCAGATGCATGGGGTGAGTCATCATGGTGTCGTTGTGCAGAATGATCCGCACTCGTTCGCCATAGTTAAAGTGCACGGGTGTAGAGCTACCAAATTCAACGCCATCGAACGACCAGGTATAGCGCTCCATATTACCGGTTAGGTGTAGTTCTATTTCCCGCTCCGCCGGTCTTGGATCCATAGGGCCGCCTGGGGTACGCAAGTCGGCCAAGGTCAGTACTCGACGGCCGTTGTTGCGTAAGCCAATGCCGGGATCGTCCAAGTTGGTGCGCGGCGTATCGACCCGCATATCCACGCTAGGACCATACTCACTACGAGCATGATTCACCTCGCTGCTCGCCTTACTTAATCCCCCAGCCATAGCGCCGTGGTCCATACCAGCCATGCTACCGTGATCCATACCAGTCATAGCGCCGTGGTCCATGCCAGCCATGCCACCGTGATCCATACCAGCCATAGCGCCGTGGTCCATGCCAGCCATGCTACCGTGATCCATACCAGTCATAGCGCCGTGGTCCATGCCAGCCATGCCAGCCATGCCAGCCATGCCAGCCATGCCACCGTGATCCATACCAGCCATAGCGCCGTGATCCATGCCGCCCATATCACCCATCATATCGGCCATGGTTAGCCACTCAGCAGGGTCCAGCTCTGGCACGGCAGCACTCAGTCCTGCTCGAGTACCTAAAGTACCGCGGGCATAACCGGTTCTGTCCATCGCTTGGGCAAACAGGGTATAAGCCTCGGCTTGGGGCTCCACCAGCACATCATAAGTTTCGCCAGGGCCAAACCGGAATTCGTCCACGGTCACTGGCTCTACATTCAGACCGTCGGCTTGAACCACCGTCATTTTAAGGCCAGGGATCCGCACATCATAAAAGCTATTGCCAGCGCCATTAATAAAGCGCAACCGCACTCGTTCACCTTGTTTGAACAGGGCCGTCCAGTTGCCCGCAGGAGCGGTGCCGTTCATGAGATAGGTCAGCGTCTCCGAGGACAAATCTGCCAAGTCGGTGGGGCTCATGCGCATTTCGTTCCACATCTGCCGTTTGTTTAGTGCTGAGGTTAAGCCATCACTGGACACATCACGAAAGAAGTCGAAGACCGTAGGTTGATTGAAGTTGTAGAGGTCGCCCTGATTCTTGAGCTTACCTAATACTCGCATCGGATTTTCATCGGTCCAGTCTGAGAGCAACACCAGATGTTCGCGGTCGGCTTTAATGCTATCGCCTTCCGCGGGGTCGATGATTAAGCCTCCGTACATACCGGTGAGTTCTTGCATGCCCGAATGAGAGTGATACCAATAGGTGCCGCTTTGCTCCAACTTGTACTTATAAGTAAAGGTTTCACCGGGGGCGATACCCGCAAAACTAATGCCCGGCACGCCGTCCATCTGATAAGGCAAAATAATACCGTGCCAGTGAATGGAGGTCGGCTCTTTCAGCCGATTGGTCACCCTAATGGTCACCTCATCTCCTTCACGCATGCGCAGTGTTGGGCCAGGAATGGAGCCGTTAATGGTGGTGGCCATGCGTGTTTTGCCAGTAAAATTAACGGGCGTTTCATCGATAATCAGGTCGAACTCGTTGCCGGTCAGCACGGGTACATCGCCGGTGACTGTGCCCAGACTGGCAGCCTGCGCGGGTCTTAACATGGGCGCCATGCCCAATACCACGCCACCTGCAGCGAGTCCTTGTACAAATCTACGTCGGGGTAGATTGAGACTGTTCTCGATTACTTTCATCGCAACTCCTCTCCTGTTGGCATTTTGCTCATTAGGAATGTTTGTTATAAGAAGAGAATAGAAAGGTAACCCTGTCGTCAACATGACCGTCAGATTACAAAATTGTCATGTTGCGGTCATGTGACTGGCAGCAAGCAGCCCTCATCCTATAAACATAACGCTGGCAGCAGCCGGCCTTGGTCGCCATCATGGTTCATCAAGGACAGTACAAAGAGATAAAAATGAAAATTCTGATCATCGAAGATGAGCAAAAAACAGGGGATTATCTGCAAAAAGGACTCAACGAAGCAGGGTTTGTGGTGGATCTTGCCCGCAACGGTTTAGATGGCCTGCATTTAGCGGTCACTGAGCCTTATGATTTGATCATTCTCGATGTGATGCTGCCAGATCTGAATGGCTGGCGAATTGTTGAAGCGCTGCGCGATCAAGGGCGACACATGCCACTGTTATTTTTAACTGCCAAAGACAGCGTAGAAGACCGAGTACGGGGATTGGAGCTGGGGGCCGACGATTACCTCGTTAAGCCCTTTGCCTTTGCTGAATTGCTGGCCAGAGTACGAACCTTACTGCGCCGAGGTAGCCCCCAAGCACCCAGTAATCAACTGGAAGTGGCCGATCTCACGCTCAACCTGCCACGTCGCCACGCAGTGCGCGCCGGAGAGCACATTCACTTAACCAATAAAGAGTTTGCACTGTTGGAGTTGTTGGTGCGCCGCCAAGGAGAGGTGCTACCGCGCTCGCTGATTGCCTCTCTGGTATGGGATATGAACTTCGACAGTGATACCAATGTTATCGACGTGGCGATTCGCCGCTTGCGCGCCAAAATAGATGATGGCTTCAGTCTTAAACTCATCCAAACCATCAGAGGCATGGGCTACACCATAG
This sequence comes from Oceanisphaera profunda, assembly GCF_002157895.1. Classification (GTDB taxonomy): domain Bacteria; phylum Pseudomonadota; class Gammaproteobacteria; order Enterobacterales; family Aeromonadaceae; genus Oceanimonas; species Oceanimonas profunda. The sequence continues at coordinate 2,645,479 of NZ_CP021377.1, forward strand.
ATATTACCCGTTAAGCGGGAGCTTACAGTCTTAGACCGGTTCATGCCTGAGTGTAAACTGCATTTTACCCCGTCATACATCAGACGCCTCTTTCGTCCCTTAGCTATGTTCGGGTTCAATTGTGATTTTAATTCTGGGTTCAAAAGCAAAAAAAGCGCTATCTCTTGCGAGATAACGCTTTTGTATTCAACACGTTAACTAAAAGTTCTTAGTTCATGCCGTATTTTTTGAGCTTCTTGCGCAGTGTACCGCGGTTGATGCCCATCATATTGGCAGCGCGGGTTTGGTTACCGCGAGTGTATTGCATGATCACGTCCAGCATCGGGGCTTCGACTTCGGCGAGGACCAACTCATACAACTCAGTTACTTCCTGACCATTCAGCTGGGACAGATAATTACGCAGCGCTTGGTCTACCGAGTTGCGCAACGGGCGCTGGGTAGGCTGCTCAGAAGTTGGAGATTTAATGGTAGTAACCAGTGCATCAGAAGTCGTAGTTTGTTCGAACATATTTAGTCGGCTCTTCTTTTGTTCGTTAAGCTATATTCGCGAAATAATGCGCCAGTGAGTCGAGCTGTTGCTCGGCCTCATCAAGGGCATTGAAATCACTGCGAAAGTCACGGCCCGCATCACTATCTTTCAGGTACCAACCCACATGCTTACGGGCAATACGTACGCCTAACACTTCACCGTAAAACGCGTGCAGTGCTTCAACGTGCTCCCTAATCATGGCGCGCTCCAGGTCCTTATGCAGCGGCAAGGGTAGAGTACCTTGTTCCAGATAGTGGCGGATTTCTCTAAATATCCAAGGCCGTCCCTGTGCAGCCCGGCCAATCATGATGGCGTCGGCGCCGGTGTCATCCAAGACAAAACGCGCCTTTTGCGGGCTGTCGATGTCCCCATTAGCAATAATGGGAATAGAGACGGCTTGTTTTATTGCTCTAATGGTATCGTATTCTGCTTCACCCTTGTACATGCAGGCACGAGTGCGGCCATGCACGGCTAGGGCCTGAATACCGCAATCTTCGGCGATACGAGCAATTTGCACGCCATTGCGGTGTTCAGGCTCCCAACCTGTACGAATTTTCAGGGTAACGGGAACAGAAACTGCGTTAACCACGGCGGTGACAATTTCTTGCACCAGCTGCGGGTATTGCAACAGGGCGGACCCTGCCATTTTTTTATTCACTTTCTTTGCTGGGCAACCCATGTTGATGTCGATGATCTGGGCGCCTTGGTCCACATTGAACTGGGCGGCCTCAGCCATTAGCATCGGATCTGCCCCGGCAATCTGGACGGAACGAATACCGGTTTCTCCTGCATGGTCCATACGCCGTAAAGACTTCTCGGTCTGCCATACCTTAGGGTTGGAGGACATCATTTCTGATACCGCCATACCCGCACCCATGCGCAAGCACAGAGTACGAAATGGTCTGTCGGTTACGCCAGCCATAGGAGCCACCAAAATGGGGCTAGACAGTTTGTAAGGACCAATCTGCATGAGAGAACAGCTATCTTTGCTCAGGGTCGCGTATCTTACGCATTTTTAATGAGTCTGAAAAGGTCATTAATTGAACGATTGGTAAATTTTAATAAGTCAAGATAACTGGTGTGTTTTTTATGCAATTTCATAAGTTGCTAATTTAGTCATTTATAGATTCATTTGGGGCAGTTTTTTTGACGGTTTGGCTGGCTGTTGTGCTGGGCACCGCGGCTTCACTGCGCAATAACAGCAGCAAGGGCAGCGCCGACAGGCTGATCCACATCATGAGTCGAAAATCTTGCAGATAAGCCATGATGGCCGCCTGACGGCTGACTTCGGCGTTGATCATGCTCAAGCCCTGCACGGAGTCGAGTGACATGCTGCCGGACTCCACCAATTGGCGCAGCGGCAAATTAAAATGCGTAATGTAGTTGGCATAGGCCGCATGGTTGATTTGGCTACGCTGGGCTAGATAAGTGAACACCACCGAAATACCTATGCTGCTGCCGATGTTACGCATCAAGCTAAACAGCGCCGTGCCCTCGTTACGATACTTAGGGTTTAGCGTGGCAAAGGTAATGGTGGACAGCGGCACGAAGATAAATCCCAAACCTAGGCCTTGCACAATGCCGGTGCGGATCACATCCACGCCCACAATATCCGCATTAAACTGCGCCATTTCCCATAACGAAAAGCTGGTTAATACCAAGCCGATAAATATCTGCAACCGCACATCGAGTCGGTTCGCCAGCTTGCCGACCGTAACCATGGCAATCATGGTGCCAATGCCCCGCGGTGCCAGTAATAAGCCCACGTCGATCACTGGATAGCCGAGCAAATTCTGTAAGAAGGGCGGCAGTAGCGCCATGGTGGCCAGCAAGATAATGCCGATGATAAAGATGAACACTAGCCCCAGTGTAAAGTTGCGGTCTTTAAACAGCGCCGGCTCAATAAAAGGCGCCTTGTGAGTTGAGATGTGCACAATAAACACATAAAAGCCGAGTGCCGCTAAAAGAGCTTCAATGATCACTTCTTTGCTGGCAAACCAGTCCAGTGATTGGCCGCGATCCAGTAACATCTGTAAGGCGCCTATGCCGAGAGCCAGCATGCCAAAGCCGAATAGATCAAAGTGGCGGTTTTTATCAAGCTCTGTTTCTTGGACAAACTTGGCGATACCAGCCCAAGCTAATAAGCCAAAGGGCAGGTTGATGTAAAACACCCAGCGCCAGCTGTAATACTCGGTTAGCCAACCGCCTAAGGTAGGTCCTAAAATCGGGCCGACCATAACGCCAAGGCCCCACATGGCCATGGCCGAGCCGTGTTGTTCTTTAGGGTAACTGTCGAGCAAGATGGCTTGAGAGAGCGGCACTAAACTGGCGCCAAATATGCCCTGTAGTAGTCGAAACAACACAATTTGTTCGAGGCTTTGCGCGGCACCGCACAGCATGGAGGCGACGGTAAAGCCCACCACCGACCATAAAAATAACCGTTTGCGGCCAATGCGCGCACTGATGATGCCGGTGAGCGGCATAAAAATCGCCGCCGCGACGATATAAGAGGTGAGCACCCAAGAGATTTGGTCTTGGGTGGCACTCATGGCACCTTGCATATGTGGCAGCGCCACGTTAGCGATGGTGGTGTCCAGTGCTTGCATAATGGTGGCCAGCATCACAGATACCGTGATCATGGCCCTGTTTGCTACGGGCTTAGCTGATGCGGTCTTAGCGTCTTGGCTACCTGAAGCAGGAAGTGCAGCAGACGGTTCGCTGGAAGAGGCACTCATCTTAACGCGACCAATTATTTAAACGGCTTTGTTGCTCAGTATCCACTTTGACTTTAGCACTTAAGCCCGCCCGTAAAGGCGGCGCGGCTTGCTCGTTATTACCGGTCGCGGTTTCATCTTGAGTGGGCGCTATTAAGTGAATACGCACCGGCACCCGCTGAGTGATTTTAACCCAGTTGCCGGTGGCATTTTGCGCCGGTATCACCGAAAACTCGGCACCGGTACCTGGGCTTAAGCTGTCGACGGTACCCTGCCATTTATAATCTGGATAGGCATCCACGCTAATGGTCACCGGCTGGCCGGGGCGCATATGGGTGATGTCGGTTTCACTAAAATTCGCTTCCACCCAAGGGGAGTCGGTGGCTATCAGCATCATGGCCAAATTGCCCGCGTGTAGATACTGGCCCGCCTTGGGGACATTGCTGACCACACCCGCGACGGCGGCGCGTACTTCCACTCTCTCCAGATTTAACTGGGCACGTTCCAGCTCGGCTTGGGCGCTTCTATATAAAGGATGCTGTTTAATGGGCAGCTCAGGGCCGCCGGCTAAGTTGGCACGAATACGTGCTATGTCTTGCTTAAGGGCGGCAATTTTTAGCGCCGCTAATTGGGTGTTTTGCCGGGCATCGTCGAGCATGGCCGCTGAAGTGTAATTTTTAATACTTAGGTTAGCTTGGCGATTTTCTTGTTTTTTTGCGTAGCTCAGCTGCGAACTCGCCACATCCAATTCCGCTTGTTTCTCCGCAAAACTGGCTTTAAGGGCGTTAAGATCCGTGACCACTTGTGCCAATTTTGCCTCGGCTTCTGCCTGCGCGACCCTGAAATCGGCGCTGTCTAAGCTAAATAGCAGTTGGTTTGCATCCACCCGCTGGTTTTCTTGTACCGCCACCTTTGCCACCAAGCCGGATACTTGGGTGCTGATCGGCACCTTGTCGGCTTTAACATAAGCGTTGTCGGTTTCCACATAACGGCCGCCGAGCAAATAAAAAGTGAGGCCTATGATGGCGGCGAGCAGTGGCACTAATACCAGTAACACCAAGCGAATGCGGCCCTGCGCCGGCGACATGGCTGGCGCAGAGGCTGCTTGCTGGCTGCTGGCGTCAGTTTGAAGAGTGGCGTCAGCCTGATGAGCGCTAGAGTCCGTATCAGCGGCGGGATGGTTAGCTTTGTTCATGAGAGGCCTCTGGGAAGCAAGATGAAGATAAATTATCGCGTACTTGGCGCAAACTGGCGGTGAGCTGCTCGGCTTGTTGCTCGCTTAAACCTGCCAATGCCTGTTGTTTAATGCGCTCGGCACTGTCGCTAATGGCGGCCAGCTGAGGTGTGGCAGCGGGCGTTAAATACCATTGATAGGCACGCTTATCACGGGCATCGGGTTGGCGCTCAATTAAGCCCAGTGTGGTTAGCGTCTCAAGTTGGCGAGTCAGGGTAATGGGTTGTATTTCTAGCAGCTCGGCCAGCTCTACTTGGCGCAGACCTTGATGGCGAGATAAATACACTAAGACACGGCTTTGGGCCAAGGTGAGCTGATTGGTATCCAGATGCTGACTATATGCACGACGCATTAAGCGTGAGATATCGGCCAGCAAGAAACCTAAGCTATCGGCAGGAATGCTCATGAGCACCTCAAATATAGTAAGCAAGGCTTAGTATATTTTATGAGGCCATAAACGTGCAAAATAAATTCGTTTTTTTGATAATAAAAAAGGCTCCCGCAGGAGCCTCTTAATTAGATAAGCAATATTTGTGACCAGAGAGCTTAGCGCTTTTGGCCGCTGAGACGTGCCCATTCTTCGCGAAGCTCAGGTGCGTCCATGGTAAACCACTGCTCGTAGAGCTCGTTTAAGCCCTCGGCTTGCAGGTCGAGAATACCAGACAGCGCCAACTGGCCGCCGGGCTTAACCAGGCTACTGATCAATGGTGACAGCTCTTTGAGCGGGCCGGCTAAAATATTGGCCACTACGATATCGGCTTTCATATTCTCGGGCTGATCTTTGGGCAGATACACCGTTAAGCGGTCCGCCACGCCATTACGCTCGGCGTTATCTTGGCTGGCTTGCAGCGCTTGCGGGTCGATATCGATACCGATCACCTGCTTGGCACCGAGCTTTAATGCCGCCAGCGCTAAAATGCCGGAGCCACAGCCGAAATCGATCACGGTTTTATCCGTTAAATCTTGGCCGTCTAACCACTCTAAGCACAGCGCAGTAGTAGGGTGGGTGCCGGTACCAAAGGCGAGGCCAGGATCCAGCATCACGTTCACCGCAGTGGGGTCCGGTACATCGCGCCAGCTTGGGCAGATCCATAACCGATCGCCAAAGCGCATGGGATGAAAGCTGTCCATCCACTCGCGTACCCAGTCTTTATCTTCTAGCTGCTCAACCTTGTAGGTGAGATCTTTGCGATAGAATTTTTTTAAGAAGGTTATGATCGGATCCGGATCCGTGGCGGCATCAAACATGCCCACGACGACGGTGTCATCCCACAATAGGGTTTCACCGGGCAGGGGTTCGTACACGGGTTTGTCTTCGGCGTCCATATAGGTCACCGCCTGAGCACCGCGCCCGAGCAGCATGTTACTGACCTTGTCGGCGGTTTTTTCAGTGGCATTAATGCGAATTTGTATCCAAGGCATGGCGTGGCTTCATCAAACGGTAAAGGCAGGATTCTAGCATAAAAACATAGCGTCAGAACTTGTAGGGTCGAATTCATTCGACCAATAAGGGGGCACAATCTAAAACGGTCGAATGAATTCGACCGTACAAAACCATTGCTATGCGGTGGGCTGCTAAGTATTTGTCTCGTGCTGGGCGCCGGGCGCTTGGCGCTCGGCGCTGTTCTTGCCAAGCTCTTCACCGCTGTTTTTGCCAAACAAGGCCCGCACTTCTGCACAAGGTGCAGGGCTGAGCAGCGAGCCGATAACATAGGCGAGGCCAGACAGCGTTAGGCTAGGCACTATGGCGTGCAGACCGAATAGCTTAATACCTAAGGTGGTGAGCAAGCCGTAGCTAATGGCGCCTACTAGCATGGAGGCCAGTGCGCCGGTGGCGGTGCCGCGCCACCAATATAGTCCCAGCACTAATGGCCAGAAGAAGATGGCTTGCAGCGCACCAAAGGCTAATAAGTTCAGCCAGATGATCATATCCGGCGGGCTAAGGGCGGCGAGCAATACTATGACGCCCACGGCCAGTGTTACCAAACGGCTGGCGCGTTTAATAAAGGTTGGAGAGGGCGGAGTGGAGCCAGGCTTGCGGCCGACATAATTCAAATATAAGTCTTTCACCAACGTGGCCGAGGCTTGAATCAACTGGGAGTCGATGGTCGACATAATGGCCGCCATGGGGCCGGCTAAAAATAAGCCTGCCACTATCGGCGGTAATACGGTGAGCATTAAAGTGGGCATGACTTTATCGGGCACGGTGAGTTCGGGCACCAGTACTCGACCTAAGGCGCCGGCGAAGTGCATCCCAAACATCAAGAGCGCGCCTACAAGGGTGCCAATAATAATGCCTTTGTGCATGGCCTTGCTGTCTTTGTAAGCCAAGCAGCGCACCGCCGAATGGGGCAGACCAATCACGCCAAAGCAGACCAATACCCAAAACGACAGCATAAAGCTGCTACTTAAAAAGTCATCGGGCCCGCGGGGTGATACCAAGCCTGGGTCTATCTCAGCCAAGGCACTAAACATGGCACTGGCGCCGCCGCCTGCAGTTAATACCCCGACCAACAATACGATAGTACCAATCAGCATTAAGATGCCTTGCACCGCATCTGTGACCACGACCGCCCTAAAGCCGCCAATCAGCGTATAGAGCATCACGGTAGTGGCGAAAATAATCAGACCGCCTTGATAGGGCAGGCCGGTCACGGTTTCTAACAGTCGCGCGCCACCGATAAATTGCACCACCATAGTGGCGATAAAAGCCGCCAATAAGCCTAGTGCCGCCAAAATCACCACCAGCGGGCTGCGATAACGGGCATAGAGCATGTCGTTGATGGTCAGCGCATTAACGCGCCGCGCGATCACGGCGAACTGCTTGCCCAACACGCCGAGCGTTAACCATACGGTAGGTACTTGGATCATGGCCAACAATACCCAGCCTAAGCCCATACTGTACGCCGCACCGGGGCCACCAATAAAAGATGAAGCTGAGGCATAGGTGGCGACCATGGTCATGGCCAACACGAAGCCGCCCATGGAGCGGTTGCCTAAAAAATAATTTTCGACAAAACTGCCCTCAGTGGGGCGACGGCTTAAGTAAAAGCCCAAACCCAACATGGCCAGTAAATAGCAGATTAACGGAACTATTAGTGCAAGGTTCATGTTTAGTCTTTAGTGAGGACGTAAGTGGGCGCGTAACGGTACAGCGTCGGCTGCGGCGTCGGCTTGAGTAATGGAGGCATCGTCGGCAATAGCTGTTGCGGCTTTGGTTTTTAATAACGCAGCTGTGACTCTAGCTTCATCAGTGCTTATATCTGTTACGGGAGCGTCAAGCGGCAGGTTTTTAAAGTAGCGGCGCACCATCACCGCGCATAGGCCAATAAACAGCAGCGGATTAAATACGCAGCTTAATACAAACCATAAGGGCCAGCCGTGCCACATTAGGTTGGCCGGTACGGCGTAGGCACTCAGCCACCAGCCCAGCATATAAAGCAGGGCTAACCCTAAACTTAACAGCGCCTCGCGGCGAGCAATAATCACCAGATGATTCATGGATAATGTCCTTAGTGCAGAAGCGCAGAATAACATATTTGCTTTGTCGGTGAGGAGTGGGGTGTAAAGGATGAGAGCTAAAGCTATTTGTTAGACTGTTGCTGCTATGCCGAGCGCGACTTGGTATCTGAATTTTTCGTCATACCGGATTCACTCCGGTATCTCGCACTTTTGCTCTTATGCCTAAAGCGAGTTCCTGACGTGCGTCAGGAAGACGGCAAAAGCTATGAGACCTAACATTGCCCGATGCTTATCTTAAAGCTCGGCGCTGTTATTCAGCCATAAAAAAACGGCGCCCTGAGGCGCCGTTTAGCTTTTTTACTTTCGCACTTTCGCCTACAAACAAGGCGAGCAGCAACAATTACAGACCCAGTTTTTTCTCTAGGTAGTGAATGTTGGTGCCACCGTTGCGGAAGTTTTCATCACGCATAATTTCTTGATGCAGGGGAATGTTGGTTTTAATACCTTCAATCACCAGCTCATTTAGGGCGTGTGTCATGCGGGCGATCGCGATATCGCGGTTTTCGCCGTAGCAGATAAGCTTACCGATCATGGAGTCATAAAAAGGCGGAACCTTGTAACCCGCATAAATATGCGAATCCCAACGCACGCCTAAACCACCCGGAGAGTGGAACAGCGTGATCTCGCCTGGGCTTGGAATAAAGCTCTTCGGATCTTCAGCATTGATACGACACTCAATGGCATGGCCACGAATGGTCACTTGCTCTTGAGTGATCGACAACGGCATGCCGGCCGCGATGCGCAGCTGTTCTTTGATTAAGTCCACACCGGTGATCATCTCGGTGATCGGGTGCTCAACCTGAATACGGGTGTTCATTTCAATGAAATAGAACTCGCCGTTTTCATACAAGAACTCAAAGGTACCGGCACCGCGATAGCCGATATCGACACAAGCACGGCAGCAACGCTCACCGATAAACTTACGCATTTCTTCGGTAATGCCCGGTGCTGGCGCTTCTTCCACTACTTTTTGGTGGCGACGTTGCATGGAGCAATCGCGCTCACCTAAGTGAATGGCTTTGCCTTGGCCATCGGCCAAGATCTGAATTTCGATGTGGCGTGGGTTTTCTAGGAATTTCTCCATGTACACCACATCACTACCAAATACAGAGCCGGCTTCGGCTTTGGTCATGGTAATGGACTTTTCCAGCTCGGCTTCGTTGCGCACTACACGCATACCGCGACCACCACCACCGGCAGACGCCTTGATGATCACCGGATAACCAATGCGCTTAGCAATGGCGGCGTTCTTTTTCGCGTCGTCGCTAATCGGGCCGTCTGAACCCGGTACACAAGGTACGCCGGTTTTTTTCATGGCGGCAATGGCCGATACTTTATCGCCCATTAAGCGAATGGTGTCGCCACGAGGGCCGATAAATACGAAGCCTGATTTTTCAACCTGGTCGGCGAAGTCGGCGTTTTCTGCCAAGAAGCCGTAACCGGGGTGAATCGCCACCGCATCAGTCACTTCAGCAGCAGCAATAATAGACGGAATGTTCAAGTACGACTGGCTAGACTGATTGCCACCAATACAGATGGACTCGTCTGCTAACAGTACGTGCTTAAGTTCACGGTCGGCGGTGGAGTGCACGGCTACCGTTTTGATCCCCAGCTCTTTACAAGCGCGCAGGATCCGTAAGGCAATTTCACCGCGGTTGGCGATGACTACTTTATCCAGCATGAGACTTCCTTTATTCGATGATGAACAGCGGCTCGTCAAATTCAACCGGCTCGCCATTATCAATCAAGATGGCTTTAATCACACCGGCTTTGTCAGCTTCAATTTGGTTCATCATCTTCATGGCTTCAACGATGCACAAGGTGTCGCCCACGTTCACGGTTTGGCCCACTTCGGAGAAGTTTTTTGCACCTGGGCTAGACGCGCGGTAGAAGGTGCCTACCATAGGAGAGCGCATTACATGGCCGCTAACAACCGGGGCGGCTGGCTCTTCAGCGGTCGCTGGAGATAAGGCCGCAGCCATAGGAGCAGGAGCAGGAGCCGCTTGATACTGCTGATATTGTGGCTGTATGTTCTGGCCGGGATTGCCGTAACGGCTGATGCGAACCGACTCTTCACCTTCGGAGATTTCCAGTTCGGCAATGCCAGACTCTTCAACCAGTTCGATCAGTTTCTTTATTTTACGAATATCCATGAGCGTTCTCTTGTTATGTTATTACTGAGTTGGAAGTTAACGATCGCGTAAAAAACGGGTCGCCGCTTCCAGGGCAAATTCGTAACCATCACTACCCAAGCCGCAAATCACGCCTACGGCCTTATCGGCCAAATAGGAGTGGTGGCGAAACGGCTCACGCGCATGCACGTTCGATAAATGCACTTCAATAAAGGGAATGTTGACCCCCAATAAGGCATCACGAATCGCCACGCTGGTGTGCGTAAACGCCGCAGGATTAATAATAATAAAATCTTGCTGGCCGTAAGCTTGGTGTATGGCATCAATGAGTTGATGTTCCGCATTGGATTGCAGGTGACTGAGCGCAATATTTTGCGCCGCGGCTCGCTGACTTAAGCTTGCTATTATGTCATCTAAACTGTTCTGGCCATAGATACCGGGTTCGCGCTGACCCAAAAGGTTTAGATTGGGTCCATTTAGCAACAGAATTCGGAAATGTTCGGCCATTGTGTAGCAATCCTCGTCAATCTTGCGGTGTTCACATCGTTAGTTAGGGAGCCTATCCGTTTTTACCTGTTACTGGCAAATAAAATCGTTCGGTTTGACTCAGACCGGCCAATTATAGTGATTTCGTGGAAATTGGCAGCAAATTACTGGTCTAATCACTAAAAGAACTCAAATTTACCCGTCCACGGCCCTTTTTAATGCCACAGAGTGTCGTTAGCTGAACAGTAGAACCCATATCGGCGAAAATTCTGTGATCTAGTCGACGTTTTATGTCTTTTTGTGGCGGGTTAAGCGCAGCTGTACGCGTTACGTCGTCCGTTGTTAAATAATTTGTAGAGGCCGCTTTAGCTGGCCGGTGGCGCGTAGCGCCACCAAGCTCATCAAACCGCACGGTGTTGACAAAGAACACCGACAAAACACGGCACGGTTAAAATCGGAGCTGTTTGTAGATTCTGGTTTTACTACGTAAAACCGGCCAGCTGAAGCGGCCTCTACGTTCGAGTATCTTATTTCATCGGTGTTGCCGGTTCGATATGATGATTTTCCAAATGGATCTTGAATCATGTGAAAATTGACGTAGCTGTGGGTTTTTAACGTATGGCGATCAACGTATAGGGTATAAAAAAACGCCGCTCTCGGCGGCGTTTTATCAGCTGTGAGCGCTTAGCTCATTTAGCTTAAGAAGCCTGACCACGCTCGGCTATCAGGCGATCTACCACGGACGGATCCGCCAGGGTTGAGGTATCGCCCAGGGTGTCAGTTTCACCGGTGGCAATTTTGCGCAAGATTCGACGCATAATCTTACCAGAGCGGGTTTTCGGCAAGCCTTCTGCCCAGTGAATAACATCTGGCGTGGCGATGGGGCCAATTTCTTTACGTACCCAATCTTTTACGTCTTTATGCAGCTCGGCGCTTGGCACTTCACCTTCGTTCAAGGTGATATAGGCATAAATGCCTTGGCCTTTAATCTCGTGGGGCACGCCCACAATGGCCGCTTCGGCAATTTTAGGGTGCGCCACTAAGGCGGACTCAATCTCGGCGGTGCCCATGCGGTGGCCGGAGACGTTTAATACGTCGTCAACTCGACCGGTGATCCAGTAGTAACCGTCTTCGTCGCGCTTAGCGCCATCCCCAGAGAAATAAGTGCCGGGGAAAGTCGAGAAGTAAGTTTGCTCAAAACGGTCGTGATCCCCATAAATGGTGCGCATTTGGCCGGGCCAAGAGTCAAGGATCACCAAGTTACCCTCTACGGCGCCCTCTAAAATATTACCTTCGCCGTCTACTAATGCGGGTTGCACGCCAAAGAAAGGGCGGGTGGCGGAGCCGGCTTTCAGTAACGTCGCACCGGGTAGCGGCGCTATTAAGATGCCGCCGGTTTCGGTTTGCCACCAAGTATCTACAATCGGGCAGCGCTCTTCACCAATGACGCGGTAGTACCATTCCCACGCTTCTGGGTTAATGGGCTCACCCACTGAGCCTAAAATGCGCAGGCTCTTACGGCTAGTGCCTTCAATGGCCTCATTGCCTTTGGCCATAAAAGCGCGAATGGCAGTAGGGGCGGTATACAAAATATTGACCTGATGCTTATCAACAATCTCGCTCATACGGCTGGTTTTCGGGTAGTTAGGCACACCTTCAAACATCAAGGTAGTAGCGCCATTGGCCAGGGGGCCATACAAAATATAAGAGTGACCGGTTACCCAGCCTACGTCTGCGGTACACCAGTGCACATCGCCTTCGTGATAATCGAAGATGTACTTGAAGGTCATGGCCGCGTACACCAAGTAGCCGCCGGTGGTGTGTAGCACGCCTTTTGGGGTGCCGGTGGATCCTGAGGTATACAGAATAAACAGCGGGTCTTCGGCGCTCATTTCTTCTGGTTCGCACACCGCATCTACTTGAGCTGCGGCTTCATGCCACCAGATATTGCGCTCACTATCCCAAGCCACATCGCCACCAGTGCGCTGATAGACAATGACTTTGCAATCGGGGCTCACGCCGGGTTTGGCCAATGCCGCATCGACGTTGGCTTTAAGCGGCACGGTACGACCGCCACGCAAGCCTTCATCAGCGGTGATCACCAGTTTGGCGTTGGAGTCGATAATACGGCTGGCCACTGCATCTGGCGAGAAACCACCAAACACTACCGAATGCACGGCACCAATGCGCGCACAGGCCAGCATGGCCACCGCGGCTTCAACCACCATCGGCATATATAAGCTAACCACGTCGCCTTTTTTCACGCCTTGAGCTTTTAATACGTTAGCGAAGCGGCACACTTGCTCATGCAACTCGCGATAGGTGACTTTTTTATCGTCGTCGGGGCTGTCGCCTTCCCAGATAATGGCCACTTGGTCGGCTTTGGTGGCTAAATGGCGGTCAATACAGTTAGCGGATAAGTTAAGGGTGCCATCTTCAAACCACTTAATACTGATGTGACCGGGATCAAAAGAGGTATGTTTCACCTTGGTATAGGGCTTGATCCAATCGAGGTTTTTACCTTGTTCGCCCCAAAATTTATCTGGGTTTTCAATGGACTCTTGATACATGCGCTGGTAGCCCGCGTCGTCTACGTGGGCGTGCTCGGCAATGTTTGCCATAACCGGATGAATCTTAACTTCGCTCATTATTCCGCTCCTTGGTGTGGTAACCCATAACCCCTAGGGTGTAACTGATGCTAATAGATATGATTAACTTATGTGTAACAAGGTGACGCAGATACCGGCATCACTCAATTAGACTTTTGGCTAGCCAGCGGCTAGTCGAGCTTCCTTTCTAACATATTCTGGCTGGTTTGTGAGTGCCTTGTATGATGAATCAGCCTTAACTGTTTACTATTTGTAGCTGGGAGTGAGGCCTTTATGACAATAAAAAACGCTCGGCAAAGTAGATAACTATCCCATAGCGCACCGCCTTACCGATAAAGACCAGCAGCGTAAACGGCAGTAAGCGCACCTTCATCATGCCGGCAATCAAGGTGAGCGGGTCGCCCACCACCGGCAGCCAAGACAGCAATAAACTCCAGATGCCAAAGCGCTGAAAGCCCGCTTGGGCTTTGTGCAGTTGTTTTTCTTTAATGGGAAACCAGCGCTTATGCTGATAATGCAATAGGTATTTGCCCAGCCACCAATTAATGACGCCGCCCAGCGTATTGCCGACACTGGCCAACAGCCATAACAGCAGCAATGCATCGGGCTGGCGCGTGAGTACTGCGGCTAATACGACTTCGGAATAAAACGGCGCTATGGTGGCGGCCAGCAGGCTGCTACTAAAAACGATTAAATAATCCAACATCACAAGACAGTCACCAATAGAGCAGGGAATAAATGCGGGGATAGCCGTACGTTAAACGCCGTACGTACAGATAAACGGCGGTGTGCGGGATTAGCTTGGTGCTGTCCTTAAGCCGTCTTCCTGATGCACATCAGGATCTCGTTTTAACTCTTAAAGCATAAAAACGAGATCCTGAAACGAGTTCAGGATGACGGCCAAGAGCCAAGGAAACAAGCTGTGGGGTGTTGTTTTAGCTCGGCGCTTAGCGCTCGGCGCTATGTTTTCCAATAAAACACCGCAAAGCCTATCCAGCTCAATACCAACAACGCCCAGGGCAACCAAGTGCCGCGTGTGTTTGTTGCTAGCGGCTCGTCGTCAAAATCGTACTCTGTATCTAGCTCAGTAGACTCGGCGCGTTGGCGCTGCTTTTTTGCTTTGTCGGCGGCACGCGCTCGGGCTTTTTGCTGCTTCTTATATTCGTCTATGCCTTTTTGCACGCCCTGGGCAATTAAGCGGGTTTGCTCTTTGGTTTGGCCAGGCTTTTGTGTGGCCTTAGCCACGCGCTCGGCTTCTTCGACAGTTTCGGGGGACGGGCGAGTTTTCGTACGTTTGGGCTGTTTCATTAAGGTGCCACATTATTCAAATAATGAATATCCATGCTAAACACCGCTAATAACAATTGAGTAGCACTGCGGTAAAAACCAAAGGGATCGTTATTGGCACAGGCCTCGGTTAGCTCAGGTAACCAAGTGAGCATCAGCTCATTGGCCAACTCGCGTTGTTGGTCGAGCAGGCCAATAAGCTGTTCGTCGCTTTGCGCTTGTGTGGCAGCCAACGCTAGGCTTGCCATCATTTCTAGCTGATTGCAGACATTGAGCGGGTCATCATCTTTGAGTTGCGTACCATGCTGATGCAATAAGATGCTCATTAAAAACAGCGACTCTTGATCAGGCTGACTATAGGAAGACGTGTCGAGTAAGGCTTGCTCCACAAACAACCGTTGATAATGGCTATTTAGATCCTGTACAGGTTTGGCCAGCTCTAATATCAACTCGGCTTGGTGGCGAAAAGCTTCAACCGCATCACGCAAAGGGTCCAGCGTGGCCAAGCTATTTAAGAAAGCGTGCATGTCGTAGCCGCCAAATTCTTGCAGCTCGTCCGTGGTCAAGGGCGCCGACAAAAGTGCAGTAAACCAATGATAAAGCTCGGCGCGGCGTTGTGAAGTGACGATGAAATCTTGCATATTCTCCCCAAGGATGGCGGCGATGAGGCGCACACATCGATTAGCTCGGCTAAAAGCCTCCATTCTATCGGCTTTATCGTGCAGATCTACCCTGAAAGTACAGTAGTTACGGGCAAGTAGGCGCTGACTTACTGGTCAGCTTTAATGGAATTTTTAACGTAAAGATAAATAAGTCAGACTAACCCGCCGTCAAGGACTAGGCCGTAACTCAGCTAAAGGGTAAACTGACGGGAAAATTTAACAGAACCTTTTATATCCCCCATGAGTCAGGAGAGACAATGTTAAAGCGTGACATGAATATCGCCGATTACGATCCGCAGTTGTGGCAAGCCATGTGCGATGAAACTCAGCGTCAAGAAGAGCACATTGAGTTAATCGCATCAGAAAACTACACCAGCCCGCGAGTAATGGAAGCGCAGGGTTCACAGCTTACCAATAAATACGCCGAAGGCTACCCAGGTAAGCGCTTCTACGGCGGCTGTGAATATGTAGATATTGCCGAGCAGTTGGCCATTGATCGCGCTAAAGAATTGTTTGGTGCTACCTATGCTAACGTACAGCCACACTCTGGCTCACAAGCAAACTCAGCGGTATTTATGGCGTTGGTTAAGCCAGGCGACACCGTTATGGGCATGAACTTGGCGCACGGTGGTCACTTGACTCACGGCTCTCCTGCCAACTTCTCAGGAAAAATGTATAACATTATTCCTTACGGCATCAACGAAGCCGGCGTTATCGACTACGAAGAAATGGAACGCCTAGCAGTTGAGCACAAGCCGAAGATGATCATCGGTGGCTTCTCTGCGTTCTCTGGCATCGTTGATTGGGCGCGTATGCGTGAAATCGCCGATAAGATTGGCGCTTGGTTTATGGTCGACATGGCCCACGTTGCCGGCTTAATCGCGACTGGTCACTACCCAAGCCCCATTGCCCACGCCCACGTGGTGACGACTACCACCCATAAAACGCTGGCTGGCCCGCGCGGTGGTTTGATTTTATCTGCCGAAAACGACGAAGATCTGGAAAAGAAGCTGAACTCAGCGGTATTCCCAGGTGGCCAAGGCGGCCCCTTGATGCACGTGATCGCCGGTAAAGCCGTGGCCTTTAAAGAAGCCATGGAGCCTGAATTCAAAGTATACCAAGGCCAAGTATTGAAAAATGCCCAAGCCATGGCTGATGAGTTCATCAAGCGCGGTTATAAAGTGGTATCAGGCGGCACGCACAACCACTTGTTCTTGTTAGATTTGATCGACAAAGACATTACCGGTAAAGAGGCAGATGCCGCTCTGGGCAAGGCCTTTATCACAGTTAACAAAAACTCAGTACCTAACGACCCCCGCTCACCGTTTGTGACCTCAGGTATTCGTATTGGTACGCCAGCTGTAACGCGTCGTGGTTTTAACGAAGCCGACGTACGCCAGTTAGCCGGCTGGATTTGTGATGTGTTAGACAACATCAACGATGATACCGTTATCGCATCAGTGAAAGAGCAGGTTCAAGAAATCTGTCGCCGTCACCCTGTTTATGCTTAATCGCTAAGCGAGAGACATAAGCTAGATGCTGACAAAAAACGGGACCCTAGGGTCCCGTTTTTATTTGGTGCCGAAGAAAGCGCCCAGCGCCAAGGATAACAAAGAGCAGTGCCTTATTTTAGCTAGGTGCTTAGCGCTTGGCGCTGCTTTACTGGC
This sequence comes from Oceanisphaera profunda, assembly GCF_002157895.1. Classification (GTDB taxonomy): domain Bacteria; phylum Pseudomonadota; class Gammaproteobacteria; order Enterobacterales; family Aeromonadaceae; genus Oceanimonas; species Oceanimonas profunda. The sequence goes on from NZ_CP021377.1 coordinate 2,662,321, forward strand.
AATCTTAAGTCTGCTTATTTACACTGACCTCAATGAATTTAGCCTAGGGAGGCGCTATGCATTGTCCCTTCTGTCATACCACAGACACTAAGGTGATTGACTCGCGTCTGGTGGGTGAAGGTCTACAGGTGCGCCGTCGGCGAGAGTGCCATGCCTGTAAAGAGCGCTTTACCACTTTTGAAACCGCTGAGTTGGTGATGCCGCGCATTATTAAAAATAACGGTATTCGCGAGCCTTTTAATGAAGCAAAACTAGAAGCAGGTATGCAGCGGGCGTTAGAAAAACGTCCGGTGAGCATAGAGGCCATCGAGCAGTCGGTGCTGCGTATTATGTCGCAACTGCGCGCCACCGGTGAGCGAGAAGTAAAATCGGAGTTGATCGGCAATCTAGTCATGGAAGAATTAAAGCTGCTGGATAAAGTGGCCTATATTCGGTTTGCCTCTGTGTATCGCTGCTTTGAAGATTTACGCGAGTTTGGTGAAGAAATCGCCCGCCTGGAGCAATAAGTGTTTAACTCTCAATTCAACTCTCAGTCCGGCTCTCAGCTCGGCTCTTTATTTAATTCTCAAGATGCCCACTGGATGGCCCGCGCCTTAGAATTAGCGCGCCGCGGCCGTTTTACCGCCAGCCCCAATCCTGCGGTGGGCTGTGTGATTGTAAAAAAAGATCAACTGGTCGGCCAAGACCTACTGATTGGCGAAGGCTTTCATCGTCAAGCCGGCGGCCCTCATGCCGAAGTGTTTGCTCTGCGCCAAGCCGGTAGCGCAGCTAAAGGCGCCACTGCCTATGTGACGCTGGAACCTTGTGCACATACGGGCCGCACACCGCCGTGCGCGCAAGCACTGATTGATGCGGGCGTGGCTCGAGTAGTGGTGGCAAGCCTTGATGCTAATCCGCAAGTATCAGGTAAAGGCATTGCCATGTTGCAGGCCGCAGGCATTGATGCAGAATCGGGCTTAATGGCGGTGGAGGCCGAGGCCATTAATGCGGGCTTTATGCAGCGTATGCGCAGCGGTGTGCCCTTGGTGACCGTCAAGTTAGCGGCCAGCCTTGATGGCCGTACCGCCTTGGCTAATGGCCAAAGTAAGTGGATTACAGGGGCGGCGGCGCGGCGCGATGTACAGCGCCACCGAGCCTTGAGTTGCGCCATTTTATCCGGTGCCGATACGGTATTGGTGGATAATGCCAGCCTCAATGTGCGCTGGTCTGAGTTGCCAGAGTCGGTGCAGGCACAATACGGTGAGTATATGTTGCCTGGCTCTCTGTCTAATTCTCTGCCTAATTCTCTACCTGACTCTCTGTCTGATTCTCTAGCAAATAAATCATCAACCGAGCCGCCAGCAAGTGAGCCACAGTCACAGTTGCGCCAACCGCTGCGGGTGATTATCGATACCCGTAACCGGTTAACACCTGATCTTAAGTTATTCAGCTTGCCCGGCCCTATTTTATTATTGCGAGATCATGCAACGAGCGAATTTAACGAACAAGTAGAAGAATGCGTGTTGCCGTTAACCGAGGCGGGCAAATTGGACTTGCAAGCCTTAATGGTTGAGTTGGGCAAACGGCAAATTAATCAGTTATGGGTAGAAGCGGGCGCGCAATTATGTGGTGCCTTATTGCAGGCGCAGTTAGTGGATGAGCTGGTGTTATATCAAGCCCCTAAGCTAATGGGCAACGGCGCTCGCGGCTTGTTTAACTTCGCCAGTTTTACCGCTATGGAGCAGGTGATTAACTTGCAATGGCAAGACGTGCGCCAAGTAGGCGAAGATATTAAGCTTACCGCGCGCATTGTTCGTGCTAATTGTTAACTACTAATTATTAACCATTCGTTGTTCACAGTGAGTCGTTAATGGCGCCAATAGTGACGGGATTTATGGCTCTAAAATCCGCAGTTTTTAGCCACTATGCGCTTTGCTTAACAGTAACCCACGGGCGTTAGCATTATGATGCGCCCAAACAGTCTACAACATGAGTGGCCTGCAGATATTTGAGTGGCCGCTCAGTGATTTATATAAGGGAGCATCCCATGGCGTTAAGCAGTACCCAAGAAATCATCGACGATATTCGACAGGGCAAAATGGTCATCTTAATGGATGACGAAGACCGCGAAAACGAAGGCGACTTGATCATGGCCTCGCACCATGTGCGCCCCGACGACATTAACTTTATGGCCAAATATGGCCGTGGACTAATTTGTTTGACTCTAACTGAAGCCCGTTGTCGCCAGTTAAATATTCCGCAAATGGTGAGTCGCAATACCGAGCAGTTTTCTACCGCCTTTACGGTATCCATTGAGGCAGCAGTTGGCGTAACCACCGGTATTTCTGCCGCCGACCGCGCGCGCACCGTGCAAGCGGCGGTGGCTCCCGATGCCAAACCCTCTGACTTAGTGCAGCCTGGGCATATTTTCCCGCTCAAAGCGCAAAACGGTGGCGTATTAACCCGTGCTGGCCATACGGAAGCGGGCTGTGATTTAGCGCGCTTGGCGGGTTTAGAGGCATCGTCGGTGATCGTCGAGATCCTCAATGAAGATGGCACCATGGCTCGTCGCCCTGATTTAGAGATCTTTGCAAAAGAGCACGACATTAAGCTTGGCACCATTGCCGATTTAATCGAATACCGTAATCAAAATGAAACCACCATAGAGCAGGTGGCGCGCTGCAAACTGCCCACCGAATTTGGCGAGTTTGAATTGGTCACCTTCAGAGACACCATCGATAACCAAGTGCACTTTGCGCTGAAAAAAGGCGACATTAAGCCAGAACTGCCCACCTTAGTACGAGTGCACATTCACGATGTGTTTACCGATATTCTAATGACCGACCGTCACTCGGCACGCACTTGGCCATTAGGTAAGTCTATGCAGCGCATTGCTGATGAAGGCGGCGTGTTGGTGATTTTAGGCCAAGACCAAGCGCAAGATCAGCTGTTGTCTTTGGTGCGCCAATTTGAGGCGGTCGACAAGGGCGAGCAGGCAGAAGCGCCCAAGTGGCGAGGTACTTCACGCCGCGTGGGTGTGGGCTCGCAGATCTTACAGGCCATGGGTGTGGGCAAGATGAAATTATTAAGCTCACCTAAGCGCTACCATGCCTTATCGGGCTTTGGTCTTGAGGTGGTGGAATACATCACCGACTAAAATATTGTGCCATTAAAGCCCACAATTATAGTGGGCTTTTTTTACTGGATATAATTGAATTTTGCCCTGTTAACGGCAACAATAAGCACTTTTTAGCATGTAATCGCAACACTTAGGCAAGGACGCCAATGGCAATTTGGGGAAAGGGACTTCGAGCAAAATCGATGTGGGCATTAGTGATAGTCTGCTTAGTCGCATTGATACCCGCCGTCGCCATTGGTTGGCAAATTATGACCGGTGTGCAAGCGCATTTTAGTCAAGCCTATGCTCGCAATTTTACTCAGCTTAATCGGCAAAGCATCTTAGTGCCTCTGTCTCGGGATTTGGCACTGGCACGGCGTTTTTCTGATTCGGTGTTAATGCGTGAATGGTTAAAGAATGAAAATGATCCCCTGTATAAAGAAAAGCTGTTTTTAGAAAGCCAAGGTTTTATGGATGACTTTAGTAGTCATTCATTTTTTGTGGTGAGTGCTCAGTCGGGTAATTATTATTATCGAGATCTAAATTCGACTAATAACGTAGCGCCAGAATATACGCTCTCCGCTAGTAATCCTGATGATGATTGGTTTTATAATGTAGTAGCCAGTGATCAAAAAATTAATATTAACGTTAATCGTGATACTCGGTTAAAAACCACCCGAGTTTGGCTTAATATCCTGATTAAAGAGCAGGGCAAGGTGCTGGGCTTAGCGGGGACCGGTATCGACTTAACCCATTTTATTGATGACTTTATTGCCACGGATGAGCGGGGAGTTACGCCCATGATCATCGATGAGCAAGGCGCGTTTCAGGCTCACCCCAATATAGATAATGTGGCCATTGGCTCTGCCACCGGTACTGATGCCAAGCTCCGTACAATTACCGCCCAGCTGGATGAGGCAGAGATACCACGCTTGCAGGCATTGATGGCTAGCGCCAAAAGTACCCCTGAACAAGTCAGCCTAGATTGGTTCACCATGAATGGTCGCCGCCAATTAGTGGCCATCGGTTTTATACCCGAGTTAAATTGGTATGTGATCACCGCCATCGATCCTAATACAGCTCAAGTAGTGGAAGTCAGCTGGTTAACGACCTCGTTATTGGCCTTTATTGCGCTACTCACTATCTTATTATTGGCATTAGCCTATGCCATCGAGCGTTTAATACTGGCTCCATTACGACGGCTGCAAAGCTCTGCTACTGCAATTGCTGAAGGGGATTATCATCTCTCATTGCCTGCCTCTTCTGGGGATGAAATTGGTGACCTTAGTACGGCTTTTGGCGTGATGGCGAATAAAGTACAGGCGCATACTGAGGAGTTAGAGCATAAAGTACGTAGCCGTACCTTTGAGTTGGAAGCCGCCAATAAACAGATGCAGCAAGCGCGCTTACAAATTAATGCGTCCATTGATTATGCCAGTTTGATACAAAAAGCCATTTTGCCGGATCAGCAGCTCACGCAAATGCTGGGTGAGCAGCACTTTGTGTTGTGGCAGCCTAGAGATGTGGTAGGCGGGGACTTTTATCTGTTTCATCCCGCAGAGCAAGGGCGCTTTTTAGTGGGAGTGGTGGACTGTGCCGGGCATGGCGTAGCGGGGGCGTTAATGACCATGCTGGCACGTGCAGCTCTGGATCATGCCATTAATGAGTGCGGTATTACGTCGCCTGCGGCTATTTTACAGTCGGCAGATAAAATACTGCGCGGTATGCTGCAAGATTGTGAGCTGCCTCGAGGGTTGGCTACCAATATGGATGTGGGCTTGGCTTGTGTGTTACCGGATCAAGAGAAATTAGTATTTGCTGGCGCCAAAATGTCGCTCTATCACAGTGATGGTGAACACATAGATGAAATTAAAGGCAGTCGTCGTACCTTGCTCGACCGACGCGCCGCAGAGTTTATCGATACCTATTTACCCCTGCAGCCGCAGCGCACCTATTATTTAGCCACCGACGGCTACTTGGATCAGGCGGGGGGAGAAAAAGGATTTGGTTTAGGAAGTAGTCATTTTTGTGAGTTATTAAGAACTCATGCCGCGCTACCGTTACCCAAACAGGCACAGGGGCTTAAGCAGGCATTAGATGACTATAAAGGAAGCTATCCACAGCGAGACGATATCACTCTACTCGCGTTTAAAGTTGATTTGTCTGCATAGGGATTTTGCAATGTCATCAATAGATCTATTGTCTATTAGAGAGCAGTTTAATAAGAATCAGATCTTACTGTGTTTCAATGGACCTATTTCTCGAGGTTTGATCGAAGAAATAGGGAAAGCGTTAAAAAACTATCTACGTGAAGATAATGCGCTGCCCAGTGCCGCCATGGACGTGTTTGGAGTCTATATCGAACTCACACAAAACATTCGTCACTATGCCACGCACAAGGGCTATAGCGAGCTGGAAGGCTCAGCAACGGTAGTGGTAGCCAGAACCGTGGACGGTCATTATCAAGTATTGGCCGGTAACCAAGTTGAGCTGGCTGACGGTCAAGCGGTCTGTCGTGATGTTGAGCGGTTGGCTGAGATGGATAAAGCCGAGCTAAAGCAAGCCTATAAAACACAATTGCGCCAGCCCCGTGCCGAGAATAGTCACAGTGGAGCCGGCTTGGGGCTATTGGATGTAGCCCGTAAATCATCACAGCCTATCATCACCAAATTAGTCGAAATGGGTGACGGGCGCGGTTTCTTCAGTGTGTTGGCGGTAATATGAATACAAACATAAAACAGGATTTAGCCTCACTCAATATTACAGGTAGCCAGTCTACGCCTACCATAGTGTGTGATACGAATAGCGGCGTGATGAGCATGCAGGGCGACTCTTATCCAGAAAATTCATTTGAATTTTTTGCGGAGATTATTACCTGGGTTGAAGACTTCCTCAAACAATCTCCCTTACCGCTGCGCCTAGACCTGCATCTGATCTACATGAATACCAGTAGCGTGAAAGCCATGATGGATATCTTTGATATGTTAGAGGCTGCATTCGTGACAGATCGCCAAGTGAGTGTGCGTTGGTATTATGATCCGGCCAACGAGCGCGTGGTTGAATTGGCCGAAGAATTCAAAGAAGACTGTACCTTCCCTTTTGATATTGAGCCTCATGACTAACTCATTAACGGATACCGAACTGGACCGCTTACTGCAAGCGCCAGAACATCAAGATAATCCTTTACTGCCGGCGCTCAAGTTATTAAGAAAGCGAGAGCAAGCGCACCAGCAGCGCTTGGAGCGTTTGCTACGCATTTCTGACTGCAGTGATGATTTAGCTCGAACGCAAACTCATGAACTACTCCACCAATATGATAAACAGCTCCGTCGTTTAGAAAAAATCACCCGCATCTCCGATCGTTATCAACAGAATTTATTGGAGCTTAATGAAGAGCTCAAAGAAGTGGCCTTACACGACCCGTTAACGGGATTGGCGAATCGTCGTTTATTGATGTCGCGGTTGCATGAAGAAATAGAGCGCAGTCGGCGACACCTGCAACCTTTGAGCGTGGTGATGCTAGATGTGGATCATTTTAAGCGCATTAACGATGTGTTTGGTCATGATGTGGGTGATAAAGCCTTATGCATGATGGCTAAGGCCATTGAGCAGCAATTGCGTGAGGTAGATCTTTGCGCACGCTGGGGCGGGGAAGAATTTATGTTACTGTTGCCAGAGACGCGCTCAGAACAAGCCATTCATACGGTAGAAAGGGTGATGCAGGCCATACGTTCACTGCAGTTGCGGGATGATAAAACGGTCTCGTTAAGTATTAGTGCCGGTATCACGCAATATCATGCCAATGAAGCCATGGATGTCACTATCAATCGTGCCGACGGCGCCTTGATTTCAGCGAAGCAGAATGGCCGAGATCAATGGCAATGGGCCAAATAAGCTAATAATTATCAAAAGGACACCGCATAAATGACACTGAATGCCATTATCAAAGACACCGCAGCCGATCCCGATGCCTGCGTTATCTGGTTACATGGTCTGGGTGCCAACGGCCATGACTTTGAGCCAATAGTGCCGGAGCTGGGCTTGCCAGCGAACAGCGCGATTCGTTTCATCTTCCCTCATGCGCCGCAAATAGCAGTAACGGTAAACGGTGGTCATCGCATGCCTGCTTGGTATGACATTATGGCCATGAACATAGAGCGTGAAGTGGATGAGCGTCAATTACGCGTGTCTGCCCGCGCCATTCAAGCACTTATTGAGCAGCAAATAGCCTTGGGTATCGACAGCCGCCGCATTATTTTAGCGGGCTTTTCTCAAGGGGGGGCCGTGGCCTATGAGGCAGCATTAAGCTTTGATAAACCCTTAGGCGGCTTAGTCGCTATGTCGACCTATTTGGCCACCGCCGACAGTTTAGAACGCCATGCGGCAAATGCGGCCTTGCCGATTCAGGTATTACACGGCACCCGCGATGCGGTGGTGCCAGAATTACTGGGCACCCGTGCGTGTCAGCAGCTTAAATTGTGGGGCTATACGCCACAGTTCCATAATTACAATATGGAGCACAGCGTGTGCGGTGCCGAAATTACCGATATCAGCCGTTTCTTCAGCCAGTGTTTAGGGCTTAAAAGCGGTGAAGAGTAAAAAGTGAAGGGGCGAGCCAAACAAAAAGCGGTGTTTAGCTTGATGCCGTCATCCTGACGAAAGTCAGGATCTTGCTGCAGATCTTAGTGACTAAAACCTTATCTGCAACGGAAGCCGCAGCTCTTTATTTATGAGAAGCACTGAACAATAAAGATCAGGTCTGAAAGGGATCTTAATGGTAAAGGACAGACACCAGAGCCTAGACGAGGAGAGTCCTTACCATAAATAAGCCCTTAGGCACTTTTCGATCTTATCTCATCTTAATTTTTCCGTGTTCTTCCGTGTATTCCGTGGCAAAGATCCCTAATCTTTATCGCTCCTTGTTAAGCTGGGAGCTTGGCGCCGGGCTGTCATGCCGGGCTTGATCCGGTATCGGCGCTGTTTTCCCCTCACACTTCACATTACTTAACAACAAGGAATCCCATGACTGAACAAGACTTGCTCGACGCGCTACAAAACCAGCCAGAACAACTGAGCTTTGCCGATACGCTAGCGGTGATTGACGGCGCTTATAACTTTACGCCCACCGCCTTTACTAATGGTGAGTTAGAAAATGCAGCGGGAGAAAATAATGGCTCCTGCAAGATTTTTGCCTTTGGCCAATTACATCAGCTAAGTGCAGAGCAAGCGGTGGCGGCTTTTGGCGAACATTATCGGGGTGTATTGGCAGATCCGACTGGACAAGGGCACCAAAATATCCGTAACTTCATTAAACAGGGCTGGGCCGGGATCCACTATCAAGGGCAGCCATTAGCACGTAAAGTTTAGGCATTAAGGCTTAGTTTAGGCCTTAAGTTAAGTCCTAAACCCAGCATAAGGAACTCCCTATGGCCGGCGTTAGCTTATTGATGTTGCTTGATGATATTGCCAGTTTACTGGATGACGTTTCGCTCATGACCAAGATGGCAGCCAGAAAAGCGGCCAGCGTATTAGGAGATGATTTAGCGCTGAATGCTGAGCAAGTGTCAGGGGTGAGGGCGGATCGGGAGTTGCCGGTAGTGTGGGCGGTGGCCAAAGGATCCATGCTTAATAAAGTCATTTTAGTGCCGTCGGCCTTGGCGATTAGCGCCTTTATCCCTTGGGCCATAGTGCCGCTGTTAATGTTGGGCGGCATCTATTTATGTTACGAAGGCGCCGAAAAGCTGGTGCATTCTTATCTTCATAAAAAGGCACTATCTACCTCTTCCGCTAGCGCTGTTCAAAGTGAGCCCCTCGCTAGCACTGAGCGCTTGGTAGCAGCACCCTCTTTAGCCGTATCGCACTCTTCAAAAGCACCTCACTCTCCAGAAGTACGACATCCAGACGCCAAGCTAGATCCTAATATGGATGTGCAGACTTATGAGCTGGGTAAAATAAAAGGCGCGATTCGTACCGATTTTGTGTTGTCAGCAGAAATTATTGTGATCACCTTAGGCATAGTGTCAGATGCGCCTTTTATGCAGCAGGTGATGGTATTGGCCGGTATTGCACTGGGCATGACCATAAGTGTGTATGGCTTGGTGGCCGGCATCGTTAAGCTTGACGATTTGGGCTTGTATCTCACCAAAAAAGGCGGGGCGTGGGAAAAGCCAGGGCTAGCCATACTGGCCGCTTGCCCTTATTTAATGCGTGGTTTGTCGATAGTAGGCACCATTGCCATGTTTTTGGTGGGGGGCGGTATTTTAGTGCACGGCCTTGCTTGGTTGGAGCATTGGGTAGCCGCTGCTGCTGCGCTTACCCACGGGTTGCCGGCCATCGGGAATGTGTTAGCTTGGCTAACCCCGTTATTGCTGCATATGGTGATCGGCCTAGCTGCGGGTTTGCTGGTGGTCGGGTTATTTAAGGTGAAAGAGTTGTTTATGCCCAGCGCGCAATAAAACCCGTGACTTAAAGGCTATCTCGTCAAAATCTCGTTAAACCTGCTTTACGGCTGCGATACCAAGCAAGGAGGTTGCGGCTGCGATAGCTGAGCAGTGCCAATAAAATGAGCGTGCAGCCTAAAATTTTCGGTAACGGCATCGGCTCTTGATACCAAAACACGCTGATCAACACCGTCCAAATTGGCTCCAACATCATGATCAAAGCCGCATTGGCGATGGGGCTGTATTTTTGACCCATGCTTTGTAGCACAAATCGAAAAGAGGTGGCGAGCAAGACACTGGCGCTAAACCAGACCCAAGTAATGGGCGCTATGCTGCTGGGCCATTGTTCAAAGCTGGCGGAATACAATAAGTGCATCACACCGGTCACGGCCAGTTGAATACAGGTGAGCGCCATAGGGTCGATGCGCCGAGCAAAGCGGCTGTTTAAGTTAAAATACAACGCCAGCGACAGTGAGGCGAGTAAGAACAACAGCTGACTGAGCGATAAGCTAAGGCCGTTTTCCATGGTCAGTAAAAATAAGCCCACTAAGGCGATAGGCAAGGCTATCCAAAATTGGCGCAAGGGCCGCTCTTTAAAGAGCAGCCAAGCAAAGGGCGGCACCATCAGCATGGCCAAGCTCATAATAAAGGCGCCTTCACCTATGCCTTCACTGTGAGAAATAGCTTGGATCCAGAAGATAAGATTTAAGGTCATCACCAAGCCAATAGCGGCGGCTTTGAGTAATAGCTCAGGAGAGGTGTTGACTAATTTGCGATAGCAAAAGGGCAGTAGCAGTAGGGCTGCCAGCAAAAAGCGCCAACCCACGAACCCCGCCGGTGGCAAGCCGATGATTGCCTCTTTTGAAAACAGCCAGCCAGCAGACGCCAACAGGGTAGCCGCTAAAATCAATAAATCACCACGCCGTTCTGGCTGCATACTTCACCTTCATCTGCTGTTTTAAAAAGCACACATTAATAACAACACTCTTGTTAACATAAATCCTACCGTCAACAAAGTGTTCTGCTACTAAAGTAGCAGGGCACCGTTACTATCCATCAGGAGTGACGCCATTCTACAGCAGGAGCGTGGGTTTTATCGTGCTCCAGCCTTACTTTCTGTTATTTCACACACTGGGTATTTTTTACGGGCTTAGACAGTGCGCGCGGGCATGACTGAGCGAGCCGTGCTGAGTAAAGATAGCGACGCCGAAGCTCGCTTTTGTAACTACGCTATTAAGATAAGTGCAGTTAAGGACAAGGTTGAAGCCATTGGCTGAGCAGCAAGCGCTTAACAGGACTAGATTAGCAGCGATAGACAAATCGCACAGGAGGCATAAATGGCAGAAGACACCGCATCGAGCACCGCCAATGAGGCCAGCTCAAAGCAAGATGTCGCGCAAGAGGTTGATTTAGACTTTGGCGTGGCCTTAGAGCGGATCGATTCTTGGGTAGATGGCAGTATTCGCTTGTTGCCCAATCTGTTGGTGGCCTTGGTTTTACTGTTGATTTTTTATGGCATTGGTCTGTTGGTGCGGCGCGTTATTTTACGCCAAACCCACACCCGGGGGCGCGATAACCTAGGTGACGTGCTGGGTGGTTTTGTAAAGTGGCTTATTTTTTTAATGGGTTTTTTATTGGCGGCCACCATTGTTATTCCCAGCCTCAAACCCGGTGATTTAATAGCCGGCTTAGGGGTCAGCTCGGTGGCCATTGGTTTTGCCTTTAAAGATATTTTACAAAACTGGCTGGCAGGCTTGTTGATTTTATTGCGCCAGCCCTTTGATATTAACGACCAAATAGAAGTGAACGGCCAAGAGGGCACGGTGCAACGCATTGAAACCCGCGCCACCATTATTAAAACCTACGATGGCCAACGCATCGTGATCCCCAATAGTGATATCTATACGCAGGCGGTGCGGGTGATCACCGCCCATGAGTTTAGACGCAGCCAATACGACGTGGGTATTGGCTATGAAGATGACTTGGATAAAGCCTGTGCCTTATTGATAGCGGCGGTGTCACAAGTGGCCGAGGTAGAGCAAGCTCCCGCAGCCGAGGCGCTGCCGTGGGATCTGGCGGCCAGTTGGGTGACGATTCGGGTGCGTTGGTGGACGCGCAGCCACAAGGCGGATGTGACGCAAGTGCACGCACAGGTGATCAGAACTATTAAGCATACCCTTGAAAAAGCTGAGATCAGCATGCCCGGAGATACGGTGCTGTGCCAGTTGCAAGATCTCTTTGGTGAAGAGGAATTTACTGAGGAAGAGCCCGAAGCGCGCCATTAGTAATTATGTCTCTAAACAACAGATGTTTGATAGCAATCATCTAATGACTTTTGTCACCCTCAGGTTGTGCTAGAATGTGCGCACTTTTGTCAGAGCAGAGGTTTCCATGAAGGTAATCGAAGGGCTAATGGCCGCTCCTAAAGCCAAGGTGGCGATCGTGGTCGCGCGCTTTAATAACTTTATTAACGACAGCTTAGTCAATGGCGCGCTTGATGTATTAATACGTCAAGGCCAAGTAAAAGATGAGAATATCACCCTGGTAAAAGTACCGGGTGCGATTGAAATGCCTTTGGTGTGTAAAAAGTTGGCCAAAACTGGCAACTACGACGCCATAGTGGCGCTGGGTTGCGTGATCCGTGGTGGCACTTACCACTTCGATTTGGTCGCTAATCAAAACAGCGCCAGCATGGCCAATGTGATGATGGACTTTGAAGTGCCCATCGCCTTTGGCGTGCTGACCACCGAAAATATTGAACAAGCCATAGAGCGCGCTGGTACCAAGGCGGGCAACAAGGGCGCAGAGGCCGCCCTCAGCGCACTTGAAATGATTAACGTCCTGCAACAGCTGGACTAATAGGAGTACTGCATTGAAACCGTCTGAACGCCGTAAGGCCCGCCGTCTCGCTATCCAAGGCATTTACCAATGGCAAATGACCAAGGATAACGTGGCCGATATTGCCCAGCAGTTTGCGCTGGAACAGGACATCAAAGGGGTGGACATGGATTATTTCCGTGACCTGCTGTTTGGCGTTTCTGTGCACACCAAAGAGCTGGATGCGGTTTATTCACCTTATCTTTCACGCCCCCTGGCGGACTTGGACATGGTCGATAAAGCGGTATTGCGCTTAGCCACTTACGAGCTAACACGACGTGAAGATGTGCCTTATCGGGTAGTCATCAACGAAGCCATTGAGCTGGCCAAGGCGTTTGCCGCCGAAGAAAGCCATCGTTTCGTGAACGGCGTGCTTGATAAAGTCATCAAGCAGTTAAAAAAATAACAATAAGCACGGGAAAAAAGCCAGCCACTCGCTGGCTTTTCATTTTCTATGAATGAATTCGATATTATTAAGCATTACTTCACCAAAGCCAGCCATCGTAAAGATGTGATCATGGGCCCCGGCGACGATTGTGCGCTCTTACAAGTGCCCGCTAATACACTATTGGCGGTGAGCACGGATACGCTAGTCAGTGGCGTGCATTTTTTTGCCGACATGGATCCCACCGCGCTCGGCCACAAAGCCTTAGCGGTAAATTTATCAGACTTAGCCGCCATGGGTGCCGACCCTTGCTGGGTGTCGCTGGCGATAACCTTGCCGGAAGTTGACGAGGTTTGGATCAAGCAATTTTGCGCCGGCTTTTTTGAACTGTCCGAATATTACAACGTGGCGCTAGTGGGCGGCGACACCACCAAAGGTCCGTTGTCGATTACCGTGACCGTACACGGCACACTGCCGCTGGGTAAAGGCTTACTGCGCTCGGGTGCTCAAGTGGGCGATGGTATCTATGTGACCGGAACTTTAGGTGATGCGGCGCTGGGTTTACAGCAGGCACTGGGCAATATTCAAGTGCCCAAAGCACATCAAGAATTTGTGCGTAATAAATTTGAGTACCCGCACCCGCGAATTTTAGTGGGCCAAGCACTGCGCGATATTGCGACCAGTGCGCTGGACTTATCCGATGGTTTAGCGGGGGATTTGGCACATATTTGCCGCGCATCAGGTTTGCGCGCGCAAATAGAAGTGGACCAATTACCGCTCAGTGACGCCATGCAAGCCTCTATCAGTCAAGAGCAAGGTTGGGAGCTGGCACTGACGGGGGGCGATGATTACGAGTTATGCTTTACGGTATCTGAACTGCACCGTGGTCAGTTAGAAACGGCATTGAGCCACTGCGGCGTTAAGTTTACCCGCATAGGTCGCATGTTTTCTGGTGAGCCAAACGTAGAGCTGGTGCACGAAGGCAAGCCCTACCAAATCGTAAATCAAAGCTGGGATCACTTTCGTAAGGTGTGAAAGAGGGGTAGCGCCGAGCACCAAGCGCCCGGCGCCAAGCTACTGCTAAGATCTAACCCTTTCTCGCAACGGAATCCACGGAAGGACACGGAAAAATAGAGAACAAATCTGAAAGTTTTTTATTGATAGATTTCAAGCTATGGCTTTTACCAATAAAGTCTCAGGTCTTTTTCGATCTTATATCAGCTTAATTTTTCTGCGAATTCCGTGTTCTTCCGTGGCGAGAAAATCTTTGGCTCTTTGTTAAGCTGGGTGCTTGGCGCCGGGCGCTCGGCGCTGGTTTTCCCCCTTACTCTTCGCCCTTCACATTCATGTAAGGAATACTTCAATGAGAAAGCCAGAATGAGAAAACCAGAGCTCGCTAAGTTAAAACTGTCGAATCCGTTGCACTTTTTGGCACTGGGTTTTGGCAGTGGCTTAAGTCCGATTATGCCTGGCACCATGGGTACCATTGCCGCTATTCCTTTGTATCTGTTGATACAAGGGTTGGCGGCGCCGTGGTATATCGCCATTTTGGTGGTGGGTTTTATTGCCGGTATTTGGATTTGTAATGCGGCCACCGAGGCTATCGGCCAGCCAGATCATGGCGCCATTGTGTGGGATGAAGTGATCGGCTTTGGTATTACCATGTTTGCGGCACCTGCAGGAGCGGTGTGGATACTGATAGGCTTCGTGCTGTTTCGGTTTTTCGATATTCTCAAACCTTGGCCTATTCGCTGGTTTGACCGACGCATACACGGCGGCTTTGGTATTATGCTCGATGACGTGATCGCCGGTTTATTTGCCTTGGGTTGTTTGCAACTGCTGGCCAAGTATTTTTAAGGCGCAGCCTTACGCTATACGCCGTACACCATAAGTTAAAGAGCAACACCGTTTTTGATTTAAGTGTGCGGCGCATGGCGTTTTTCTCGTTCTTTACCTCTATCTTCACACCTCTCGCCTCACACTCCCCTGTTTTTAACGTTGAGTTTTCGTAAGCAAAGCAACAAGATAGGCGCACTTACTCTATGATGACTTCGCCTACTTTTAGCCACTAGATGCCAGCGGCTAAAAGTAGGCGCGAGAAGCAGACTCTGAGGATAGCCATGTCGCTGTTAGAAGTGAAACACCTAAGAATTGAATATCCCTCTCGCCATGGCGTGATGGCGGCAATTGACGACCTGTCTTTTCATATTGAGCGCGGCGAAATTCTTGGGGTAGTGGGGGAGTCTGGGGCGGGTAAGTCCACCATCGGCAACGCCATTATTGACTTGCTAAGCCCGCCTGGGCGCATTGCCAGTGGCGAGGTCTATCTCGATAAAGAGCGTATTTCTGGACTCACCTCACGGCAGATGCGCGGCATTCGGGGCCAGCGCATTGGGTTTATCTTTCAAGATCCCATGACCTCGCTTAATCCGCTATTCACGGTAGAGGCGCAAATGGTGGAAACCCTGCTTGCCAATACTAAAACCACCCGCGCCGCAGCGCTGAAAAAGTCCATTTCGTTATTGGATGCGGTGGGCATCCCGCAACCTGAGCTGCGCATTAAGCAGTATCCCCATCAATTTTCCGGTGGTATGCGCCAACGGGTGGTGATCGCCATTGCGCTCTCTTGCGATCCGGAATTGATCATTGCCGACGAGCCCACCACGGCGCTGGATGTATCGATTCAAGACCAAATTTTGACGCTGATCCGCACCTTGTGCAAAGAGCGCAATGTGGGCTGCATGCTGGTGACCCATGATATGGGAGTGGTGTCGAACGTGACTGATAGAGTGGCGGTCATGTATCAAGGTCGGCTGATGGAGATTGGCCCTACCGACAAAGTACTGCAGACCCCGGCTCATGATTACACTAAGAGTTTGATTTCTGCGGTGCCGCGCTCGGATGTAAAGCTGCATCGGTTTCCCTTGGTGTCCTACATTGAACAAGCCACCGAAAAAGCGCACTTAGACTTAAAAACCCACTGGCTGGGCCAAAGCCAAGATCAGCGCGCCTTTACCGGCCCTTTGTTGCGCGTAGAGCAGTGCAAACTGCGCTTTATCACCAAAAACTCTTTGTTTGAGTCGGGCCGCCAATATGTGCAGGCGGTCAATGATGTGAGCTTTGAAATTTATGAAGGCGAAACCTTTGGCTTAGTGGGCGAGTCAGGTTCGGGCAAGTCGACCATAGCGCGCGCCATTACCGGCTTATATCCGCCAGATAGCGGCAAGATTTGGTTTGAAGGCATAGATCTTACGGCCATTAAGAGCGAAAAGGCGCGTCGGCCCTTGCGTCGGCAAATGCAGATGGTGTTTCAAAACCCGTATTCGTCGTTAAACCCACGGATGCGAGTGGCGGATATTATAGCTGAGCCGATCCGCTTTCATAAACTGGCTGATAATGAAGCCCAAGTGCGCAGCATAGTGCGCGACTTACTGGATTATGTGGGCTTAGAGCGCGCAGCTGGCGTTAAATTTCCTCATGAATTTTCTGGCGGGCAACGCCAGCGGATCTCTATTGCGCGTGCTTTGGCGACACGACCAAGATTACTGATTTGCGATGAGCCTACTTCGGCGCTAGATGTGTCGGTGCAGGCGCAAATTTTAAATCTATTGAAAGACTTACAAGACGAACTCAAGTTAACCTTGCTGTTTATTAGTCATGACTTGCCGGTGATCCGTCAAATGTGTGATCGTATAGGCGTGATGCAAAAGGGCCGTTTGTTAGAAGTGGCCGAAACGGAACAACTTTTTACCCATGCCAGTGACCCTTATAGTCGCTCGCTAATAGGCTTGATGCCGGAATTTAAAGGCATGTCACGAGCAGGCTTAGATATTTCCGCTATTAGCCCTGGTCAACCCTAAATCTCAATGGCCTTAACTATTAAAGCAAAGGCTTAATTGAATGTTACATGAACGGAGTGTTTCATGAAAAATGGACTCAATAAGGTAACGGCGGCCATGATCGCCGCAGGATTGGCATTCAGTGTGCAAGCGGCAGATATCACCATTGCCTATGATGCTGACCCGATTTCGATGGACCCGCACGAGCAACTCTCCGGCGCCACCATGGAAATGTCGCACTTGTTGTTTGATCCCTTAGTGCGTTGGACCAAAGACTTTGACACTGAGCCGCGCTTGGCCGAAAAGTGGGAACGTCGCGATGAAAACACCGTGCGCTTTTATTTGCGCAAAGGGGTGAAGTTTCACAGCGGCAATGACTTTACCGCCGACGATGTGGTGTGGACCTTTGAGCGCTTAAAAGCCTCGGCAGACTTTAAAGCCATTTTTGACTCCTTTAGTGCCGCCAGCAAAGTGGACGAACACACGGTCGACATTGTCACCCGCGGGCCTTACCCGTTAGTGCTGAATACCATGACCTTTTTGCTGCCTATGGACTCTAAGTTTTACAGTGGCAAAGGCGAAGACGGCCAAGATAAGGCAGAGATCGTGAAGCATGGCAGCTCGTTTGCCTCGACTCACACCTCAGGCACTGGGCCCTTTACGCTTAAATCGCGCCAACAAGGCGTGAAAGTGGAATATGAGCGTAATGCCGATTACTGGGATAAAAAATCGCCCGGCAACGTGCAACAGCTGACCTTAGTGCCGATTAAAGAAGATGCCACACGAGTAGCAGCGCTGTTAGCCGGTGACGTGGACTTTATTAAGCCGGTGTCACCGAACGACCATAACCGCGTGAAGTCTGCCTCAGGGGTAAAATTAATTACCCAATCGGGCACGCGCATTATTAGTATGCAGATGAACCAAGAACGCTTTGCGCCCTTTAAGGATGTGCGGGTGCGTCAAGCGGTGAACTACGCCATTAATCAAGACGGCATAGTACAGCGCATTATGCGCGGCTTTGGCACTACTGCATCACAACAAACACCGGCCGCGTATTTGGGGCATAACCCAGATTTAAAGCCTCGTTATGATGTGGAAAAAGCCAAGCAGTTAATGGCGGACGCCGGCTATAAAGACGGCTTTAAGATCACCATGATCGCGCCCAATAACCGTTACGTGAATGACTTTAGAATTGCCGAAGCGGTAAAAGCTATGCTGGCGCGCATTAATATCGATGTGGACTTAAAAACCATGCCGGTGGCCCAGTATTGGCCGGAGTTCGATAAGTGTAACGCCGATATGCTGATGATTGGCTGGCAGTCCGATACGGAAGATGCAGCTAACTTCTCTGAATTTTTAACCATGACTCGCAACGAAGAAACCGGTCGTGGCCAATATAACTGCGGTCATTATTCAAACCCTGCGTTAGACGAGCTGATTGACTCGGCTAATCTGGAAACTAATCCAGAAAAACGCGGCACCATGCTGCAACAAGCCGAGAAAATCCTCTATGACGATGCAGCCTTCGTGCCTTTGCATTGGCAAGACCTAGCCTGGGGTGCGCGCGAAAATGTAATGGCCGAGCCCATCGTCAACGCCATGGACTTCCCCTACTTAGGTGATTTAGTGATCAAAGATTAAAGACTTTCTCGCCACGGAACTAACAATATAGCGCCCGGCGCCCAGCACCAGGCGCCCAGCTAAAAGAAGACGGAGCTCTTTGTGTTTCTTGGTGCTGGGCTCTGGGCGCCGGGCGCTTTTTTTATTGGAATAAATAATGTTAACTTTCTTATTGAAACGGCTATTCCAAGTGATAGTGGTGATGTTTGTTATCAGCTTGGTGGCGTTTTCGATTCAGGATAATTTAGGCGATCCGCTGCGCGAATTAGTGGGTCAGTCGGTCTCTGAGGAGGTGCGTGACCAAATGCGCACCGACTTAGGCTTAAACGATCCTTTTATAGTGAAGTACGGCCGTTTCGTGGGCAGTGCGCTACAAGGAGATTTTGGCACCTCGTATGTCTATAAACAGCCGACCCTAGAAGTGATCTTCGAAAAGCTGCCGGCCACGCTGGAGCTGGTGTTGTGTGCCAGTGTGCTGATTATTGGCTTGAGTATTCCACTGGGCGTGTATTGCGCCATTAAGCCGCGGGCCTTTTTTTCGCGCCTGATCATGAGCGTGAGTATTATCGGTATCTCGGTGCCGGTATTTTTAACCGCTATCTTGTTGATGTACGTGTTTTCCATCGAGCTGGGCTGGCTGCCCGCTTATGGGCGTGGCGTGCTCACTAGCCCCTTGGGGTGGGAGTCGGGGTTATTTAATTGGCAGGGATTTCGCAATCTTATTCTGCCAAGCATAGCGCTGTCATCCATTATGTTGCCGCTGTTTATTCGCCTAGTGCGCTCAGAAATGCTGGAACAGCTCAGTGCTGAATACGTTAAGTTTGCCTGGTCAAAAGGGCTAAATAAGCATCGTATTTGGTTTTTGCACGCCCTTAAAAATACCTTGCTGCCTTTGATTACCGTGGGCGGGGTGCAAATCGGCACCATGGTGGCCTACACCATTTTAACGGAGACGGTGTTTCAGTGGCCGGGCATAGGCTTATTGTTCTTGGATGCCATTAACCGTGTGGATACGCCGTTGATCACCACTTATGTGATTTTTGTCGGCTTCATCTTCGTGTTGACCAATACCTTAGTGGATTTAATTTACGGCCTGATCAACCCCACCGTAAACCTAGCGGCAAAGGGATAATAAGATGAACTCAGTAGCCAACTTAGGCCCTTGGGCACGCTTTAAGCAGTCGGATTTTATCTATCACTTTCGCCGCGACAAGGTGGCCATGGTGAGTTTCGCGGTGTTTGTGGCCTTCTTAATCGCCGCCTTCTTCTCGCCGCTGCTCGCCCCCCATAACCCTTACGACCTTGCGACTATTGATATTTTAGACTCAGAGCTGCCGCCATCTTGGTTAGATATGGGAGATGCGCGCTTTTGGTTAGGCACGGATGTACAAGGTCGCGATATCTTTAGCACTATTTTATACGGCTCACGAGTGTCATTGATGATCGGCCTCGGTGCGGTGGCGCTACAGTTGCTAATTGGCATTATCGTTGGCTTGTCTGCGGGCTACTTTGGCGGACGGCTCGATAATTTATTGATGCGCTTTGCCGACGTGCAATTATCGTTTTCCACCATGATGGTGGCGATTATCGTGTCGGCGGTGTTTCAAGCGACATTAGGGGCGGAGTTTTACGGCCAATACGCGGTGTTAATGCTGGTGGTGATTATTGGCCTAGCCGAGTGGCCCCAATATGCGCGCACCATCAGAGCCACGGTATTAGCGGAAAAGAAAAAAGAATACGTAGAGGCGGCACAGGTGATGGGCTTTAAGTCGGGACGCATTATGTTTCGCCATATTTTGCCCAACTGCTTATCGCCCATTTTAGTGATCTCTACCGTACAAGTGGCCAACGCCATTATGAGCGAGGCGGCGCTGTCGTTTTTAGGCTTAGGCATGCCGGTGGATCAACCCTCGTTAGGTTCACTAATCAGCATGGGCTTTAGCTATATCTTCTCCGGCTCTTGGTGGATCACAGCCTTTCCCGGCATGTACTTAGTGGTGCTGGTATTAGTCATCAACCTACTCGGCGACTGGCTGCGTGATGTGTTTAATCCCAAGCTTTATAAGGGGTAAAACCTAAGCGCCGAGCTCCAAGCGACCAGCTTGAGACAGACTGTATTTTGTTGGGTTTAGATTTATTGTCAGCGTTTGATGTTTTGCTACGCAAAACCAGCCGGCTAAAGCGGGCTTCTACAACATAATCGTATTTGTTTAAGCTCGTGCTGCAGTTGGCTTGAATTAGTCATGTTTAGCTTGGTGCTGGGCGCCGGGCGCTCGGCGCTGTATTTAAGGACTTCCCTTGCTCGCTTATTTTTTTATTGCTCGCCGCCCGCTGGCGGGGCTGTTGATTTTACTTGGCATGCTGCTGGTGAGTGCCAACTTAATGGGGCTGCCCATTGCTGTGAGTGGGGCGGGGTTGGCTTATTGGTTGGCCGCGGCCTTATTGTGGCCGGGATTGTCATCGCGTAATCGCCTGCAAGCGGGGTTATTGCTGTTAGTGGGGGTGAGCTGCTTAATGGTGAGTATTGGCTTAGGCGGTGAGTTTGAATGGTCACGCTTGCTGAGCAGTAACGTCAGTATTTTATCTATGTTAGTGGCGGTGAGCTTTTTAAGTTTGGTGAGTCGGCCTGCTAATGAGCAAGATAAGCCGTTGCCGCAGGGGCGGGGCGCCTTGGCCTCTACGTTGGCGGCCATCCATGTATTTGGCGCCGTAATTAACTTATCGTCGGTGTTTATTATCGGTGACCGCTTGGCACAACGCGTTCGGCTTAGCCGTGAGCAGTCTATCGTCTTGGTGCGCGGATTTAGCGCCGCGGCTTTGTGGTCACCGTTTTTTGCCGCCATGGGGGTGGCCTTGAGTGTGGCACCTAACGCGAAATTAACTCAATTATGGCTGGTGAGCATACCGCTGGCGGGCTTAGCGTTGGGGCTGACTTATTGGCAATTAGCGCGCCAGCCTAAGACTGATGCCTCGCTAGCTATTGAGTCTGAGCCTTCTTCAAATCATACCTATCCAAAGGCGCCCGTCGCAGATTTTGTCGGCTATCCGCTGCACTTGAGTGCCTTGTTGTTGCCCTCGTTACTGGCCATATCGGTACTGCTGCTGCATAAACTGCTGCCTGATCTGTCTATTTTGGCGATCATTACTCTGCTGGCGCCGCTGTTTAGTCTCAGCCTAGTGCTGCTCAAGCGTGGTTCGCCTTATAGCGCGATTAAACAGTTAGTGAACGGGCGTTTGCCACAAATGGGTAACGAACTGGCGCTGTTTTTGGCAGCGGGCATCTTGGCCTATGGCTTGGAGAGTGTGCTGCTTAGCGCCAATTGGCAGTTGCCATTCAGCCACTTTGGGCCCTTGGCCGCCAGTGTCACTTATGTATGTACCGTACTGCTGGCTTTACTCGGCATTCACCCTATTGTCTGTATCGCTTTGGCCGCGAGTTTGTGGTCGCCACTCAACCCGGATCACACCTTGCTGTCTTTGGTGTTTCTGTCTTCTTGGGCTCTCGGCACGGCCACCGGCCCTTTATCGGGTATTAATCTGGCCTTTCAAGGCCGCTATGGTGTGGACTCGTTTGCCTTAATGCGTTGGAATTTAAGCTATTTAGGCCTGATGTCGCTGTTGGTGATCGCGGGTATCTATCTGTTAGCGGCGCAACTAGGCATATAAGTAATGCCGCGGAACTAACATGGATTGTTTTGTCGTAGGCTTTTTCGCGCATTAGGCCGCAGGCGTAAATCTAAAAACCATCCTGCTTCGCAGGCCCCGCGAACAAGTTGCGGGCTACAAGGACATGTGGAAGTATTAGTCCGTATAACCCGCATTGTTGACGCTGATAGCTATGTTTCCACACACTCTATTTAGAGGCCTATTTTCGCCAAAAAGCGTACTCAACTAGGTATATAGCCTTTTGATTCCTATACATTTGTGGTGAGATCGCTTAAAAATCGTGCGTTATCTTGTCTTCTCATTTGCGCACCGTTAGCTTTTCATTCATAATATGCGACCTAAAAACTGTGTCGGTGTGTCAGTGAATTTTGGATGCTCCGTCTACTTCTTAAACTCATCATTTAAAGTTGAATCATGACCGAATTATCCAAATACAGAAACATTGGTATTTTCGCACACGTTGATGCGGGTAAAACCACCACTACTGAGCGTATCCTCAAACTTACTGGCCGTATTCACAAAGCGGGTGAAACCCACGATGGCGAATCCACCACTGACTTCATGGACCAAGAAGCTGAGCGCGGAATTACCATCCAGTCTGCAGCTGTTAGTTGCTTCTGGAAAGATCACCGTTTTAACGTTATCGATACTCCAGGACACGTTGACTTCACCGTTGAAGTTTACCGTTCACTGAAAGTATTGGACGGCGGCATCGGTGTATTCTGTGGTTCAGGCGGTGTTGAGCCTCAGTCAGAAACTAACTGGCGTTATGCGAACGACTCAGAAGTAGCGCGTATTATCTTCGTAAACAAGTTAGACCGCGTTGGTGCTGACTTCTTGCGTGTAGTACAGCAGACTCGTGACGTGTTGGCTGCAAACCCAATCATCATGGTGTTGCCAATTGGTCGTGAAGACGAGTTTAAGGGTGTGGTAGACCTGCTGACTCGTAAAGCTTACATCTGGGACAACTCTGGTGATCCAGAAGCTTACACAGTCGAAGACGTGCCAGCCGACATGGTTGACGAAGTTGAAGAATACCGCGAAATGCTGGTAGAAAGCGCCGTTGAACAAGACGACGACTTGATGGAAGCCTACATGGAAGGTACTGAGCCTTCTATCGACGAGCTGAAGCGTTGTATCCGTAAGGGTACTCGTACTATGGCCTTGTTCCCTACTTACTGTGGTTCTGCCTTTAAAAACAAAGGTATGCAGCTGATTTTGGACGCAGTAGTAGATTACCTGCCTAACCCATTAGAAGTTGATCCACAGCCGTTGACCGACGAAGAAGGCGTTGAAACTGGCGAATTCGCTATCGTTGACCCTAGTCTGCCTTTGAAAGCGTTGGCCTTTAAAGTGATGGATGACCGTTTCGGTGCCCTGACCTTCGTACGTCTGTACACCGGTCGTCTGAAGAAGGGTGACACCATCCTGAACAGCTTCACCGGTAAAACTGAACGTGTTGGCCGCATGGTTGAAATGCATGCTGATGAGCGTAAAGAACTGGACTCTGCACAAGCCGGTGACATCATCGCTATCGTAGGCATGAAGAACGTACAAACTGGTCACACTCTGTGTGATCCTAAGCACCCTTGTACTCTGGAAGCCATGGTGTTCCCTGAGCCAGTTATCTCTATCGCAGTAGCGCCTAAAGATAAGAACGGTTCTGAGAAAATGGGTGTGGCTATCGGTAAAATGATTGCTGAAGATCCTACTTTCCGCGTAGAAACTGACATTGATTCAGGCGAAACCATTCTGAAAGGCATGGGCGAATTGCACCTGGACATCAAAGTTGACATCTTGAAGCGTACCTACGGCGTTGAGCTGGTTGTTGGTGAGCCACAGGTTGCTTACCGCGAAACCATTACTGCTGAAGTTGAAGACAGCTACACGCACAAGAAGCAGTCTGGTGGTTCAGGTCAGTACGGTAAAATTGACTATAAGATCCGTCCTGGTGAGCAGAACACTGGCTTCGTGTTTAAGTCTTCTGTAGTGGGCGGTAACGTTCCTAAAGAATTCTGGCCTGCAATCGAGAAAGGTTTCGGCAGCATGATGAACACAGGTACCATCGCTGGTTTCCCTGTGTTGGACGTTGAATTCGACCTGATCGATGGTGCTTTCCACGCGGTTGACTCCTCAGCCATTGCGTTTGAAATCGCTGCTAAAGGCGCGTTCCGTCAGTCTATCGCTAAAGCTAAGCCACAGTTGCTTGAGCCGGTGATGAAAGTTGACGTGTTCACTCCTGAAGATCACGTAGGTGACGTTATTGGTGACTTGAACCGTCGTCGCGGCATGATCAAAGATCAAGCTGCTGGTGTGACCGGTGTGCGCATCAAGGCAGACGTACCTCTGTCTGAAATGTTTGGCTACATTGGTCACCTGCGTACTATGACTTCTGGTCGTGGTCAGTTCTCTATGGAGTTCTCACACTACGCAGCTTGCCCGAACAACATCTCTGAAAAGGTTGTTGCTCAGGTTGCCGAGCGTAAAGCGGCTGAAGCCAAGAAATAAACTCGCTTAAGATTTAGGTCTAAAGTTAAAACCGCTGCCTCGGCAGCGGTTTTTTTATGCCTGAAAAACAATATTAGCGTCATACATTTTGACTAATCTGTGATGGAGCGGGTCACGGTAACGGCAGCTTTAAGATAAGCTCAGTTGAGCCTGTAAGAGGAGAGGAGATGAATAAGGCGGTTATATTCGGCGCCTGCATGGCCTTGCTAGGATTGGCGGGCTTTATATCTGTGTTGGCGGGTGGTACCAGTGCGCCGCTTATTCAGATGCCTGTTGAAGCCTTACAAGGGGCGCATTTTTCTTTGCTTGGGGTTTGGGTTTGCCCATAGGCTTAAGCTACTTATTAACTGTGCTGTGCGCGGTGGCCGTGCTTTGGCTGGGATTTACCATAGGCTATAAATTGTGGAGCTGGGTATTCAAACACCACTAATGGGTGCTTAAAGAGCGAAATCCATCACCGTATATTCCCCGAATAGCATATTTATTAACGAGGAAAGGTTTCATGACGGATAAAAAGAAGTTAACCACTAACGCTGGCTGCCCCGTGGCCGACAACCAAAACGTGATGACGGCGGGTCCCCGTGGGCCACAGTTATTACAAGATGTCTGGTTTTTAGAAAAGCTGGCTCATTTTGATCGGGAGGTAATCCCAGAGCGACGTATGCACGCCAAAGGCTCCGGCGCCTATGGCACTTTTACCGTCACCCATGATATTACCAAATACACTAAGGCCAAGATATTCTCAGAAGTGGGTAAACAAACGCCATTGTTGGCTCGCTTTTCTACCGTGGCCGGTGAGCGCGGTGCCGCCGATGCAGAGCGGGATATTCGTGGTTTCTCCTTAAAGTTTTATACCGAACAAGGTAACTGGGACTTAGTAGGCAATAACACACCGGTATTTTTTCTGCGCGACCCACTGAAATTCCCAGATCTTAATCACGCGGTAAAGCGCGATCCGCGTACTAATTTGCGCAGCGCTAAAAATAACTGGGACTTTTGGACCTCGCTGCCCGAAGCACTCCATCAAGTGACCATCGTCATGAGTGACCGTGGCATTCCCGCCAGTTATCGCCATATGCATGGTTTTGGCAGTCATACCTTTAGCTTTATTAACGATAATAATGAGCGTTATTGGGTGAAGTTTCACTTTAGATGCGAGCAGGGCATTAAGAACCTGACGGACGCCGAAGCTGAGGCCTTGATTGGTAAAGACCGTGAAAGCCATCAAGCTGATTTGTATAACAGCCTAGAGAATGGCGACTTCCCTAAGTGGACACTCTTGGTACAAGTGATGCCAGAGCTTGAGGCCGAAAGCGTGCCTTATCACCCTTTTGATTTAACAAAGGTGTGGCCGCATAAAGATTACCCGCTGCATGAAGTGGGCGTATTTGAGCTGAACAAAAACCCCGATAACTATTTTGCCGAAATAGAGCAGGCAGCGTTTAACCCCGCCAACATAGTGCCAGGCATCAGCTTCTCACCGGATAAAATGCTGCAAGGGCGTTTGTTCTCTTATGGTGACGCCCAGCGTTATCGTTTAGGGGTGAACCATCAGCAAATTCCCGTAAATGCGCCGCGTTGCCCAGTGCACAGCTATCACAGAGACGGTGCCATGCGCGTAGACGGTAATCACGGCAGCACACTGGCTTATGAGCCGAACAGTTATGGTGAATGGCAAGAGCAGCCGGACTTTAGTGAGCCGCCGCTGGCGCTCTCAGGTGCAGCGGGTCATTGGGATCATCGAGAAGACACGGATTATTACTCACAACCCGGTGCTTTATTTCGTTTGATGACGCCTGCTCAGCAACAGGTATTGTTTGATAATACGGCGCGATCTATTAATGATGCTCCACGCGAGATTAAGATCCGCCATATTGGCCATTGCTTAAAAGCCGACGCAGCTTACGGTGCGGGCATTGCTCATGCATTAAGCATTTCATTGAGCGATGTGCCTCACTAACCCCTGCTTGATTAGAGCTAATTGAAATTAATGAACGGCTAGGATTAAAAAAAGGCGCGGTGAAATACACAGCGCCTTTTTTATGCGTTAGCAAACACTTACTGAGTGCGCGAGAACTTCATGATATGACCTTTAAAGGGCTGCTCTAAATAGTCGGTGTGCAACGGCTTAATGTGACGGCTATTAAAGCCAAATTTAAGCATCTTATTACTAATTTTATTTCTTCTGCCGCGACCCGGATCCACTAAGATCACCTTACAGTCGGGGCTGGCATGACGATCAATAAAGCGCGCTAATAAAGGCACATGTTGGTCTTCGTATAATAAATCGCTGCCAATAATTAAGTCAAAATGGCCGAGCTTACTCTGCTCATCATTCCAGTCTACGCGCTCAAAGTTGATGGCTTTATTGTTATTAAGTAGGGTGTTTCTATCGAGGAAGTACTCTACTTTAGGGTGGTAGTCGGTAGCAGTAATATTCGCATGACGTTGATTAAGCACTATGCTCGATAAGCCAATGCCACACCCTACCTCTAAGATACGTTTATCTTTAATGTCGTAATCTAACATATGGTTGGCTAGCACTAAGCTTGAGGGCCAGACCACCCCAAATAAAGGCCAAGAGGTATCGCAAATACCTAATGCTTCGGCTTCGCCTTTAGGGTCACTAAATTGTTGATTGTCGCGGAGCGTACACAAGTGAATGTCTTTATGGCCAATCTCAATGGTTTGATAACGAACGCGCACGGGCGTAGTCATAATAACTCCCTAAATGAAAAATAGCAGTCACAAGCAGAGGAGAATAAACGTGAGGATCTGTACATGAATTATGTAAATTAGCGACATATTAACACATTTAGCGGCATTTTTCTGGATCTTGAGTTCTTGGCGAACAGGGTGGCTGGTAACAAAATAGTTAAGTGGCTAGGTAGCTAGCTGATGGGCGGCGAGCTACAAGAAGCATCGGGTGTTGTAGGCGAACACTTGTTCTCGCATTAGGCCGCAGGCGTAAATCTTAAAACCATCCTGCTTCGCAGGCCCCGCGAACAAGTTGCGGGCTACAAGAGACGATTTTTTGTAGGTGGCAATTTATTCGCCACGGTTTTGTTTTGGTTTTGAGATTTAAACCCCAATCCAGCTACGCTGGCCCGCCGAATAAATTGGCGGCTACAAGACACGTCTTTTGTAGGTGGAATGTTGTAGGTAAAGAGTATGAGGCACGGTTTTGGTTTTGAGATTTAACCCCCATCTTACGAGAGACAGGCTTGGCATAGCCAAGGCGTACTGTAACGCCTTGGCGGTTTTTATTATCTAGCGGGCTTGGTACTCGTTAATTGAGGTCAGCATACCTTCGGCGTTTAAGCCTAATTTAGCCAGTATTTGTTGCTGACTACCTTGCTCGATAAAATAATCGGGCAAACCTAAGTTTAAGACAGGCACCAATTTCTTATGACGCATTAGGCATTCATTTACCGCCGAACCTGCACCGCCCATAATGGCGTTCTCTTCTATGGTGACCAGCAAGTCATGCTTATCCAACAGCGATAACAGCAAGGTTTCATCGAGCGGCTTCACAAAGCGCATATCGACTAAGGTGGCGTCTAGCTGCTCGGCGGCGAGTTCGGCCTCGGCGAGCAAGGTGCCAAAGTTAAGCAGGGCTATGCCTTTGCTCTCACTCTTTCCTTCACTCTTACCTTGATTGGCTTGGCGAATAATACGACCTTTACCTATCTCAAGTGCCGTCATTGGTTGTTGGATATCCACACCCGGACCTGTGCCACGCGGGTAACGTACCGCCGCTGGGCCCAGATGTTGGTAGCCGGTGTAGAGCATTTGTCGACACTCGTTTTCATCACTGGGCGTCATGATCACCATATTTGGAATGGTGCGCATAAAGCTTAAATCGTAGGCGCCCTGATGGGTCGGCCCATCGGCACCCACTATGCCGGCGCGGTCGATGGCAAACAAGACGTCTAAGTTTTGCAGCGCCACATCGTGAATTAATTGGTCGTAACCGCGCTGTAAAAAGGTCGAGTAAATAGCGACTACCGGTTTTTTGCCCTCGATGGCCATGCCAGCTGCAAGTGTTACCGCATGCTGTTCGGCAATGGCCACATCAAAGTAACGCTGAGGGTATTCTTTTGAATAACGCACCAAGCCTGAGCCTTCACGCATAGCCGGTGTAATGGCCATCAGCTTAGGGCAGGTGCTTGCCATATCACACAGCCAATCACCGAATATTTTCGAGTAGCTGGGGCTGGTGGCCACCGCCTTAGGCAAGAAATCTTGGGCGGGATCAAACTTAGGTACGCCATGATAACCAATTGGGTCTTGTTCGGCGGGTAAGTAGCCTTTGCCCTTGCGCGTCATGATATGTAAAAACTGCGGACCTTTGAGCTTGCGCATATTGCGCAGCGTTTCTACGAGGGTCGTAATATCGTGACCGTCGATGGGGCCTACGTAATTAAAACCAAATTCTTCAAATAAGGTACCGGGGATCACCATGCCTTTGAGGTGTTCTTCGGTGCGCTTGGCCAGCGCTTTAAGTGGGGGCAATATTTCCAATGCTTTTTTGCCGCCCTCACGCAGTGTGCTGTACAAAGAGCCGGACATAATGCGCGCTAAATGATTATTGAGCGCGCCGACGTTTTCAGAAATCGACATCTCGTTATCATTTAAAATAACCAGCATATCTTTATGAATATCACCCGCGTGATTAAGCGCCTCAAACGCCATACCAGCGGTAATGGCACCATCGCCAATAATGGCGGCCACTTTACGACCTTGCTGTTCTTGATCGGCGGCAATGGCCATGCCGAGGGCGGCACTAATGCTGGTGCTGGAGTGGCCGACACTTAAGGTGTCGTACTCACTTTCTTCGCGCCACGGAAACGGATGCAAGCCTTGGAGCTGGCGAATACTGGGCAAACGCTCCCGGCGTCCGGTGAGAATTTTATGGGGGTAGGCCTGATGGCCCACATCCCACACCAAACGATCAAAGGGCGTGTTATAGACATAGTGCAAGGCGACGGTGAGCTCCACCACGCCCAGACCAGAGGCCAGATGGCCACTGCTGCTGCTTACCGAGTGTAATAGGTAAGATCGTAACTCCGCGCACAAGGCGGGCAGTCGGTCTTGGGGTAGGCTGCGTAGCTCATCGGGCAAGTTCGCCAAGGCCAAGAGCGGATAATCGGCAATATTCAGACTCATAAGCTTATTGTTGTCCTCACTCTAAAAATCGCGGTTCACGATATAGTGAGCGAATGCTTCCAGTGTTTGAGTAGGGTAGGGGATATCAGCCAGTGACGCCAAGGCTTGGTCCAATAACTGCTCGGCAAGATTGCGCGCACCTTCTAGGCCCAATAGGGCAGGATAGGTACTTTTTTGCTGCAGCACATCTTTACCTTGAGTTTTACCTAGGGTTACGGTGTCGGCGGTAATATCCAAAATATCGTCTTGTACTTGAAAAGCGAGCCCAATGGCCTGTGCATACTCGCTGAGAGCACTCAAATGTGCCTCTTGCATATCTGTCACACAGAGCGCGCCTAAGCGAACGGCGCAACGTATCAAGGCGCCGGTTTTATGACGATGCAATTGCTCCAGCGCCGCGCGGTTAATGGCTTGGCCTTCATATTGTATATCAAGGGCTTGGCCGCCACACATGCCATGATAGCCAGCAGCCACGGCGAGCTCTTGGACCATGCGTAATTGACGCTCGGCAGTTAAGCCCAAATTAGCTTGGCTGAGCAACTCAAACGCCAAGGATTGCAGGGCGTCACCGGCTAAAATGGCGGTGGCCTCATCAAAGGCAATATGTACGGTTGGCTTACCACGGCGCAAATCATCATTGTCCATGGCCGGTAAGTCGTCATGGATCAAAGAGTAAGCATGAATGCATTCCACGGCCGCCGCCGCCGCATCCAGAGCCGCATGATTGGGTTCTGGCAACGAGCTTGGCTGACTTAATACATCGCCTTGAGCTAATAAATCACCACTGGCATACACCAACAAAGGGCGCACGCGCTTACCGCCTTGCAGTAAACCGTACTCCATGGCGGCTTTAAGCTCAGGCGCGAGTGGCCCGAGCTTAGCTATTGCTTGGCTGAGCACGGCGGCGGTGCGCGCTTGATACTGCTCTTGCAGTTGGCTCGTTGCCACCTTACTGCGCCTCTGGGAGGTTAGCAAAAGGGGTGAGCTGCTCGGTATCTTGCTGCAATAAGATTTGTACTTGCTGCTCGGCTTGGCTCAAACGCTGTTGACCTGCGCGCACAAGCTGTACGCCTCGCTCAAACGATTTTAGCGATTGTTCCAAACTCAGATCACCTTCTTCTAGCTGATTGACCAGACTTTCCAGTTCTGCGAGGGCGCTTTCAAAATCCATGTTTTCAGGTTTTTTAGTAGCCACGGGCATCCTCAGTGATTAAACGGCAAAATAAGGGGCAATAGTACCATTGCCGTTCGGCTTTTGGCGAAAATTATAGATAAGTGTCGGTTGAGCCACGATAAACGCTTAAATAAGGTGCCCAGCTGCCGATAACACCAATGGCGACAAAACGGTGCGTAACAAGGTAAGATTGACACCTATTTTTTCAGTCAACATTATGACTTTATTATTTTTTAATCAGCCATGAGGGCCTTGCTTTGGATTTAGCAACGATTATCGGATTAATCGGTGGATTAGCCTTTGTGGGCATGGCCATGATCCTAGGGGGCAGCCTAGGCATGTATGCGGATGTGCCGTCGTTTTTTATTGTGTTCGTCGGCTCCTTGTTCGTGGTGATGATGAAGTTTAATTTGGGGCAGTTTCTAGGGGCGGCTAAAGTCGCGGCTAAAGCTTTTCTGTTTAAGCTAGAAAAACCAGAAGACTTGATTGAGCGGGTAGTAGTGCTGGCCGACTCGGCCCGTAAAGGCGGCTTTTTAGCATTGGAAGAGGCAGAGATTACCAATCCCTTCTTACAAAAAGCCGTGGATATGCTGGTGGATGGCCACGAGCAAAACGTGGTGAAACAAGCACTGGAAAAAGACATCGACCTCAACGCCGAACGCCAAGAGCAAGGCGCAAAAATATTTCGCTCGCTGGGTGATGTGGCACCGGCCATGGGCATGATTGGCACCCTGATTGGCTTGGTGGCCATGTTGGCTAACATGGACGACCCTAAAGCCATTGGTCCGGCGATGGCCATTGCTTTGCTCACTACCTTATACGGCGCCATGTTGGCCAACATGCTAGCACTGCCCATTGCCGACAAGCTCGAACTGCGCTCAGAAGAAGAGCGCTTGAACCGCACGCTTATTTTAGATGCGGTATTAGGCATACAAGATGGCCAAAACCCTCGTGTATTGCAGGGGTTGCTAGAAAACTATTTGGCCGATAATAAGCGGACGAAGGAGGAATAGTGGCCAAAAAGTGTAAAAAGGCCGCCGCCGGAGCCCCCGCTTGGATGGCGACCTTTGCGGATTTAGCGACTATATTGATGAGCTTTTTCGTGCTGTTGCTCGCCTTTGCTGAAATGGACGTGGTGAAGTTCAAGCAAGTCGCGGGCAGCATGAAGTACGCGTTTGGGGTGCAAAACCAGTTAGAAGTAGCAGAAATCCCTAAGGGGACTTCGGTGATCGCACTGGAGTTTCGCCCCGGCCAACCCCAGCCCACCCCCATTGATGTGATCATGCAGCACACCACAGACTCCACTCAAGCAGAGCTGGACTTTCAGCCTGGTGAGTCTGACAGTGCCGCGGGCCAAAGCCGTGAAACCGGTAATCAAGATGGTTCGGAGCAACTGGACTCGCCGCAAGTGGATCAACAAACTATGGTACTGGCCCAAGAGCTGGCCGCAGAGCTTAGTGAATCTATAGAACAAGACGCCATTGAAATAGAAGCGCTGGGGCAGCAGGTGGTGATCCGCATTAAAGAAAATGCTTCTTTTTCTTCAGGATCGGCGTTTTTGCAGCCGCAGTTTTGGCCTGTGGTGCGAAAAATTGGCGGTTTAATCAAAGATATTCCCGGTGAAATTTTAGTGTCTGGTCACACGGATGATATTCGCAGCAGTAATGAACTATTTCGCTCTAACTGGGAATTGTCTTCCCAGCGTGCGCTGGCGGTGGCCGATCAGTTGCTGAAAGTGGACGGCTTTAACGAAGAGCGCATGGTGGTGATGGGCATGGCGGGTACACGACCTTTAGCGGAAAATGACACCGGCGAAAACCGCCGCCGCAATCGCCGCGTAGAGATTACTATTTCTCAAGGTAAGCCTAAGTTTACACCGCCAATGGATTTATCCGCGCCGCGTTAACAAGACGGTAAGGCGTGAGGGGTAAAGAGTGAGGAGTAGTGACCATAACGCCAAGCTCGACACCAGATAGTGCTGGATAAACAGTGGCGAATAAATTGGCGCTCTCAAAAGCCGCGAGTCTCGCATCACCACTTTGGTACTTTTTTGCACAAAATCTCGTCAGAAGTATGTATAATGTCGGGCTTTTGTTTTATGTACTTCTTTATTTTTGTTGTTTTATCTGTCTTTTTATCCAGTGCTAGGCGCGTCGAATTTATGAAATTTATTATCAAGCTTCATCCAGAAATCACCATCAAGAGTCGTTCGGTGCGCCAGCGCATGTGCAAATTGTTACAAGGCAACATTCGTAATGTGGTTAAACACCTGGATGAAAACGTCAAAATTCGCTCGGAATGGGACAAGTTGATTGTGCGCAGTCAGCTTGATGAGCATCGCCAAGCCATGATTGATATTTTGGCGTGTGTGCCCGGCATACAGTCCTTTTTAGAAGTACAAGAGCATACCGTTACCACACTCGATGAGATTTTAACTCACGCCGAACTGGCGTTTGGTAGCTTGCTGGAAGGCAAAACCTTTTGTGTGCGCGCAAAACGTCGCGGTCAGCAAGTCTTTAGCTCGCTAGACGTAGAGCGTTATGTGGGCGGCGGCTTAAACCAGCGCTGTAATACCGCTGGTGTGAAATTGAAAAATCCAGACATTCAAGTGAATCTTGAGCTGGAAGGCGAGCGTTTGTACTTAGTCAATCAGCAATACGCAGGCTTAGGCGGTTATCCCATCGCCACTCAAGAAAGCGTGCTTAGCCTGATATCAGGCGGTTATGACTCGGGTGTGTCTTCGTATCAATTTATTAAGCGCGGCAGCCGCGTGCATTACTGCTT
Organism: Oceanisphaera profunda; assembly: GCF_002157895.1. Classification (GTDB taxonomy): domain Bacteria; phylum Pseudomonadota; class Gammaproteobacteria; order Enterobacterales; family Aeromonadaceae; genus Oceanimonas; species Oceanimonas profunda. Next base: position 2,695,880 of record NZ_CP021377.1, read on the forward strand.
CTTTAACCTCGGCGGCCCTGAGCATGAAGCGGGCGTGCGCGAGGTGACTTACTACCTGTGGAAAAAGTATGGCTCCTCGCACCGGGTGAAGTTTATTTCGGTGCCCTTTGAGGGGGTGGTTGGTGAGATCCTAGAAAAAGTCGAAAACGGTTATATGGGCGTGATCCTCAAGCGCATGATGATGCGTGCTGGAGCAGTCGTGGCAGAAAAGCTGGCCATTAATGCGCTGGTTACCGGTGAGGCCATGGGCCAAGTATCCAGCCAAACCGTGACCAACTTAAATGTGATTGACCGAGTCACCGATATGTTGATCATGCGCCCGTTAGTGGCCTCTGATAAGCAAGATATTATCAATATCGCGCGCCAGATTGGTACTGCCTCTTATGCTGAAAAGATGCCTGAATATTGCGGCGTTATTTCTAATAGCCCCACCATTAAAGCCAAACTGGGCCGGGTAACCGAGGCTGAAAATAACTTTGATTTTAGTGTGCTTGAGAACGCCATTGACGCCGCCTTCGTGGAAGATATACGCGAACTTGAGCATAAACGAGTGCTGCCCGAGGTGGAGTTTACCGCCAGTGTGGGTGATGGCGAGCCTAATGAAGTGATCTTAGATATTCGCCCCCAGAAGAAGAAGAAGCGGCCCCATTAAGCGTGGTTGGCCGTGAAATAAAGGTGATACCTTTCTTTAAGCTCTCGACTCAGTTTAGTGAGTTAGACGCCAGCAAAACCTATCTCTTATATTGTGATCGCGGCGTAATGAGCCGTTTGCAGGCCATTCACTTAAAAGAGCAAGGCTTTGATAATGTGAAGGTGTATAAGCCCTAACACAAAGCTGTAAGCGGTAAGTGAAAAAATGCCCCAGCATACTGCACGAATGTAGTCGCGTGCTTTAGCCGCGAAAACCTGCGCCGCAGGTTCTGATGCAGCAAAGTTCTTGCTTTGCGATGTCTACCCTGCTAACCCTATACGGCTTATAAAGACATCGAAAACAAAAACGCCATCCTTAATCGGATGGCGTTTTTTATGGTCACTGCACAGTGTTAAGGATTAATTAAGCATTAAAATTAACCATTCAACATTGCCGTTTACGGCCTTACGCTTCGCGGCGTTTGATCTCGTCATACAACTGCTGGCTTACCGGTACCGGTATGCCGTCTGCGTGCTTGAGAATAAATCCCGTAATGTAATCAATTTCAGTTTTACGGCCATTGGCTAAATCTTGCTGCATTGAAGAGTAGTTAATGGCCGTTTCTTCGATCACTTGCTGCAAGCGGCGACGAAATGCGTCTTTAGACTCGGCGTCACTGCCGTTTAAGCGGGCTATCACTTGATAAACTTCGTCGGTCAGTTGCTCCAGCACATCATGGAATCTGGGCTCAACTAATTGACCATTGCTAATATTGTTATAAGCGGTGAGTGGATTGATAACCGCATTCACGGCCAGCTTATGGCGTTGGTGCAAGGCTATATCGTCACTCCATTCACAATGGCCTAAAGATGCAGCTAAAGGCTTAAGCAAATGGGTCCATTCTTTACCGGCTTCATTTAAGGCGCCTAACCAAGTCTCGCCTTTGCCCGTATGGCGTACTAGCCAGTCTTGCTCTTTCATGGCGCCGTGGCTACAAACGCCTACTAGTAAGGGGTTATCAGGCATTAACTCTTTAACTTGCTCGGTTAAGCCCATGCCATTGTTAAATAAAATAATCGGGGTGCTTTTAGGTAAATGCTGCAGCTCTTTAAGGGCGCCGAGCACATGATAAGCTTTGGTGAACACCATTAAGCATTCTACTTTGCGTGCGTGTTCAGGAAAGCGAGGTTGGCTTTGAATAAGCTGATGGCGGCCACTAAGTGTAATTAAATCCAAATTTGGATGAAAGTGACCCCGATGACGCTCAGAAAGCATAAAGCCAACTCGTTCACCTTTTTGGTGGAGTTGGCCCGCGATAACACAGCCTAGAGCCCCGGCTCCAAGAATGGTCCATTCCGTCATCACTCTATTCCCTAAATTTTGTTATTATGCGTGTATGTAGTTAATCATATACGTTAGCTGTGAAATTTCATTGTTGCCAGTGTATTTTTTTATCGCTGTCGATTAATAAAACCGTTTAAAGGAGCCAGCATGCCGTCTTTTGATGTTGTGTCTGAAGTAGAGATGAATGAAGTACGTAATGCGGTCGAGAATGCCAACCGCGAATTGGAAACCCGTTTTGACTTTCGTGGTGTTGAAGCCAACTTTGAGCTGAAAGATGAGAAGGTAAAACTGAGTGCTGACGCTGAGTTTCAGTTACAACAGATGCGAGACATACTGCGGGGAGCCTTGATTAAGCGAGGCATAGATACCAAGGTATTGGATCCGGGAAGCATAGTGCGCTCAGGTAAACGCCATATTCAGGAAATGGGGTTCAAACAAGGTATCGAGACGGCGCTTGCTAAGACGCTGGTCAAGCAGATCAAGGACAGTAAAATTAAGGTGCAGGCGTCTATTCAGGGTGAGCAGCTACGTATCACTGGCAAAAAGCGTGATGATCTACAGCAAGTCATGGCGTTACTGCGCGGCTCAGAACAAGAGCAACCGCTGCAGTTTAATAACTTTCGCGATTAATCTTTGAGCGTGAAGAGTGAAGGATAAAAGGGAAAGATAAATCCAAAACATGCAACTAGCCCGTCATAAAAAATACCAGCTTTTGGCTGGTATTTTTTTATTTAAAATTCAACATTCACAATTCAGCATTTTATTAGCTGGGCGCTTGGTGCTCGGCGCTCGGCACCGCCTTATCCACCCGCCAGATCAGCCACAGCACCGGCAGGCCAATCACGGCGGTGGCGATAAAGAAGGGTGCGTAACCAAAGGCATCCACGGCCACACCGGAAAAACCGGCCAAAAATTTAGGGAACAACATCATAATGGAGCTGAACAGCGCATACTGAGTGGCAGAAAACGCCACATTAGTCAGGCTAGACAAATAAGTAATAAAAGCCGCGGTGGCAATACCAGCACTGAGGTTATCCAGCGAGATAATCACCGTTAACAGCTGCACATTCGGGCCAAATTGAGTCATTAGCGCAAACATTAAGTTAGTGGTGGCTGCTAACACGGCGCCCAACATCAGAATGCGTGTAGTGCCAAAGCGGCTGACTAATACCCCACCCAAAGCCGCCCCCACCAGCGTCATGATGACGCCATACACTTTAGTTACGGTGGCAATTTGTGATTTGCTAAAGCCCATGTCCACGTAAAACGGATTAGCCATCACCCCCATCACCACATCGGATATCCGATAGCAGGCAATCAGCGCCAAAATAATTAGCGCTTGCTTACCAAAGCGGGTAAAGAAGTCGAGAAAGGGCGCCACCAAAGCGCTGTACATAAACGACAATGCACTAGCGGCGCGCGGTGAACGGCCCGCCGCAATTAATTGCTCACGATGCAAAGCTTGGCTGCTGGCTTGGTTGCGCAAGTCCACATCTGGCTCATGTAATAACAGGCAGGTGAGCACGCCCACTAGCATAAAGCCGGCCATGCACAGATACGCGGTTTGCCAGCCCAGAGGATCATAGCCTAAGTCAGAGCCTGCCCATGCGGCCATGGCTAAAGCGCCGGCGCCGGCCATGATCATGCCTAAGCGATAACCCATCATATAAGCGGCGGCCAGTGCGCCTTGTAAGCGCACCGGTGCTGCTTCTATGCGATAGGCATCAATCACAATATCTTGGGTTGCCGATGCTAAAGCCACGCTCAAGGCAAACAGCGCTAACTGCACCAGCTGAGTTTGCGGATCTGAATAGGCCATGCCCGCCAATGCGACCATAATAATAAGCTGTGACAGCAGCATCCAGCTACGTCGGCGGCCCATCAGGCGCGCCAGAAGGGGCAGTCGAAACCGGTCCACCAAGGGCGCCCACAGCACTTTTATGCCGTACGCCAAGGCCACCCAGCTAAAAAAGCCAATGCTAGTACGGCTCACACCGGCTTCGCGTAACCAAAATGACAGCGTGCCAAACACCAGCAGTATCGGTAAGCCGGAAGAAAAGCCCAGTGCCAACAAGGTCAGCACGCGCCGCTCGGTATAAAGCGCGAGTTGCTGAGCCCAGCTGGGTTTGGTGTCGCTGTTAATTGGCGTCATCGTTTACTTTTTGACTACTGTTGCAACAGGTGCGGTGGCATAAGCCTGAGCGGTCTTGCTACCAGAGTCTGCGGCGTCTGGGTCTAAACGGCGCACGCTTTGCAGTATGATATCTTGCTTAGGCACATCGCGGGCCCGCATGGTTAAGTTCATGCCGGTGGGCACCTTGGCCATCTTCTCTAACACTTCTTCGCCCAAGGTTAGCTGACCAAACACCGTATAACCGGCGGCGCGGCCGCCATTAAGGGAGTGGTTATCGTTAAAGTTGATGTAGAACTGGCGAGTCGCACTATTAGGATCTTGGGTGCGCGCCATGGCAATGCTGCCGGTGACGTTTTTCAGGCCGTTGTTCGACTCATTCACCACAGGACTGTAGGTTGGGAGCGGCTGATAATTGGTATCAAAGCCGCCGCCTTGCACCATAAAGCCTGGGATCAAGCGGTGAAAAATACTGCCTTCATAGCTGCCATCATCCACGTAGCGTAAAAAATTGGCTACGGTGGCCGGAGCGGCCGCTTCGTTTAACTCCACCTGCATGGTGCCCATATTGGTGACTAATTCGACCTTGGGGCCGGCCCATGCCGAGGTAGCTGCCAGCAAGCTGGCAGCAAATAACATTACCGATTTCATTATTGAGCTCCAATAAATTGCTGCACGTCACGATCGTTTAGCATGTCTTTGAGCATTAAACTCAATTGTTCGTTAACGGCGTCTTTCACTTTATCTAGCTCTGGGTGCAAGCGACCCGGAAACTCGGCTTGGGCACTGCGACGATACTGCTTAGTAATGGTGCGACCATCACGCTTTAACACCAGTTTCATGCGCAACTGCTGCACCACGTCATAGCTGATGTGACCGCGGATCACGCGGGCCAATACTTCTTCCAATTCCAGCTGGATTTGGGTTGGAGAGCCTTGTTCAATAAAGGCGCCTTGGTTGCTAAAACCTTGGGCGAGGGCTTGCTCCATTTGCACTTTAATGTTGTTACTGGCGCCCACCACTACAGGTGCTTTATTATTTTGCTCAATCTGAATGATGTAGTCATTCTTACGCTTATCTTGGCTGCTTAAGCTGACCGCTTGGCCGCGATATACGCCGCCTTGAGCATCAACGGTGGGCTGCACATCCACGGCAACCGGATAATAGCTGGCACAGGCCGTGAGGCTGAGCGCCAATACGCCGGTCATTAACCATTTAATCGCTTTCATAATGAGTCCTTAACTAGGTTGAATGGCTTTGAGAATAACGAATTTAGGATTAGATGCCACCACAGTCTGGTTGCCAAATAACCGGATCAGTTTGTGATGGTAATCAAGATGGCGATTGCCCACCACCCATAGCTCGCCGCCGGAGCGTAGTACGCGCTTGGCATCCACAAACATTTCCCAGGCAATATGGTCGGTAATGGCCTGCTGCTGGTGAAATGGCGGATTACATAAAATAATATCGATACTGTCGGAAGCCACGCCATCGAGACAGTTATTGACCGAAAAATGCGCACGAGTCAGTGCTTGAGGTAAATTATGCTGCACATTATGGCGGGCACTGGCGATGGCCATGTAAGACTCATCGGTAAAGGTCACCTCGGCTTGTGGGTTTTGTACTAATGCCATTAAACCCAAGACACCATTGCCGCAACCTAAGTCGACAATATGACCGCTTTGCTCTTTCGGCAGATGCTCTAAGAACAGGCGCGCGGCAATATCTAAGCTGCTGCGGGCGAACACGTTGGCGTGGTTATACAGGGTAAAGTCGGTGCCATCTAAGGGCCAGGCTAATGGCTGGGGCAGGGCGGCGGCCTTAAGTTTAGGATCTGGAGTGCAAAATATCAGCCGCGCTTTCTTCCAGGCTAAACTGGTTTTAGTGGGGCCTAAATAGCGCTCAAACAAAGCCAAGGTAGAGCTGCGCACCTCTTTTGCCTTGCCCGCCGCGATGACGCGGGTTTGTGGGCTGACAATTTGGCTCAATTGAGCCAGTTGATATTCGAGCATGGCATTGTTTTTCGGTAATTTAATCAACACCACTTGCGGCGCGTCATCTTCTGAGGGCCAAGACGCCAGGCTAGACAGGGTTTGCCAGGTTTCTGGCAACTGGTTGTCATGGGCGTTTGCGGTGCAGGCCAACTCACTAATGCGCGAGTCGGTCAGGCTATAAGGCTGATAGTTATGCAGTGCCAAGGTTAGGGCACCAAAGCCGTCATTTAAAATCAATACCCGAGTGCTGGCATCCAGCTCAAGGGCGGCGAGCTCGTTGATCAAATATTCATCCGCCGCTTCCCAGGCTTGAAGCTTGTCTTGGGCTTTACGAGGGTAACGGAGTAACGACAGCTCGCCACCCCCAGGGAGGGGAAAATGATGATTCATACAAATTAGGCCCAAAGGAAAAAAATCATTTTAACAGTTAACAGAGGAAAAGCAGCATGCCGCTATTCATCGAGTCCGCCAAAGGGGAAAATATTGAGCCTGCAACCGAGGTAAACACTATCACGCCTGCTGGGTTGCCATTAGCGCACGGGCGGCTATTATGGTGGCCGAATGCCTTTGCTGTAGAAGCGGATACTTGGTTTACCCAGCTCAAAAAAAGCGAAATTTCGTGGCAACAACATACGCTGCGCATGTTTGGGCGTGAGCTTAATGAGCCCAGGCTGTCTTGTTGGATGAGCGAGTTGCCTTATCGCTATTCGGGAAAAACTCGAAAGCCCGTCCCTTGGCATCCTGTGGTGCGAGAGATCTGCCAGCGGGTGAGCGATATTTGCGAGCAGCCCTTTAATGGCGTGCTGCTTAATTGGTATCGTGACGGTCAAGACAGCATGGGCTGGCATGCAGACGATGAGCCTGAGCTAGGTATCAATCCCACGGTTGCGTCGGTGAGCTTAGGTGCTACGCGACGCTTTAAGCTTAGGCATAACTTAAGGCCCGAACTACGGCATGAGTTAAGGCCCGAGCTAAGACCCAAAGCAGACGGTCATAGTGCAGCACCAAGAGAACTGCTATTAAATCATGGTAGTTTGCTGGTGATGGCAGGCGAAATGCAGCATCATTGGCAGCACGCTTTACCGAAAATGGCTGCCTGTTCAACGCCGCGCATCAATTTAACATTTCGCTGGCTGGTAGAATAACTGCCCGCGCCTGAAAATATTTGTCACCTGACTTGAAAGTCGGCGTTGGCCAGTACGGTCTTAACTTGTTGACACTCATCTGGGAGTTAATCATGTCGATACAAGCTCAAATTGAGCAAAAAGTGCAAGCGGCCTTAGCGCCTGAGCACCTAGAAGTGATTAATGAAAGTTATATGCACCGCGTGCTACCCGGCTCAGAAACCCATTTTAAAGTGATCGTCGTCAGCGCGCAGTTTAGCGATAAACGCCTATTGGCTCGCCATCGCATGCTCAACCAACTGCTCGCCGATGAGCTGAATGAAGGCGTACATGCCTTGGCATTGCACACTCTCACTCCCGCCGAATGGCAAGCGCGGGAAGCCGTTCCTCAGAGCCCGCCTTGTCGCGGACAAGGAGGCGTATCGAACTAGCTCAACGTCGCCCTATTGACGAGTACTACCATTAGTGAGTGTCCACTCACCTTGTAAAAGCCAATCATCAGTCCATGCACCGCTTGTAATTATCAGATTTTGTCGCTTGGCCGTATAAGCCGTAACGCTTTATGCAAAGAGACACTAAATGTTGGTAATTGCCATGGCAGCCAGTGTGTGAAAAATGCTAACATTATGCGCCCTTAATTTCGGGCTGGATGTTACCGGACTGTGGTCAGGCTGTTGATGACATGATAGTGGACAGACCGGTAGCGACTCATCAGCATGTTGTCATGTCTGACATGGCAAGTACCTGTCTTCCTCTAACAAGTAGTGCAAGTGAGTATGATTACAATAAAAAAAGGACTGGACCTCCCGATTACCGGGGCACCAGAGCAAGTAATCTACGATGGTCCTGCCATCAAGCGAGTTGCAACGCTGGGTGAAGAGTTTGTGGGCATGCGCCCTACCATGTACGTCAAGGTAGAGGATCGTGTTAAAAAAGGTCAGATTATCTTCGAAGATAAGAAGAATCCTGGCGTTAAATTCACAGCTCCCGCCGCCGGCACCGTGGTTGAAATTAACCGTGGCGCTAAGCGTGTACTGCAATCTGTAGTGATTGCCGTTGATGACAGTGAAGATCAGATTACGTTTTCAAAATATGCTTCAGCAGAACTCGCCACATTAGAACGCGATACCGTTCGCGAACAGCTCGTTGAGTCGGGTATGTGGACAGCACTGCGTACTCGCCCGTTCAGCAAAGTACCCGCTGTGGGCACAGTGCCGAGCTCTATTTTCGTGACCGCCATGGATACCAATCCATTAAGCGCCAATGCTGAACTGATCATCAAAGAAAATGCGCAAGCCTTTACTGATGGTCTATTAGTATTAAGCCGCTTAACTGATGGCCAAGTTAACGTCTGTAAAGGCGAAGGCAATCTACCCCAAGCACAAGCCGCTAGTATCAAAGAGCATGTGTTCACGGGTGTGCACCCTGCCGGCTTACCAGGCACGCACATTCACCATATTGACCCTATCGTACCGGGCAAAGTGGTGTGGGCTATCAACTACCAAGATGTGATTGCCGTTGGCAAATTGTTCACTACAGGTGAGTTGTTTACCGATCGCGTGATTGCCTTGGCAGGCCCCGTGGTGCAAAAGCCTCGCTTGTTGCGTACCCGCATCGGTGCTTCATTAGAAACACTGACCGCAGGCGAGCTGCAAGAAGGTGAAAACCGCGTTATTTCCGGCTCTGTGCTCTACGGTACTGCCGCGAATGGTCCTCATGCTTACTTGGGTCGTTACCATCTGCAGGTGTCAGTCATTGCCGAAGGCCGTGAAAAAGAACTGTTTGGCTGGTTAGCGCCAGGTGCCAACAAGTTCTCCGTCACTCGTGCTTACTTGAGTCACCTGACGAAAGGCAAGCTGTTTGACCTGACCACCACTACTAACGGTTCAGCGCGAGCCATGGTGCCAATCGGTAACTACGAGCGCATTATGCCGCTGGATATTTTACCGACCGTGTTGCTGCGTGATTTATTGTCTAACGACACCGACGGTGCCATCACCTTAGGCTGCTTAGAGTTGGATGAAGAAGATCTGGCGCTCTGTACCTATGTGTGTCCAGGCAAATACGATTATGGACTCGCGCTGCGCAAGTGTCTGACCACAATTGAGCTAGAGGGTTAAGTAATGAGCTTAAAACACACTCTGGAAAAGGTTGAACACCATTTCGAGCCGGGTGGAAAATACGAAAAGTTTTACGCCCTGTATGAAGCGGTCGCCACCGTGCTCTATACCCCAGGTATGGTTACGCGCAACTCCTCTCATGTGCGCGACAGTATCGATCTGAAGCGCATCATGATCATGGTTTGGTTAGCTACCTTCCCAGCCATGTTCTTTGGTATGTATAACTCAGGTGGGCAAACCATTGCAGCCCTGATGAACATGCATAGCCCAGCAGATCTGGCCGGCATTATTGATGGCAACTGGCGTTACAGTCTTGCGCAAACCCTTGGGGCAACCCTAGGTGAAGGCGCAGGCTGGGGCAGCAAGTTGCTGTTGGGCGCCACTTACTTCCTGCCTATTTATGCGACCGTGTTCTTGGTGGGTGGTTTTTGGGAAGTCATTTTTGCCAGTGTGCGCAAGCACGAAGTAAACGAAGGCTTCTTCGTAACTTCTGTGCTGTTCGCCTTGATTGTTCCTGCCACCTTGCCGTTATGGCAAGCAGCCCTAGGTATCACCTTTGGTGTGGTAGTTGCCAAAGAAATCTTTGGCGGCACCGGTAAGAACTTCTTGAACCCAGCATTAGCCGGCCGTGCTTTCCTGTTTTTCGCCTATCCGGCAGAAATTTCAGGTGACACAGTCTGGACTGCCGTAGACGGCTTCTCGGGTGCAACTGCACTGGGTCAGTGGTCTGCAGGGGGTGTTTCGGCCTTGATGGACGTGAACACCAACAGCGCGATTAGCTGGACGCAGGCCTTTATCGGTCATATGCAAGGTTCGATTGGTGAAGTGTCGACGCTGGCTATTTTGCTGGGCGGCGGTTTCATCGTCTATATGGGCTTTGCCTCATGGCGGATAGTGGCGGGCGTGATGCTCGGCATGATTGCCATGTCTGCGCTGTTTAACGTGATCGGCTCCGACACCAACGCCATGTTCAGCATGCCGTGGTATTGGCATCTGGTGGTGGGCGGCTTCGCGTTCGGTATGATGTTTATGGCGACGGATCCGGTATCGGCTTCCTTTACCAATAAAGGTAAATGGTGGTACGGCGCATTGATCGGCGTGATGGTAGTGCTGATCCGTGTGGTTAACCCCGCCTTCCCTGAAGGTATGATGCTGGCTATTTTGTTCGCCAACCTGTTCGCTCCCTTGTTTGACCACGTGGTGGTGCAAGCGAATATCAAACGGAGACTGGCTCGTGGCTAAGAAAGAATCTGTTGGCAGAACATTTACTGTCATTATCGTCTTGTGTTTGGTGTGCTCTGTGGTGGTATCTGGCGCGGCTGTATTGCTCAAGCCTACCCAAGAGCTTAACAAAGCGCTGGACGTGCAAACTAACATAGTTCAAGTCGCCGGCTTTGGCCGTCAAAACGTGGCTGAAAACTATGAGAAATTCATAGATGCTCGGTTGTGGGACATCGAAAAAGGCGAGTTTTCTGATAAGTCGGCTGAAGGTTACGACCAACGCGCCGCTGCTAAAGAAAACGACACCAGTATCAAGCTAGTGCCGAGCGAAGACCCAGGTGGTATTCGTCGTCGTGCTGACTTGGTGCCTGTGTACTTGGCCAAAGACGAAGACGGTAATTTGGACAGTATTATTCTGCCCATTCATGGTCAGGGCCTGTGGTCCACCATGTACGCCTTCGTTGCCGTTGCACCCGATGGCAATACCATTAAAGGCATCACTTACTACGAACAGGGCGAAACCCCAGGTTTGGGTGGTGAAGTGGAAAACCCTAACTGGCGTGAACAGTTTGTGGGTAAGAAGCTGTATGACGAAAATGGTAAGCCCGCGATTAAAATCGTGAAAGGCGGTGCACCTGCCGGTACTCCTTCAAGTGTTGATGGTTTGTCTGGTGCTACCTTAACCTCTAACGGTGTGCAGCATACCTTTGATTTCTGGTTAGGCGACAAGGGCTTTGGTCCTTTCCTGACTAAGGTACAAAAAGGAGAGCTCAACAATGGCTGATAAAGCAGAAGTTAAAAAGGTTCTTTTTGGGCCTATTATCGGCAATAACCCCATTACGCTTCAGGTACTGGGCATCTGCTCGGCCTTGGCGGTCACCTCACAAATGCAAACTGCATTCGTGATGTCCTTGGCGGTCATTGCGGTAACGGCGTTTTCAAACCTGTTTATCTCATTGGTGCGTAATCAGATCCCAAACTCGGTGCGAATTATCGCGCAGATGGCGATTATTGCCTCTTTGGTAATCGTGGTGGATCAGATCCTCAAAGCGTACGCCTATGACATCTCTAAGCAGTTGTCGGTATTCGTTGGTTTGATTATTACCAACTGTATCGTGATGGGTCGTGCCGAAGCTTATGCCATGAAGAGCCCGCCTTTGATGTCGTTTTATGACGGTATCGGTAACGGCATGGGTTATGGCTTGATCTTGCTGATCGTTGCCACCCTTCGTGAGCTGTTTGGCTCTGGTACTTGGTTTGGCATCGAAATCCTGCCGTTGGTTAAGAATGGTGGTTGGTACCAGGCGAACGGTTTAATGCTGTTACCCCCGAGTGCTTTCTTTATTATCGGCGGCATTATCTGGGTACTGCGTACCATGCGTCCCGATCAGGTTGAGGCGAAGGAGTAAGCATGGAACATTTTATTAGTTTGTTTGTTCGTGCCATTTTCATCGAAAACATGGCATTGGCCTTCTTCCTCGGTATGTGTACCTTTTTGGCAGTATCGAAAAAGGTAAAAACCTCGTTTGGTTTGGGCGTAGCGGTAGTCGTGGTGTTGACCTTAGCAGTACCGGTTAACAACTTAGTCTACAACTATGTGCTGAAAGACGGCGCCTTGGTTGATGGCATTGACTTGAGCTTCTTGAACTTCATTACCTTTATCGGTGTTATTGCAGCACTGGTTCAAATCTTGGAAATGTTGTTAGATAAGTTCTTCCCGGCACTCTATAACGCCTTGGGCATCTTCTTACCGTTGATCGCAGTAAACTGCGCCATCTTCGGTGGTGTGTCGTTCATGGTACAGCGCGATTATAACTTTGCCGAGTCCATCGTTTACGGCTTTGGCTCAGGTGTAGGCTGGATGCTGGCAATTGTATTGTTAGCCGGTATACGCGAGAAGATGAAGTATTCAGATGTGCCTGAAGGGCTGCGTGGCTTGGGGATTACCTTTATCTCTGCCGGCCTGATGGCAATTGGCTTCATGTCTTTCTCTGGCATATCCCTGTAATCCGGTGATAGAAAAGGAATAAACGATGGAAATCATTCTAGGCGTGGTCATGTTCACCGTGATTGTGCTGGTCCTAGTAAGCATTATCCTGTTTGCTAAGTCCAAGCTGGTTGCGGAAGGGGATGTGATCATCAGCATCAACGATGATCCCGATAAGGCGATCACCACAGGTGCCGGCGGTAAATTGCTGGGCGCCTTGGCCAACAGCGGTATCTTCGTTTCGTCTGCTTGTGGCGGCGGCGGTACTTGTGGTCAGTGTCGGGTACGCATCTTGGACGGCGGCGGTGAAATACTGCCCACAGAGCTTGATCATATCTCTAAAGGCGAAGCACGCCACGGCGAGCGCTTAGCTTGCCAGGTGAACGTTAAGCAAGATATGAAAATTGAACTGCCGGAAGAAGTGTTTGGCATCAAGAAATGGGATTGCGAAGTGTTGTCTAACGACAGCAAAGCGACTTTCATTAAAGAATTGAAGCTGAAAATCCCGAACGGTGAAAGTGTACCTTTCCGTGCTGGTGGTTATATTCAAATTGAAGCGCCGCCGCATCACGTTAAGTATAAAGATTTTGATGTACCAGAAAAGTACCGTGAAGACTGGGACAAGTTTAAGATCTTCGAACTGGAGTCTAAAGTAGACGAGGAAACTATCCGCGCTTACTCGATGGCTAACTACCCAGAAGAAGAAGGCATGATCCTGTTGAACGTGCGTATTGCCACGCCGCCGCCCCGTAACTGGGACGCGCCTCCGGGCATTATGTCTTCGTACATCTGGTCGCTTAAGGCTGGTGACACTACGACTATTTCGGGTCCTTTTGGTGAGTTCTTCGCTAAAGATACCGATGCAGAAATGGTGTTTGTGGGCGGTGGTGCCGGTATGGCGCCGATGCGTTCGCACATCTTTGACCAGCTCAAGCGCTTGGATTCTAAGCGTAAGATCAGCTTCTGGTACGGTGCACGCTCACGTCGCGAAATGTTCTATGTAGAAGATTTTGATGGCTTGGCAGCAGACCACGATAACTTCCAGTGGCATGTAGCCTTAAGTGACTCTACCCCAGAAGATGAGTGGGACGGTTACACAGGCTTTATCCACAACGTGTTATATGACAACTATCTGAAGGATCACGAAGCGCCGGAAGATTGTGAGTATTACATGTGTGGACCACCGGTGATGAACGCCGCCGTGATTAATATGCTCAAAGACTTGGGCGTAGAAGAAGACAACATTATGTTGGATGACTTTGGCGGTTAAAGCAGGTGGCTAAACTGGCGGTAATTCAGTCGGTTAAAAAGCCGGTTAAGCAGCTGTGAAGCACAGTTGCTTAACCTCTCTTGTTCAAACACAAGATGATGAGATCTAAATGAACTCTTATGTAACTAAATGGCTGGCCCCAATGGGGCTGGCCTTTTTATTGGTCGCCTGCAAGCCGGCCGAACTCACAGTACCCACCGCAAATGCCGAGCAACACCTGACCGGCAATACCATGGGTACTTACTATTCCATTAAAGTGTTGGGCGTCGATAAAGACGAGACTCAGCACTTACAAGCTGGCATCGACCAGCGGCTAGACTTGGTTAACCAACAAATGTCGACCTATTTGGCCGACTCTGAGCTAAGCCGCTTTAATCAGTCGACAAGCTCAGGTCCCTTTGCCGTCTCTGCGGATACCGCCAAAGTAGTCACAGCGGCGCTGCAGTTAGGCCAGCAAACCGAGCAAACACTCGATGTAACCCTGGGGCCACTGGTTAATTTATGGGGCTTTGGCCCAGATGAAAGACCGGTGCAAGTACCGACTCAGCAGCAGTTAGCCGACACTATGATGCACACAGGGTTGCAGCACTTGCGCGTTGCTTACGACCTTGAAGGCCAGTATTTATACAAAGCCATTCCTGAGCTGTACGTAGATTTATCCTCAATTGCCAAAGGCTTTGGCGTGGACGCCGTCTCTGAGTATTTGAGCGAGCAGGGCATAGGTAATCACCTGGTCGAAATTGGCGGCGAAGTGCGGTTAAGCGGTCATAACGGCCATAATAAGCCTTGGGCTATCGCGGTGGAAAAACCTCATAACGATGATGCTCGCAGTGACGAATTAGTGCAGCAAGTGGTGCTGCCGGGTAATAACAGCGTGGCGACCTCGGGGGATTATCGTAACTATTATGAGCTGGATGGCGTGCGCTTATCCCACACCATAGATCCCAGCACCGGTCACCCAATTACCCATAACTTGGCATCCGTGACAGTAATTCATCCCTCCTGTATGATTGCAGACGGACTTGCTACGGCATTAACGGTGATGGGGCCTGAGCGCGCTCTTGCCTTTGCCGAACAACATAAGCTTGCTGTGTATCTGCTGACCAAAACGGACGATGGCTTTCGAGTAGATATGACCAGTGCTTTCAAAAAGTACTTAAGAGGTTGATATGCTGTATTTTCTGATAACCTTTGCGGCGTTTGGTTTGGTCTTTTTCGCCATGGCCATTGGCTATATTTTGCAACGCAAGACCATAGCCGGCTCTTGCGGCGGCTTAGGCAGTGTGGGCATAGACAAAGCCTGTGATTGTGACGACCCGTGCGAAAGCCGCCAGAAGAAAATGGCCAAAGCAGAAGCCAAGCGCCAGATGCTCGAAGAAAATCGAATTATTTAAGGTCTGTGAGGCGTGAAGGGTGAGGCGAGAGGCGTAAACATACGGCGCCAGGCGCTGAACATAAATGTCTCTGTATGTAGGGTCGAATTTATTCGACCGCTTGCTGTTTAATGAGTTGATTCAATGACTTGTTTTCAATAAATAAACGCCTACAAAAAACGCCGCCGGCTAATCGAGGTGGTGTTTTACTCTTCACCCTTTACACCTCACTCCTCACCGCCTGTTAGCCATGCGTAAAATCATTCATGTAGACATGGACTGCTTCTATGCAGCAGTGGAAATGCGTGCTCATCCTGAGTGGCGCGATATTCCCATGGCGGTGGGCGGTAAGCCTGAGCGCCGTGGGGTGATCACCACCTGTAATTATCCTGCCCGTAAGTTTGGTATTCACTCGGCTATGTCTAGCCATCAAGCCCTACAACGCTGCCCGCACTTATTGTTAGTGCCCGGCAATATGGCCAGTTACAAAGCCGTATCAGTACAACTTCGCGAAATATTCCACCGCTACACCGACCTAGTCGAGCCATTATCCCTCGATGAAGCCTATCTGGATGTCTCCGACAGCCCGTGGTTTGCCGGCAGTGCCACGCGCATTGCCGAGCATATTCGCGCCACTATTGATCAAGAATTGCAGCTCACCGCCTCGGCGGGGGTGGCACCCAATAAGTTCTTAGCCAAAATTGCCTCTGACGAAAATAAGCCCGATGGCCTATTTGTATTGCCGCCATCTAAGGTGGCAGATTTTGTGCATCAGTTACCGCTGACCAAGATCCCCGGTGTGGGTGCTAAAACGGCGGAAAAGCTAAATAGCTTAGGTCTTACTCATTGTCATCAATTAGCGGGTTTTGGTGAGGCGGAGCTGGTACGGCGCTTCGGTAAATTTGGCGCTTTGCTATGGCAACGGGGGCAGGGCATAGATGAGCGGGAAGTGCAGCCCCATCGCATTCGAAAGTCGGTAGGCGTAGAAACCACGTTAATAGAAGATATTCAGCGGCCCGAACAAGGCTTATCCGTGCTGGCAGAACTGTGGCCCGAGTTGGTAACACGGCTCAACAATCGTGCCATTAAGAGTTTATGCCTGAAGCTTAAGTTTGCGGATTTTACTCAAACTACCTTGTCGCGGCGCACTCATCTTTTAGATGCAGCATTGGCCGAGCAGTTATGTGTTGAAGTGTGGCAACGAGCACAGGGGCGAAACGTACGCTTAGTGGGCATCAGCGTAGAGTTAGATCATGAACCGCAAGATACGAGCGACGTTGAGCGCCAGCAGCTAAGTTTTGATTGGTGATGAACACAGCGCTAAGTACCACAAAGTATTAGCCATGTAGAGGCCGCTTAAGCTGGCCGGTTTTGCGCAGCAAAACACTCATCATAGAGTAGGCTTTCTATCGACTGACCGTTAACGCTAGTCTTGTTTCTTGGTTACCACAGCCGTGCGGCTGGTGTTATTGCTCTCAAGTCGTTTTTCATTAGTGCTGATGGCTTCTTTGTTAGCCTTAGCGGCATTACTGCTAAGAGACTCGGCATTAGCGGCGCCTAAATAGCCGGCACTTAATGCAAGAAACAGGGCAACTGAGGTGGTTTTCATGTTCGCTCCTTATTTATAAGTGAAATGGTATCAATGCGTTTTTGTGCATGATTCTTTATAGATGAGTTATTACCCTAACAGTTTATTAACGGATAAAAAACTGCTAATTGATAGCTGTTAATCGCTATAAGTCAAGTTTAGGCGCTGGTTTATGCTGATCCTGTGATCGCTGTAGGTCTTATACTTTTTGCCCATATACCGTATCTTGCCCTGAAGTTGAGAGCGAAAATCAAGATACCGTGTGCGTCAGGATGACGGCTGAGAGGCAAATCTTGATGGCTGTAATGTGGCATAAAAAAGCCCCAAGCTGCATACAGCTTGGGGCTTTTTAGATCCAGCGATAGCGCCTACGCCTAGAAGTGAACTTGGCGTTTGGCGCTAATTTTTGCTACAAATTACTTTCTTCTTGCCAGCCAAAGTTGGATTGAGGAGCTTGTTGTTGCTGCCCTTGATTCGCACTTTGGTTCTGGTTCTGGTTCTGGTTTTGATTGAAGCCTTGGTCTGAGTCTTGATTGGAACCATAGCTGTCATTTAAGTTGTTGCTGTTGTTTGAGCTAGCACCCGAATTATGGCTTTGCGGGTTAGTTGAGCGCTGGCTTTCGCCATAGGTGTAATTCAGGTTAGAGCCTGTGGGCTGGCCATTGACCGGCGGCGCTAGCTCTATATTAGAGCGATTGGCGCTGGGACTTTCGATAGCGGGGCGATCACGGCCATCATCTAATGCCGCTTGTACGTCGGCAGGCGTTTCATTACGACGGTCATTTTGAATGCCGGGTGCTAACTTTCGGGTTTCATCCAATATTTCCCGTCCAAAATTAATCACACCGCTAAAAATATTGTCGGCCAAGGCTGGCAGCGCAAACAGCGTGAGCGCTAAACACAGGGGCGCTTTCTTAATCCAGATGCGTGTCATGGCAAAACCTCTGTCTTTTTGATTTGAAATAACTGGCAAACTGTTTGCCATTAATGACCAAAGCATAAGCTAAAAACCGCGACAGATACACCAGCCCGTCATCACCGAAGACGCCGCATGACGCACTTAACTTATGCTCTTTACTGGAGCCGAGCACCCAGTGCCCGGCGCTCGGCTAAATAAAGCCCCTGTGGTGTTTCGCTATTTCTCGCTGCTTCTTGCTGCTACGTACTGCAACAGCATACGTAGTGTAAGTGTTTTCTTACTCGGCGCTTCGGGCCGAGCGCTTGTTTTTGCTTACAACTTAGTTTCAGGAATTAGCTTAAGCACGCTGACCAGCAGCTGCCAAAAACGCGCCACTGCATCTATGTGTACTCGCTCGGCGGGGGAGTGAGCGCCTTGAATAGTTGGGCCAAACGACACCATATCCCAGTGCGGATAAATGGCTTTAAACAAGCCGCATTCTAGTCCCGCGTGGATCACTTTTACCTCGGGCACCACTCCAAACAGCTGCTGATGAGATTGCAACAACAGCTGCATAATGGCGGAGTCCGGATCAGGCTGCCAGCCGGGGTAGGCCCCTGCAAACTGGCACTCAGCACCGGCTAAGCGAAACACCGCCGCCGTGGTGGCAGCCACTTTATCGCGGCCCACATCACTTAAAGAACGGATTAAACATTGCACATAAATGTGCTCTGCTTGGGTGTCTATCACGCCTAAGTTAGTGGAGCTTTGTACCACGCCTTCCATCTGACGGCTCATGGCCATCACTCCATGAGGGCAGGCCAGCAGTGCGGCACTTAAGCGACCCTGCAAATCAGTGCTCATGATGCGCGTTGGTAGCCCAGCTGGTTTGAGTTCAAGGCAGATAAAATCATCCACGCCTTTAAATTCTTGCTGATAAGTCAGCTGCAAGCGTTCGACCAGTTGCGTTAAAGCGTCGAGTGAGGAGCTAGGCAATGTAAACAGCGCCGCTGCTTCACGGGCGATGGCATTGCGCAGCGTACCGCCGCTCACTTCTGATAGCCGCACCTGCTCTAGCTTTTCTATCTCCACCAATAGCTCAGCCAGCAACTTATTGGCACTGGCTCGGTTTTGATGAATATTAATACCCGAATGCCCACCGCGCAGGCCCGTAATGGTTAAGCGTATGGCTTGATGGTTGGCCGGCACCTCTTCTGCCAGATAAGGCAGGGTTATATTAGCATCCACGCCACCGGCGCAGCCCATGTACACATCGCCGTCTTGCTCTGAGTCAGTATTGAGTAAAATCTCACCTTGCAATAAGTTAGGCGCCAAACCAAAAGCACCGGTCATGCCACTTTCTTCATCGACCGTGATTAACACTTCTAAGGGGCCGTGTTGCACCTTGTTATCGGCCAATACTGCTAAACAGGCGGCCAAGCCAATGCCATTATCGGCGCCCAGCGTAGTACCACGGGCGCGCACCCAATCGCCATCGATATAAGGCTGAATAGGGTCTTTGGTAAAGTCATGCTCAACATCTGCATTGGCTTGGGGCACCATGTCCATGTGCGCCTGCAAAATCACGCCTTTGCGATTTTCCATGCCCGCAGTGGCAGACTTTCGAATAATCAGGTTGCCTATGGCGTCTTGTACCACAATTAACCCTTGGGTCTGTGCCCAGTCGGTTATCCATTGGCGCAGCGCCGCTTCATGACCCGAGGGATGAGGAATGCTGCAGATGGTGTCAAAAAATTGCCACAACAAACCCGGCGAAAGGGTGCGAATAGAAGAGGACATCAATACCTACCTGATAGAAGAAGCCATAACCGAGCTGCTAGCTTAACGCTTGCCCTGCAAATTTGCCAAACACCGAATTAATAAAGGAGCTTTTAGCTAACTCACCAAGCGTAGACTCACAAAAAAGCCCAGCATAAAGCTGGGCTTAAATTGAAGCGATCATCGCTTAAGCAGCAAGCGCTGAGGACGAAAAAACTAAGTTGCACTAGGGTCTGTTGACCTTTAGAGGTTAAATTCTGTTTGAGTTAAACGCGTTTTTATCGCGACGAGAGGGGTGTCGCCTAGTCATTCTAAGCAAAACCTTCTCAACAAAGAGAAAAATGCGTTTAGCCGCACCCGAAGGGCAGCGCTTGTGGAAGCTTTCTACTGCGTTATCGCCTATTTATGGAGAGTGACTACATGTCATAGGCTCTGCCTTGTATAAAACTCCCGCAAACTGCTGAAAAAATCATCTCGAAAGGTCAACAGACCCTACACGGTAAAGGTGCTCATTTCCGTGGCTAAGCGTTGACCTAAACCAGATAACGCTTCACCCGCTTGTTCTGTTTCATGGGTTTTCACGCGTGCCGTATCAGCTAATTCGCTTAACCGATTTAAATTGTTACTAATGTCGGCGGTAGTTTGGCGTTGTTGTTCGGCGGCGATGGCGATATGGCTATTCATATCATTGATGAGCACCATGCTGTCGGTAATGGCTAACAAGGCAACACCGGCTTGATCTGCCGTATCTTGGGTGTCTTTCGCGCTTTTCATCAGTTCGTCCATTTCCAGCACAGTGTCATTGGCTTCCTGTTGTAGACCTTGAATAATACCTTCTATCTCATTGGTTGAGCTTTGGGTGCGGGTTGCTAAATTGCGAACTTCATCTGCTACCACCGCAAAGCCTCGACCTTGCTCACCGGCGCGCGCAGCTTCAATGGCGGCGTTAAGCGCCAATAAGTTCGTTTGTTCGGCAATAGCGCGAATCTCCGCCAATATATTGCCAATCTCTTGTGAACGCGCCGCTAATGAGCTGATACCTTGTTGACTGTGCGCCAATTTGGACACTAAATCTGCGGACACATTGCGTGTTTGCTCCACCTTGTCACTGCCATCCATGGCCGCAATGGTTGACGCTTTGCTAGCGGTGGCGGCTTGTTCGGCGGCGACGGCCACTTCTTGGCTGGACGTTGCCATTTGGTTCATGGCGGTGGCGGCTTGTTCAGTTTCATGGACTTGCTGTTCTGAAGCATCACGGTTGTGGCGTGCAATGTCGGCCAAATGGCTGGCGGCATTGTTCATTTCTAAACTAATGGGCGTGAGCTTGCGTATGGTTTGCGCCAATCGCCTACAAAAGGCGTTAAAATTTTGGCTGAGTAAGGTTACTTCATCTTTACCCCGCTCATCTAAGCGTTGGGTTAAATCTGCCTCGCCATGGGCAATCTCTTTGAGTGCCAGTACCGTATCGGACAGTGGCCGTAAGATACTGCGGATTAACACGAAGGCCACGACTAAGGCCACTATGGCAAGGCTTAAGCCGATCAAAAATATAGTGCGCGCTATGTCCCATAACTGAGTATGTACATCATCTACGTAAATGCCGGTGCCAACAATCCAGCCCCAAGGCGTGAAACCCTGCACATAAGAGACCTTAGGCACGGGACTTTCTAAACCCGGCTTTGGCCACAAATAATTAACGAACCCTTGGCCATTGTTAGCGACTACTTCGGCCATTTCCACGAACAGAGCCTTACCGTTAGGATCGGTAAAAGGGCGTAAGTCCTGACCATTTAGTTGGTCATTCATGGGATGTAAGATCATGCGCGGGTGTGCGTCATTCACCCAAAAATAATCATCATCACCATAACGCAGTTGAGCAACGGCGTTCAGCGCTTGGCGTTTAGCCTCTAACTCTGTAAGCACGCCTTGTTGCTGCTGCTGATAATAGGTGTTGATTAGGCTGGCCACCGACTCTACTTGCCGCTGAGCTTGGGTGTGTTTTTCTGCCATTAAACTGTGATAAAACAGCCATAACATAAAGCTGACTACCATGAGCATGCCGACAGAAAGCAAAATAAGATTTAAGTAGAGTCGTTTGGCAATAGATAGAGATCGTAACAAAGACACATCCGTGTTCCTTTTGCAGAGTTAGGCTAAGAAGAAGCCTTGATTGAAAGTAAGATTAAAAACCGTTCTAAGACCATGATTAATTTATGGTTACTCCGACGGTCATAGTAATGCAATCTGTACGACTAAAAATCAAAATCTTCTTCACGATGGGAGCCAGTCGACTTCTTCTCTGGTTTTTGAGGCGTTTTGCGAATTTTTAAAATAAAGTTCGGTTAATAAAAACTGTAGCTCTGGTCAAGAATGGGTGGGATCTCTATAATGCGACCATTGTTTGCTCATTGTCTGGCAAAAGCGGGTCGCTAAGGCTTGTTTTAAGCGTCAATCTAGCAGCGGTGACCATTTTATCTCGAAGCTCACAGCCAAAGGTTCTTTTTATGTCCAACAAATTCGTCGTTACTTGGGACTCTTTTCAGCGCGAAACGCGTAAATTAGCAGCACGCCAGCTCCCAGCCAGCCAATGGAAAGGCATTATCGCGGTCACCCGTGGTGGTTTAGTGCCCGCTGCTATCTTGGCGCGCGAACTGGGTATCCGCCACGTGGATACACTGTGCATCGCTAGCTACGACCACAATCAGCAGCGCTCAGATCTGCAAGTGCTTAAGCAAGTGCAAGGCGACGGTGAAGGATTTTTAATCATTGACGACTTGGTTGATACCGGCAATACCGCTCGCGTGATCCGTGAAATGTATCCTAAAGCTAAGTTTATTACCGTGTTCGCTAAGCCCCAAGGCGAGCCACTGGTTGACGATTTTGAAGTGCGCGTAACGCAAGACACCTGGATTGAGCAACCTTGGGACATGGGTGTAGTGTTCTCTACGCCGCTTTGTGATCAAGAGTAAGCGCGATCAAGTGTAAGTATAAATAATGCTCAAGCTTAACCTTGCGCATAAAAAGGGCTCCTTGAGGGAGCCTTTTTTGTGGCTTGCACATTCATAGGCAGCCCAGTTGACGGTGCTGTGTCACAGCTTGTTAATATTTCGAGGTTTTTTTCTGCAACCATGGTCAGCGGTCTTTACCCCCAACTAAAAAAGCGTTACATATAGATAAGTTAACAAGGAGGTGGCATGTCTATAGATACGGTTTCTCATCGTAAATTAGTGCGGGTGTTTACCGCTATTGGTCCTTACTTGCGCGAGCTAAAATCCTGCGAAACGCAGTATTTTTTCGACTGTTTATCAGTCTGCATGAGCGCGAAAGCCGAGCCTGAGGTACGGGAGTTTTGGGGCTGGTGGTTAACACTGGATACCAAAGACGGCGAGCAGTTTGAATTTCATTATCAGCTGGGCTTTTATAATGCCAAGGGCGAATGGCTGTTAAAGCCGATCCCCAAAACACATCAAGCGGAAGTTGCGCGCACCTTGCGTGATTTTTACGATAAACTCGGTGTCTGCATGGATGGTTTGGCACTGAGTGTACGGCCGTCTGAAGCACAGGGTAAAGATCACTTGTTAAGCCCCGCCTAAGCGAATGCAGGTTTAGCGTGAAGCGCTAAACCTGCTTGATTTGCCTGGATGCGTCTTAGTTTATTATGTTGCCGGCACACTTGCCGGCATTGCTGTTAGTAAGGAGCCGGTGGGCGTTCCATGAAAGGCAAAACCATAGTTGTAAAATTAGGTACCAGTGTTCTTACCGGTGGCACCCGCTGTTTAGACCGGGCGCACATGGTAGAACTGGTGCGCCAATGTGCCAGCCTACACAGAGCTGGCCATCATATTATAGTGGTCACCTCGGCAGCCATTGCTGCCGGTCGCGAGCATTTGGGCTTTCCGGAGTTGGCCAACACCATGGCCAATAAGCAAATGCTGGCCGCCGTGGGTCAAACCCAACTCATTCAAACTTGGCAGTCGCTGTTTAACCTCTACGGTGTGCATGTGGGGCAAATTTTGCTGACCCGTGCCGATCTTGAAGACCGAGAGCGTTACTTAAATGCCCGCGATACGCTGCGAGCTTTGCTGGATCACCGCATTATTCCGGTGATTAACGAAAACGACGCCGTGGCCACCAACGAAATTAAAGTGGGTGATAACGATAACTTATCAGCCCGCGCCGCTATTTTGGCTGACGCCGACTTGCTGGTATTGCTCACGGATCAAAAAGGCCTGTTTACCGCTGATCCGCGTAACGACCCCAAAGCTCAGCTGATCGAAGAAGTACAAACCATAGACGACACTTTGCGCAAATTAGCCGGTGGCAGCATCGGTGGTTTGGGCACAGGTGGCATGGCGACCAAATTACAGGCCGCCGATGTGGCGCGCCGCGCAGGTATTGATGTGGTGATTGCCACAGGTCAAGTGCCGGAAGTGATTGGCCGCTTGGCCAATGGCGATCGTATTGGCACGCGTTTCCCTGCCTTAGCCACGCCTTTAGAGAGCCGCAAACGCTGGATTTTAGCGGGCCCACCGCCGCACGGTGAAATTCACATCGATGCAGGTGCTGTTAAAGCCGTGCGCGAACAAGGCTCTAGCCTATTGCCTAAAGGCATAGTGCGCATTGAAGGCCGGTTTCGCCGCGGTGAAGCGGTGCGTATCGTTAATCCAGAAGGGCGCGAGTTAGCCCGCGGCATTTGCCGCTACGACGCCCTCGAGCTTAATCAAATTAAAGGCCAACACTCAGAGCAAATTGAGACTCTGTTAGGCTATGGCCACGGTACTGTGGCCATCCACAGAGATGATTTAGTGCTGCTGTAAGCACAGACAGTAAGCTCGCTTATTAAATGTTGGCCGGTTAGGAGTAAGTATGAATTTGGAACAGATGGGGCAGGCCGCTCGTGATGCCGCCTATGTGTTGGCTGACAGCTCAACGCGTACTAAAAATCAGGCCTTATTAGTGATGGCCGATGCACTGGAAGCCGCTGCGCCACAAATACTTGCGGCTAATGAGCAAGACTTAAGCGCGGCGCGCGAAAGCGGTATTGGTGAAGCCATGCTGGACCGCTTAATGCTTAATCCAGCGCGCATTAGTGCCATTGCCAGTGACGTGCGTAATGTGGTGTCACTGCCGGATCCGGTAGGCTCTGAGTTAGACAGCCGCGTACTAGAAAACGGCATGCGCTTATCGCGCCGCCGTGTGCCCTTAGGCGTGGTGGGCGTGATTTATGAAGCTCGCCCTAACGTGACCATCGACATCGCCGCTTTATGTCTAAAAACCGGTAACGCCAGCATCTTGCGTGGCGGGCGTGAAACTTTCCATACCAACCAAGAGTTGGTGAAAGTCATTCAGCAGGCATTAACCGCCAGCCAATTGCCTGCAGCTGCAGTGCAATACATCAGTGAGCCGGGCCGCGAGTGGGTCAGTGGTCTGCTAAAGCTTGATGAATATGTGGATATGATCATCCCGCGCGGCGGCGCTAACTTACACAAATTGTGTAAAGAGCAGGCCACCATACCGGTGATTATCGGCGGCTTTGGCATCGGCCATATGTTTGTGGACGACAGTGCCGATTTGGTGCGCGCCATTGAGGTAATTGATAACGCTAAAACTCAACGTCCCAGTGTCTGCAACACCATAGATACCTTGTTAGTGCATGAAGCGGCGGCCAGCGAGTTATTGCCAAGTTTGAGTGCGCGCATGGCCGAAAAGGGCGTAGAATTAGTGGCCGATACCACGGCATTTGCCTTATTAAAAGATGGCCCCGCTAAAGTGCGTGCCGCCCAAGACGGTGACTTTGACACCGAGTGGTTAGGCTTAACGCTGGGCGTTAAATTAGTGCCCAACGTAGATGCAGCCTTGGCGCATTTACGCCGCCACAATGCCAGCCATTCCGATGCCATTCTTACCAATAACATGGTTAATGCCGAGCGCTTTATTAATGGTGCGCCTTCTGCTGCTGTATACGTCAACGCCTCCACGCGCTTTACCGACGGCGCTCAATTTGGCTTAGGTGCAGAAGTTGCCGTATCTACCCAAAAGCTGCACGCCCGGGGCCCTATGGGGCTGGAAGAGCTAACCAGTTATAAGTGGATAGGCCAAGCGGATTACTTGGTACGCCCTTAGCCCGAAGGGCCGCTTTACGTTGTACGTTATGCGCAGTACGTGAAAGATAAACGCTGCCTATTTTTAACGGTCGGCGTATCGCGTACAGCGTTTAATTTAACGGCGTATCACGCATAACGTATGACGCATAACAGGCGGCGTTCATCGCCGCCTCACTTCGCCCAAGAGAGGATTCTATGCCATCCCGATTGTTGGACGCCCTATTGTTGGCGATGCCATTGCCGCAAAATTTGGAAGCCTGGCGCCAGCATCTCAAAAGCCAGCTGCCCTACCCGATACAGGGGGCGCAAACGTTATTTATTGGCGACCCCACGCTAGTCATAGTGGCTTTTCAGCATGATAAGGTTGAGGTGTTTTTACCGGCCATTCAATGGCGCCACCACGATATTCATACGGCCAAGCCCCGCTCGCAAGGGATTATTGAGCCGCACAATGGCAGCCTAGAGCAGCTATTAACCTTGGTAGAAGAAACTATCGCTACTCGGCTAAAGTCGTTTCACGAATGCAGCTGTTGTGGCAAACGCAGTGCGCCGGAAGTATTAGGCTCACTGCAAGGCGAGCCGGTGTGCCGTGATTGCATCAAAGGCCGCCGCGTACTGTTTTAAACAAGATATTAAAGACTTCTTCGCCACGGAATACACGGAAGAACACGGAAAAATAGTGAACAAATCTGAAAGTGACTTTTAATGGTACCTGATTACGTATGAACCTCAGACATGATGTGCAGGACTGGTTTGGCGTCTCACCACGCCTAACGCCATGCCAATGAAACAAGGTGCACTGCACTATGTTGATATCGGCGTGGCTGTGGTTCTTTAATGTCTGGCTAACAGGATGTTCGGCGCCTTCATGTAACATATTGAATCTATTGACGATGAAATCACTGAGACACGGCTGAGCTTTGTGGGTAATCAGGAATTTTTATGTCACCTGTAGGGGCGAATTTATTCGCACAAAAATAATAGCACGCACTAAAGAGGTCGAATGAATTCGACCCTACGCTCAAAAAGTCGACTTTTGTTTCCTCGAGAGCTCGACTTAAAAACAGGTCACATTTTTACATAGATTGGTATTACGCCTTACGCTGTACGCGTGTAGCTAAAAATGCCGCGATCGCAAGAGCGCGGCATTTTTTATGGCAATAAGCGTGTGTGTCAGATGAGTAATAGCGGTAAAAAAGTTAGACTAGCTGCTGACTTATTTTCTTAATAATCAAGCCAATATCTACCTAAAGGAAGAGGGTGCACAGTATGGAAATACTACTCATTATTTTGGGTGCCGCCGCTGTGCTGTTTTTACCCGTGGGCGCGATATTTGGCTTTCTTGCTTACCGAAACCTTAACCATCAGAGCTTGCGCATTAACTCACTGAGCCGTGAGGTTAATGAGTTACGCGAGCAAGTGGAGCTTAGCCAAGCACAACAGTTAACATCGCAAGAGCTTAAGCCGCAAGCGCCACAACCCAGCATTCCCATCAGTATTCCCGCCATCAAGACCGCCAGCGCCTCAGCACTGGCGGAAGCGCCAGTGCCCGCAAATGCGGACAATAAACCTACGGTTAAGCCCGCAGCCGTACAGTGTGTAACGTCCCCAGTAACCAGTTCTGAAGACCAGCCGCAGGTGGATTGGCAGTATCAGGCGCCGACACCGTCGCCCTTTATGCAATCCCTTAAAGAGAACTGGATGGTGTGGCTCGGTGGTTTGAGCGTGGCGCTGGCCGGTATTTTTATGGTGCACTATTCGGTAAGCGAAGGCTTATTGGGCCCAGTACTGCAACTGTTGCTGGCGCTCAGTGTGGGTGCAGTATTGCATACAGCTGCCGAGTATTTACGCCGCCGATACGAGCGTAGCGATCAAATCTTTGCCGCACTGGCCGGTGGCGGCAGCGTGACCTTATATGCGGCTTTATTGGCGGGTATTCATCATTACCAGCTGATTGGCCCGCTACTGGGACTAACGCTACTGGCGGTTGTCTCGCTGAGTACTATGGTGTTAGCACGGCTGCACGGCCCTTTATTAGCGCTGATGGGCTTGAGTGGTGCTTATATAGTGCCGCTATTAATCGACAGTGATGCAGGCAGTATCGCCTTTGTGCTGAGTTACAGTTTTTTAATTACCTTTAGCTCGCTGTTGCTGATGCGCTTTGTATTTCGTGATTGGCTTTGGTATGCCACCTTGGCGGGCGCGCTCTTATGGTGGCTGGCGGCATTGTTTACGCCGCAAGCCATCGCACCTGTAATAGGGTTTGAAATCCCTCTGTATTTGGCAGTGCTGTTAGCCATTTTTGTGCTGTTAACGGATAAAGATCAGGTTGGCGTTCGTCATTTGCGCGTCGCCATACTGAGCCTGTTGTTGGCATGGGGCGTCTCTATTGCCGGTCAGGCTAGTCTTATCCCCAGTCCGCAGTTCTGGAGCTGGCTGCTGATTTGGCCGGTGGTGTTATGGCTGCCGACGCTAAAGATCCCCGCTTTATTACCTGTGTCTGTGTGGGCCAGCCCTAGTTCAGTTCAACAACATACATTCTGGTATTTGCCTTGGGCGGCGGTGCTCGCTAGTGCGCTGGGTTGGTTGGCGTATGTGACACAAGCAGGCCTAGACATGATTTATCTAGTGCAGCTGCCGCTTGAACTGCACGTTTCGTTTATCAGTTATTTACTGATGTCTGCCTTGTTGTGTATAGCAGTAGGCTGGTGGCAGTGGCGCCAACAACCCACATCCAAATGTTGGGCTTCTTTTACCTTGCTCAGCCCCTTGGTGTGGTTAAGCTTGGGCTGGATACTGCTGCACGGCATTGAGCCCAGTATTGATTGGGCGCTAGGTGCCTTGCTGGCCGCAACTGTATATGGCGCCTTAGCCAAATTCTTGCACCCTTCAAAAGATGTGCAAAATACAGGCGTGAAAAATTTAGCCGTACAGAACGGCGCCGTTTGGGCAGTGTTAGCGAGTCATATCAGTTATGCGCTGGCGGTGACCATGGCGTTGCGCGAGGCTTCACTCACGCAGGCCTTGGCGGTGCAGTTTGTTAGCTTGGTGTGGCTGGCTCGCCAGTATCGAATACCGCAGTTGTATCTGTTACTCAAAGTCGTATTGGCCATCGTAGTGGCGCGCCTTACTTTTAATCCTTGGCTGGCGAGTTATGAGCTTAACCAAACGTTAAGCCCGTGGAACTGGGTGTTATGGACCTACGGCGGCAGCGCGTTACTGGCAGGCATCGCGACCTATTTATCTGACCGCCATCACGCTATTCGTCCTTGGCTGGAAGCCGCTACCCTGCACTTGTTGGTGTTGTTTTTGGGGGCCGAGCTTCGCTATTGGCTCTACGATGGCGATATTTTTAGCCAGCAATACAGCTTTACTGAAGCCACCATTAATACGCTGCTGTGGGGTGGGCTCAGTATTACTTACCTGCTGCGTGGCCGCGTCGCTCAACAGTTGGCTTGGTTATATCAAAGCTGTGCTTTGATACTGCTGGGCCTGTCTAGCCTCAGTTATCTGGTATTGATAAGCGTGTATAACCCTTGGTGGGGCGGGACTGAGATAAGTGACACTCGGCTATTTAATATGTTGCTGCCCGCATACGGCGGACCCGTGTTGCTGGCATTAGCATTGGCGATAATGCTCAATCGTTTCCCTCAATTGCTAGCAAAATTGGTGGCGATCAGACAGTGGGCGTTGGCGGTAGCAGGTGGCGCCTTTATGTTGTTTAGCGCCCTTGAAATACGCCAGCTCTGGCGCGGCAGTGATATGGAGCTCTGGTCTGGCCTAGCACTCTGGCCTGATATGAACAATGGCGAGCTCTATACCTACTCAGTGGTGGGCATGCTGTACGCTATTGTTGGCATTATTTATGCCACTAAAAAAGGCTATCCGCTGATTTATAAAGCCGGCATGATTTTATTAGGGCTGGTGATCGCCAAGATCTTCTTAATTGATATGGACGGCCTGCAAGGCCTGTGGCGTGTGTCCGCCTTTATGGGCTTGGGCTTGGCACTATTAGGGTTGGCTTGGATGCACCAAAAAGTGCAGCGGGCAGTAAGGGCAGTGCCAAGCGCCTAGCGCCGAGCACCAAGCTAAACACAAGATCGGCAAGACCTTGCCGATCTTGTGTTTACATACCGTACCCTGTAGCCGCGGTGACCACAGCGAAATGGCGCAGCGCGCGCCATCTCAACGCCATGTTCCTCCCATGGCGCTAAATCTGGCAACGTCGGATCTGATGCACTTATTTCGCAGCAAAAAGCCGCACTCAAAGAGTGCGGCTTTTTTATGTATGCCTTAGCGTGTTAAGCAGGGGATTTAGAACGCATATTTTGTGGTTACACCAAACATACGTGGCGCGCCTAACTGTACATATTCGTCTGTGGTATAGCCGTTGCGTGGGTCGTTGCCAAATTCAAAGCCGCGTACCGCGTACACTTCATCGGTGAGGTTTTTGCCCCACAATGTCACAGTCCAATTATCTAACTGATAGCCAAAGCGGGCATTGAATAGCGCATAAGATTCTGAGCGAGAGTCATGACTGTCGGAGAAGTAAAACTCGTCTTTGCCTTCCACATCTAAGCCAGAAAACCAGCCGCTGCCGTGATCAACGTTCACACCAAAGGCAAACTGATACTCAGGCGCATGAGCGGCGTCGCGGCCATCAAACTTAGCACCCGTCTCTTTTAACTCAGTTTGGAGCAAGCCTAAGCTACCGTATAATTGAACGGCGTTAGCTACTTGCCATTGCGCTTGTGCTTCCAAGCCGTAGCTATAAGCGCTGTCGGCGTTGGCGGTGTAATCTATAAAATCTCCCGGACCTATGATACGTGATGCCTTAATTTGTGCGTCATTGCGCTGCTGAAAGAACACTGCCACTTGGGTATGTAGGGTATCGTCCAGCAAATTGTGTTTGGCACCCAACTCGTAATTCCACAGCGTTTCCGAGTCGAAATTGCGCTGTGCAGCAGGCACGTCACCGTTAGAATTGTAGCCGCCTACCTTGTAGCCACGAGAAATCAAGCCATAGAGCATTTGGCTATCGCTGGTCTGATATTCCAGCGCCATGCGCCCGCCCCATAATAGTTCGGTAGGCTTGCTACGGTTGCCATCACTGTCGCTATAAAGGGTATGGTCTTCTTCTAAGCGCAAGCCGTTGATCCAAGTAAGCTTGTCGGTCAAGCCAGTAGAGAGCTCGCCATATCCCGCATAGCGGTTCGCTTCATACTCACTGGTAAAGGTGTCTTTTCCTGTGCGGTCGCGAGTTAAGTCTGAGCTGCGGTTAAAATAATAGAGGCCGCCGGTCCAGTCGGTGCTGTCGTTAAACAAGCGCGACTCTTCGGTAGAAATAAAGCGCACATCCAGGGTGGCACCTTTTTCATCTCTTTGATAATTATCGAAGGAGTCATAACCGTCAGGGTGAAAACCGGGATAGGTCCAGTCTTCGTCGAAGCCGTATTCTAAGTCGCTCTTACTGACGCTAATGGATGTTTCCTGAATAAAGTTTTCATTGCCATACCAGCTACTTTTACCCGACAGCGCGAGCGTTTCTTGACGATCATGGCCGGGGCTATCTGCAAGGCTGTGGCGGTTGTTATCGAGAGAGAAAACGTCATAACCGTTATCTACATTGGCGTAGAAAGCGCTGAGGTCTAAGTCTAAGTCTTCGCTGGCCGCAATCCGAAACTTAGTACGTAGTAGGGTTTCATCAATGTTGTTGGTGTCGTCACGATTGAGGTAATCGTTTTTAGTCACGCCATCACTGGTATTGCGCTGGGCGGCGATACGATAGGACACTTTGTCGCTGATCGGCCCGCCCACGGCGGCGCTCAAGTTCTGGGTGTTGTACTGCGCCACCGTGAGTTCCACATCACCGGTTAAGGTGTCGGTAGGCTCATTGGCAGTAATGTTGATAAGTCCTGCCAAGGCATTGGCGCCATACAAACTGCTTTGCGGGCCGCGTAACACTTCTACTTGCTTAGCATCCAGCAGCGTGGCGCCTAAGGTGGCGGAGCTCATGTCTATGCCATCGACCAGCACACCTACTGAGGGATTAACCGCGCCGATAAATTGGCTGCGCTCGCCCACACCACGAATTTGATAATACTTACCGCGCGAGGCTCCGGCACTCAAGTTTACGTTAGGCGCTTGGGCCAATACGTCCGCGAGGTGAGTGTTGCCGGGCTTATTGAGCTCAGCTTCATCAATCACGCTTACGCTAGCGGCCGTTTCTTGCAGGCTGTCATCGCGAAAACTAGAGGTAACTGTGGTGGTGTCTAGGGTATACACCTCATCGGCGACAGCAGGCAGCGCCGCCATTAGGCCTAAGGCAATAGTGGTGGGTATAAAAGGAATTAGTTTGGGCACTTCAAGTCTCCGCATACATCAGAAATACGAAAACCGGGTAACTACTAGGGCAGGCAGGAGAGAGCAGGCAAGTGAGGGCAGAGCAGAGCGTTGCGACTTCCTATTCCTACGCCGGTATTAGCCGGATCAGGTTCAAAGGGTTCGCGTCTGGCGCGTCTCAAGCAGTAACTTCCTGCCACCCCTTAGGATATGACTTATGGTTATAAGTCGAGCGGAATTATACCTGTTTTGGCATAAATGTCGAGGTAAACGAGGCAGCTTGTCTTTGGTTGCGAGTCGGTGACCGTAAGTAATATCGATTGTATCTGCACAGCCTAGCTGAGGGTCAATAAAGGAAGAGTGTAAAAAAGCCGCGCTCCATGAGTGCGGATTTTTTTATTTATTAAGTAGTAATTGTTGGCTAATTATTAGAAAGCGTACTTGGTGGTTACACCAAACATGCGCGGTGCGCCCAGTTGTACATAGTCTTCTGCAACACCGGCTTTATAAGGGTTATTAGGGAAGTTAAAGCCGCGTACTATGTAATCTTCATCGGTGAGGTTTTTACCCCACAGCGTCACGCTCCAGTTGTCTTGCTGATAACCGAAACGGGCATTCAGCAATGCATAGGCATCCGTGGTGGAGTTATAGCTGTCAGAAAAGTAAAACTCGTCTTTGCCTTCCACATCTAAACCAGAAAACCAGCCGCTACCGTGATCAAAGCTCACGCCTAATGCAAATTGATATTCAGGCGAGTGAGCAGCGCCGCGACCATCGAAGCTGGCGCCGGGCTCTGTTAACTCGGTTTGCAGTAAACCTAAGCTGCCATGCAAGCGCACCGCGTCTGAGGCTTGCCATTGGGCTTGGGCTTCTAGGCCATAGCTATAGGCCTTCTTGGCGTTATCCGTATAGTCAAAAGCCGCGCCTAGTTCGGTACGAGTCGCGTTAACTTGTGCGTCGTCACGCTGTTGAAAGAACACGGCTACTTGGGTGTGTAAGGTGTCATCTAACAAGTTGTGCTTGGCACCAAGTTCAAAGTTCCACAAGGTTTCAGATTCATACTTACGCAATTCATTCGGTAGGCTGCTGTTGGCGTTATAACCGCCGACCTTGTAGCCGCGAGCAATCAAACCATAGAGCATTTGGCGCTCGCTAGTTTGATATTCCAGCGCGGTACGGCCACCCCACAAGTGCTCGGTAGGTTTGCTGCGCTCACCGGTATTATCGCTATACAAGGTGCTGTCTTGCTCTAAACGCAAACCATTTATCCAGGTGAGCTTGTCGGTCAAGTTTGTTGAGAGTTCACCGTAACCTGCGTAGCGGTTGGTCTCATATTCGCTGGTGAAGGCTGTAAGGTTCTTGGTGTAATCACGGGTTAAATCCGAGCTGCGATAAAAATAATACAGGCCGCCGCTCCAACCGGTGCTGTCCTTAAACAGTCTCGACTCTTCGGTGGAAATAAAGCGCACATCAAGGGTAGCGCCACGCTCATCACGGCTGTAGTTGTCGGTGTGGTTGTTAGCAGCTGGCTGAAATACAGGGTTGGTCCAGTCTACGTCGTAGCCGTATTCCAGATTACTCTTGCTAATACTAATCGCGGTTTCTTGAATAAAATTAGCATTGCCATACCAGCTGCTTTTTCCCGACAGTGCTAGCGTTTCTTGGCGATCGTGACCGGGCTGGTCTGATAGGGTATGACGGGTATTATCCAGCGCAAAGGCGTCATAACCGTTGTCGATATTGGCGTAAAAAGCCGTTAAATCTAAGTCCAGATCTTCAGTGGCCGCAATGCGAAACTTAGTGCGCAGCAGGGTTTCATCAATATTATTAGTGTCGTCGCGATTTAAGTAATCGTTGTTAATAAAGCCATCGCTGGTATTGCGTTGGGCGGCGATGCGATACGCGACTTTATCACTGATAGGCCCACCCACGGCGGCGCTCAAATTCTGGGTGTTGTACTCGGCCAGCGTCAGTTCTACATCGCCGGTTAAGGTGTCGCTCGGCTCATTAGCAATAATATTAATCAAGCCGCCAATAGCATTGGCTCCTTGCTGGCTGCCTTGGGGGCCGCGCAGCACTTGCACTTGTTTGGCATCCAGTAAAGTCGCGCCCATGGTCATGGCGCTCATGTCTATACCATCCACCACGACGGCCACCGAAGGGTTAACCGTATCCGTAAACTGACTGCGCTCACCTATGCCGCGAATTTGGTAGTACTTGCCGCGAGAAGCACCGGCGCTCAAGTTGACGTTAGGTGTTTGAGCTAAGACGTCTGCGAGGTGAGTGTTGCCGGGCTTATTAAGCTCAGTTTCATCAATCACACTTACGCTGGCGGGGGCGGTATCTTGTAAACTGTCCGCCTCTGAGCTGGCAGCCACAGTGGTGGTGTCAAAGGTATAAACCTCATTAGCCACTGCAGTAGGCAGCGCTGTTATTAAGCCTAAAGCTACAGCAGAAGATAAAATAGAGGGTAAAAAAGGTAATTTGGGCACTTCAAGTCTCCGCATGGATATAAATACGAAAACCGGGTAACTACAAGAGCAGGCAGGTGAGAGCAGAGCAAAGCGTTGCGGCTTCCTATTCCTACGCCGGTATTAGCCGGATCAGGTTCAAAGGGTTCGCGTCTGCGCATCTCAGGCAATCGAAACTGCCACCCCTTAGGATATGACTTAATGTTATAAGTCGAGCCGCATTATACTCATTTGGGTATAAAGGTCTAGGTTAGGTGTAAACTGCTTAAAGCTGCGCCAAGCACCAAGCTAAATGAAAGCGGTGTTTATCTTTATGCCGTCATCCTGACGCACGTCAGGATCTCGCTCTAGATATTAGTGACTAAAGCCTATTTGCCACGGAATGCACGGAAAAGTGAAGGAAAAATAGTGATCAGATCTGAAAGTGAAAGACAGCACCAAGCGCTAAGCACCAAGCTGAAGAAAGGACGGTGTTTATATGTTAGCTCGGCACTTAGCGCAGTTACTACTTGTCGCACGTGAACTGCGTCCGTGACTCTCGTAAAAAAGAGGGTGTTCTTCCGTTGCAAAAATAGCTCTTGTCAGTGGCTCTGGCTATTTGGTTTATAGTTTTTATTTCAAACCTTCTTATTGCAAGCTTTGCTATTTCAAGCAACGGCCTCTGGGTTCATCGCTCTCATGCAGCACCACCTCTGAATGTAGAAACTGCGCGGCGTCTGCTGAATCCGTGACTTTAGTGGCGCTGCGCTCCAGCATTTCTGCTTCAAACTCGTTGAGTACGCGGTTACGAATGCCGGCATCGCGCCAGTTCGATTTTGGCCGACAGCTTCTCACGATAATCCGTGCCAGAGATAATGCATCCAGCAGTGCTTGATTGGCACCTTGGCCTTTAAACGGGCTCATGGGGTGCGCCGCATCGCCTAGTAATGTTACGGGGCCGGCGTTAGCCAATAATTCAGGCGTGAGTAAAGCGCGGTCATACACCGGATAACCCGACACTTGAGCATCAAGGGTGGCTGCTAAAATCTCTGGAATCGGGGAGTGCCATTGGGTGCGCTTGCAGGCTTCAGCCTTAAGTGCCGCAGTGCCTTGCGCACTCAAGGCTTTAGCTTCGTCCTCAAGCATGGGGAAGCTTAATTGCCACATCACAGAATCGGCGTCATAAGGCATGATATAAATGCGCTCATGGCCATTAGCGGTTTGAAATACCGTAGCCGAGTCCAACAAATCACTGTCTACGCCTTCAAGCACACTTAACGGGCAGATCCCTAAGATCACCATGCAATCCAAATAACGCAGTGAGCTTATATCGTGCCCCAAAGCTAAGTGGCGCACGATACTTCGAATACCATCGGCACCCACTACCAAATCGGCCTTGGCTTGCTTGATTTGGCCGTTCACTTCAAAGCTCAGTTCAACGCCTTTATCCGTCTCTTTAAAGTCAACTAACTGCTGGCCCCATTTAACGCAGTTGTGGTCTTGAGTCAGGTGTTCGCCTAGTTGTTCCAGCAGCGCTAAGCGCAATGACTGACGGGCGATATGCACGTTGGTGCGCTTAGGCGCAGAAGTGTTATCTGAATGCAGCCACTTTCTCATGCCCCATTCGCCAAGCACTTTGCCGTCTGTGGCGTGCACTACATGGCGAGTAGACACCACGCCTTGTTCGAGAGAGAAAATGCCCAAGCCTTCAATGGCTTTGCTCGCTTGTTGCAAGGTAAGGCCGTAACCCTGAGAGCGGGCTTCAAAGCCGCTATCGCGCTCATAAAGGGTGAACGGAATGCCACGGTGTAAACAAGCCACCGCCAATGCCACGCCGCCAATGCCGCCACCAATAATCGCTACCCTTGGATAGTTGACCGTATCCGCTACCGGCGGTTGAACGGCTGAGATCAAGCCAGATCCGCCACAGCTGGGGCAAGAAGATAAGTGCGCCTTAGGAAGAGCTGGAGCCGTGCCGCCGTTCTTTTCAAACTGCGCCAAGGCCGCCTGATAACTAAGCTTCACTTTCTTACGGATCTTCTGACTGATCCGCCCACGCCCCTGACACTTAGGACAAGGCGCCCAGCTCAGCTTTTCGCCGTTCACAGCTTTACTCTTTGCTTCAATCTCTGTTTCAATCGATAACTTGATGGGTTGGCCCTCATAAGAAAAACACCCTAGATACGCTGGCGATTATAAGGCAGTAGCGAGCACTTTCATTGCTTTTAGATAAGGTAAGGCGAGAAATTTACTCTGATCTGCAGAAAGCAGAACAAAGGGTCTACTCTTCCGACGCGCTAAGCAGCATCCCTGCGACGCTCAGCACATAACATCCGATCGCCATGGATGGCAGGAGTGTCGAAATGGCAGGAGCATTTTTCGACCCTGTTATGTGATGGCCGGCTGAGGCTATCCCAGCAGCCTCTTTTTTTAATATCTGAGTCGTTGGGTGATACGAAAAAATAACAGAAATAGATATTGTTTAGTCGTCACTTTAGCTGGCGGCCCTGCAGGGCGGGAGCATACTTTGCTTAATATTCAGCCAAAGAATAACTCTGCTCGATAATTGTCATCCCAGCCCGCTCTCTTCAGCTTGTTACGCTGGCTAGGCGCACCACATGTACTTTGCTTGAGGATGTTCAGAACGAACCGCCGAAACAATCCCATATTTTCTACCGCATCTCCGATGGCAATCCGGGAAGCATCTTCTTTAAATAGCACATCTAAAATGTAATGCTGACTGTTTTCTATCCGCCAATGTTGGCGAATATAGTGCCCTATCATCTTATGTTTAGGTGATAAGGAGCTGACGTAGTAAGCAGTATCGACTGTTCCTTTACCCTTCATCGTACGGTGTCGCTCGACGGCGATAATGCTGCGGATAGTGGGCCACTTCTCCTCTAACTCAGGAGGTAGTTTCGCTTTTAATTGAAAGACATAGCGCTCTTCTTTACGTCCATGGGCTGTCTCTTTATGCTCAGCAACCACTTCCTCTTTGTTAGCGTCGAATACCGCTTGGAACTGTGACTGTACGGCCTTACGTAGGTTAGGTTGGTTGTGTTTAACCTGCACCACAATATGCGCTTTCTTATCTTGTATCTTTTCTAATGTTTCCCGCTGACAGTGCAGCGCATCCAGGGTAACGACCGCCCCTTTTATGTTGAGCACATCGAGCATGTCTCTGACCGTCGCGAGCTCCCCTTTTTTGGATGGGGTGGCTTTCTGGCTCAGTACCAAGCCATTTTCAGTATCGTAAGCGGTGACTAGCTGTACGGCTTCGGAAGATTTATTGCGGTAAGAGCCCCGTAATACTTTGCCGTCAAAAGCTATCACCGGTTTACCATGATGAATACGATGCTCGTTAAGCCAGCTTAATAATGCGTCGAGCAAAGATTCGACTACGACACTGCGTAAAATACGGGCAATGGTGTGTCGGCAGGGAATACCGTGCGTAAAAGGAC
Source organism: Oceanisphaera profunda (assembly GCF_002157895.1). Lineage (GTDB taxonomy): Bacteria > Pseudomonadota > Gammaproteobacteria > Enterobacterales > Aeromonadaceae > Oceanimonas > Oceanimonas profunda. Next base: position 2,733,697 of record NZ_CP021377.1, read on the forward strand.
GATATTGACGTAGCCAGTCGGCCTTAGCTTCACCATAGGTTTCAATGTCACGCCACCCTTCAGCGCCGGCCATAATGGCGCTAATAACGAGAAACATGACATCGACCAAGTCATGCTTACGATTAATATCTGAGCGAGTTTCTTCAACAAGAGTAAGGTGGTCAATTAATGTCATGGCAAGGCTCCTCCAACTAGAGGAACGATTAGATCACAGACAATTCACTCATTCAAATTTTGTTAACAAAGTATGCTCCCGCCCTGGGCGGCCCTGCGGAGCAGTTATGGTGTTTGAATCTCGCAGGAACGAGGATGAGTGATCAAAGAGACGGCTTATTTTTAACCGATATGGCTGAGCATGGGCAACCCTCGACGACTAGCTCTAACATCCTAATGTGACGTTAAAAAATATAAATCTACTCTCAGCGGTAAATAATGAGTGCAGCTAGTAAATTATCAGAGTGCAAATTTTTTAGATTATATTTAAGTCGGTATTTTTTATCATTAGCTAAAAAATATCGATGTCTTTTAACTTTTCAAAAATAACAGATATTTTCTTTTGATACTTAGACATTATCTGATGTTTTATGTTTTCCATCTCCACATTAATGTAGAAATCATTAATGTCTTTTTCTGTTGCGCCAGCTAGATGTCTCAAATGTAAAATTGATTCTTGAAATTCAGAAAGTTCTATATCGTCTTTCTTGAAGTTTTTAATTGTTATGGATTTAATTTCATTTATTGCTTTTTTCTTCTCTACTTCTGCTTCTACAGCTAAAAGTACAGATTTATTTTTTATTTTATCAAGCTGAATGTTGGTTAATTCACCTACAAGAGAGCTCGTTAATACATTGTTCATGCAAGTATCAATGTCTATTTTTAACATTTCATCGTAAAAAGATCCCGAGTTCGACATTATACCTGTACATTCTATGTATATGGAGCTTGTTAATTTTTGCAAAGTAATTACACTTAGTTTACTTTGTTGTTCCTTAATGATAACAATACTCTTTTCAATTTCTTTTTTTATTGTTTTTAATTCAACTTCTTTTTTAGCTAGCTCTTCTGATATTATCTCTTTTTGATATATAGGGATTACAAAGTAATAAACACTAAACATTGAAAACAAAAACATACCTACTTGAGATAGGTTACTAAATCTTGTTATTATTTTGTCTATATTCATTGCGTCCGTTTGTCTTTAGTAGATTTTATTTAATATAATTCGGAGCTAGGAGGGGATTTGTAAGTCGCAGTTTCTTGGGTTATTTTATCGCAAATAAACCACAAAGTTGCGACAATTACAAACTGTCCAAAGATCGTAGCGACTTATGCTTTAGTTATATATTAAGAAATACGCTGCTTTCCTGGGGTTTGGGCTTGATATTGTAATTTTAGCTCATTTTAAAAAGCCTCAATAGATGGATATGTTTTTGAGCCGCCAGCAGCATTTCTGAAGTCTTCCAATATATAATGCCCTTCTGAAGGAGATACAAGATAAGTAAACTGCTCATAAAGCATTTCTTTGTCTGCAATATTATGACGTACTGCGGTCAATACCGTTTCTAAAAGATTTAAATATGATATTACTGCCCACCTAATTTCAGAGAATTCTCTTTCAGTGACTTGAAGTTTATCTTTAGGTATTCCTTCATCTCTTAGCCTTGCTGACATAGAGGAAAGGGAGCCAACAAAAAGTCCATAATGTTCACTAGATATTTTAAAAGGTTGCTGCTTAAGTAAACACTTTGACTGATTAAACTCTAATGTTTCTGCAAACTTTCTAGCCATGACGCTATTCAATGTTAGACTGCTGTCCCAGTGACGAAGCAGTTCAATTGCTCTTTCTCTTCTTGATCTTTCGTGATCCGATTTTAGGCCTTGAATTGATGTGTTGAGCTGCTTAACTGTTACTTTTGCTTGGAATATTACTACAATAATTCCAAGCGCAGCCACTGAACTTGCAGTGGCTATTACCCATTGTGGATCCATTTAATTTTCCAATTTTTTAATGTAATAAGTGCTTAAAAATTTAATCATGCGCATGCGTGATTACACCATGCTTAGTATCTACGGAACGCTGATTTATAACTTACTTATAGTGATGAAATTTGTCGTTTTAAGAGTTCGCATATGTGCTTGATATTGTATCAATACTAGTACGCGATTTCCTTAAGATTTCGGGTTTCCTGTGAGTATATCTACCGGCGGCTCCATATTATCGCAAGAGTCAGTAGGAATTGTCGGAGCCAACCGTCAAATGCCAGGGACGGCATTTGCCGAGCGCCGCATGGATGCGGGTTAAGCGAGTTGGCGTAGACAATCCTACTGTCTCTAACTGAAAACTCTACACGCTGCGACTCTTTCGTCACTTTCACCAAAAGCATAAAAAAGGCCGCATTCTTTATGAGTGCGGCCTTTTGGCTGGCTGTTATCTGCCATTTAGTTTAAAAATCCCGCTGAGACGGGACTGCCAGCTAAAGCGGCAGCCTACATAACCATGCGATTAACCCATCAACCTCGCCAACCATAATCTGCCCCACATGCCGGGTAGGGTGGTGATGCCGGCGGTGGCGTAACGCAGCTCGCCTTTGTAAGCGACCATTAGCGTGGGCGTAACTCTAATGCCCAGCGTTTGGCCTAAGCGATTATCCGTATCGTTAACCACGGAAAAGTTATAACCCTTTTCCCGTATATAGCCGCTTACTTTGCGATCATGGCCAGAGGCCAGTGCGATACTGACTACCGGCGCGTTTACCATATCAACCATGGGTGAAACGATACGGCAGACGCCGCACCAGCTGGCCCATACGTAAACTAATACTGGCTGCTTAGCGCTCATGGCGCTTAAGTCAATTTCATTGCCGGCCAAGGTGGTCATGGTGCCAAGGGCGGCTACCTCTGTGGGTAAGTCTTGGCTGCGCCATACATCTACTGCCGTGACTATCACCATTAATAGCAGCAAATAAGCGATGGCTTTACCGATGCGAGCTAATAATGAGCGCTTCATTGTTTCGCCTCATCCAAGGCACTGATCACCTTGTTAGTGGTGAGCAACACTTCCAGCGCTTTACCTTGCGGAAGGCCGGGGCCAAACACTTGGTTAAAGGGAATGCCGGCTCTTTGATTGGCATGCAAATAATCGGTAATGGCACTGTTTGGGCGGGTCCAATCACCGCGCATTAATACTATGTCGTCCGCTTGCAACGCCGAATACACAGGATCGCGCAGCGTGACGCCGATTTTGTTGGCTTGGCAAGTAATACACCAGTCTGCGGTCACATCTACAAACACCCGCTTGCCGGCGGCGACCTCTTCCGCAATGCGGCTGGCATCTAGCGGTTGCCAGTTTAGGTTGTCTTCAATGGGGCTCACCCAATGAGACTGAGTAAACATAGCGCCCACACCGGCCACGGCGCCGAGCAATAACATACCCGCTAAGCCGAATATCAAACCGCGCGCGCCGTATTGGCGGATCAAAGACCAAATCGGCAGCACTATCAGTAATGCAGCCAAGGCCCAAGTGATGCCCGCGCCTAAGGTGTAGCTGAGTAAGGATAGCAACCAAAGGCTGGTGGCCAGCAACATTAGGCCAAATAGCCATTTTACCTTTTCCATCCAAAGCCCAGGTTTTGGCAATGCACGGATAACACTGGGGAATAACGCCAGTAATAACCACGGCAAGGCCATGCCTAAGCCTAAGCCGGTAAAGATGGCCACTAACACCACTGGCGAGGAGGCCAAGGCCACCGCCACTGCGGTGCCCAAGAAGGGCGCGCTACAAGGCGTGGCTAGTAAGGTGGCAAACATGCCTTGCAGCACATGGCCGCCATTGCCACTGCCGGGGCGGGTGGCCAGCCAGGTATTGAGGCGGCTGGGTAAGCGCACTTCAAACAAGCCAAACAGGTTGAGTGAGAACAGGGCGGTGATCAGCAACATAAAGCCGATAAAGGCCGGTTGCTGAAACTGTATGCCCCAGCCTAACTGCGCGCCAGACCAGGTGAGTACCAACATAAAGGCGGCCAGTAGCCAAAACGACAACATGATGCCAAACGCCGACCACAACAGGGGAGCGCGTACCTGCTTCCTTTCGCCCAGCACTAAGCTATTGAGCTTAAGGCCCAGTACCGGCAAGACGCAGGGCATGATGTTTAATATCAAACCGCCGAGCACCGCATACAGTAATATCCAACCTAAGGCAGGCACGTTTTCGCTTAAGGGTGCCAAGGTGCCGGCGCTAATATTGGCGTGCAACTCTTCAGCCAGCCCTGCATCAATAGCGGTGATGACGATGGCTTGCTGATCAAGATTAAGCTCATCGTCCCAGCTGCTAACCTGAAAACGCACTTGTAATTGTTGGTCGTTAATAGCGAACGTAGGCTGGCTAAAAATCGCCTCGTCCAGTTCATCTACATAAATGGCGGGTTGCTGCCAACCGCGCTCGTTATTAAGGATGATTTCTAGCTGCTGGCTGGCTTTATCCCAAGTGAGTGTCTCGCTACTTACTAGGCTGGCCACGCGCGGCACTTTAGCCACGGCTTGCTGGTAGTCATGACTTAATTGCTCGTCTACCTGCCAGTTAGCATCCAGCGGTAACTGCAATTGATAGTCGGTTAACACGCACACGGTAGTGCAGCTGGGCAGGGTTAATTGAGCATTAAAGGTGCTGGCTTGGCCGGTGTCGGAGGGGGTCAGTTGTAGCGGAAAGTCCACTTCATGCTTATAACCTTGAGTCTCAATGCCGAGTAAACTAAAGCGCTCGGGCACCGGCCATTGCCAGTTAACGTCCGCTAAATTGTCTGAGGCTTGCCAGTCTAAGCGCGGTGCTATGCCGCCTTCACCCGGGGAGCGCCAATAGGTTTTCCAGTCGTCCGTTAAGCGCACTTGCAGCAGGGCAGGGTAATGGTTTTGCTCGGCGTTATAGGGGCCTGCTTGTACTAAGCGCACTTGCACTGGTGGGTGCTCGGGCGCTTGTTGCCAGCCACTTCCTTGAACGCCCGTTGCTGCCAGCGCCAAGCATGAGCTTAATAGCAGCAAGGGGCTGAGTAGCCATATATAAAGAGTCTTGAATCTGTTCAAAATAAATCTCCGATAGAAAAGTTAAGCGAAAACGAGGCGTGCGTTTTGCTCACTCTCTAAACACGCACAGCACTAAGTGCCGCCGTCGACCAGAAAACAATAACGGAGTAATAGTGCGTCGGCTAAAGCCCAGCGCTGTTAGTGGCGCTAGCCACAGCGCAAACAGTAAGATGATGGCAATAAATAAGGGGTCTAAGTTCTGGAACACCTTACTTAATAATTGCTCGCTTAAGCTGCACGAGTCATGATCTTGATCATTCGTGGTGTCTTTATGTGGCAGATCAGAGCTGCTGACTTGCTCCGTATGCAGAGTAGTATGATCATAAGCACAGGCCACTTTTAGGCCCATGCGCTGACTCAAACACAGGCTGATCACCAGCACCGCCAGCAATAATGCCAGCCCACCTTGTTTGGTGAGGGTATGCACTAATGCGCTAGCCGCTTGTAACCAAGCGCCCAGCCCTCTCAGCACAAAGCTAATCCCTTTCAACTCAAGCCCAATCCCTATCAACCTAAACCCAACCAAAGCGCCACTCCCAACATTAAACTGCCGGCAATGCGGTTCATTAATTTCACCTTTCCTTTTTGCTGGAGCACGCGGCTTAAGGTGCGCCCGCCACTGGCATAAAGCATTAAGCAGCTAAATTCGAGCACTAAGATCATCGACACTAAGATGGCCAGTTGGCCAAACAAGGGCGCGCTTTGGTCGATAAAAGGCGGCAATAAGGCGATAAAAAATGCCCAGCCTTTAGGATTGGCAATAGCGGTAATAAAGCCTTGGCTGATTAAGGTAGTAATGGGAATGTGGCGGGGGCCGGCGTTAACGGGGTTTAATGCCAGCTTGCCTTTAGAACGCCATAACTGCACACCCAGCCACGCTAAATAGAGGCCGCCTGCATATTTGAGGATTTGAAACAGTTGCGGATATTGCAGCATGATTGCCGCCACACCAAGTACAGCTAAACAGGCCACCACGGCCACGCCGATCAGCTCACCGAGCATCATCCACAGCGTGCGGCGCACGCCCACCGTCATGCCGAGGGACAAGGCGAGAGTCATGCACATGCCAGGCGTCACTGACACAAAGAAGAAAGTGGGGATAAACACCATTAAGACTGCAGAGCTAATAGCACACCTACCTAGAAGGTTGTGGAAGCGAAACCATATTGTGCGCCATTATACGTTAATTGCCCGACATTAGGCCAACAAACCCAGCTATCAGCCGTAAGCGAGAAGACTAAGATGAGATCCTGATGTGCAACCGGATGACGGCATAAAGACTGACATGGCTTTTAGCCGTCATACCGGTACTGAATCAAGTTCAGCATGACGGCCTCGGTATCTCGTTTTTGGCATTAAGTGCGAGATCCTGACGTGCGTCAGGATGACGGCATAAAGACTGACATGGCTTTTAGCCGTCATACCGAGCTTGCCTCGGTATCTCGTTTTTGGCATTAAGGGCGAGATCCTGACTTGCAACCGGATGACGGCATAAAGACTGACATGGCTTTTAGCCGTCATACTGAGCTCGCCTCGGTATCTCGTTTTTGGCATTAAGGGCGAGATCCTGACTTGCAACAGGATGACGGCACAAAAAAAGCACCAAGCTTATGTGCTCGGTGCTTTTATTAGTCGCCTTATGCGCCGCCTTTGAACTTTCATTCAACATTAAAAATTCAACACTCAACATTGCTCTTTAAGCTCGGCGCTGCTCTTAAAGATTAATCGCTAAATTTAGGGCTCAGCACAAAACGGCCGGGGGCTATGGTGAGGCCCACGGGCGCGTTCTTCAGCCATGCATATTTACCGCCATCGAGGCGATAGATAGGCTGGTTTTCTAATACCGAGCGCACAATTTGCATCATGCCGGATGAAGCAATGGCCGCATCACCTTTGTAACCGTATGCATCCACTTTGCTTTGGATAAGATTTAAATCACGCAAGAAGATGGCGTTTTGTTTCCGGTCATACACAGGGCGACCTTCAACGATTAAGTCTAACTTGGCCGGAAAACGCGCGATTAAGGCATTGATGGCGGTTTCACCTTGTAAGTTTAAACGCACTACATCACGGTTATCGGGGCCGATTTGCAGGTTCAGCTTGTCGATTTGGGTTTCTACCAAGCCTTGGGTGAGGCGTGGCATCTCTTGTTCTAATAAGGTGTAGAGCGATTTTTCCATCTCACCTTCAGAAATACTGTACTGACTGACGCTGGCGCAAGCGGTTAACAACAACAGGCTTAAGCTCAATGCTAAAGACTTCAACATATAAATACCTCGGTTTAAAAACAGCAAGAAGCGAGGTGTAAGGCGAGAGAGGGGGATGACAGTCACTTTCGCCTCACTCTTCACGCCTCACACTTCACGAATTTACCTCAGCAATTGATCCAGCTGATTGGCGAAGGCTTGGCGATCTGCAGCACTTAAGGTCGGCGGGCCGCCGGTTTGTATGCCACTGGAGCGCAGCGTGTCCATAAAATCACGCATGGTCAGTTTGGCCCTAATGGTGCCGGGTTCAAATTTTTCACCACGCGGACTGATAACCAGCGCGCCTTTTTCCAGTGCTTCGGCAGCCAGCGGAATATCGGCGGTAATCAACAGCTCGCCCGGGGCAATGCGCGACACTATTTCATCATCCGCCACATCAAAACCTTGGGGAACTTGCAGCTGCTTGATAAGCGTTGAACCTGGCAGTGGCAAGGGATGATTGGCGACCATGGTTAATGGCGTTTGGGTGCGCTCGGCGGCGCGAAATAAAATATCGCGGATCACTTTAGGGCAAGCATCTGCATCAACCCAAATGTGCATCAGTTCTGACGCCCAGTTTTCTTCTTATGATCAAAGGCTTCTTGCAGTTCACCGGGCTCAACTAACACACCTGCGGCGTCACTGATCGGGAACACAGCCACTAACAGCTCGTCTTCTTCCATGCCAGAGACCCAGCGGGACTGCCAAACTTTTAGGGTAATGGCTTCGGGTTTGCACTGGGCCCAGTCGTCCACAGCCCAAGCTTTGGCGTAGTCGGCGTGGGGCCATACCGGAATGCAGTCTTCGTCGTCGTCTGAGGTGAGCATCATGCAGCCGTGCTCATCGGTTAAAATCCACAGTTGTTCGTGCTCGGCTACTTTATTTACGAAGTGGTTGTAGCGCTGCTCATCATTGAGTTTTTCTGTGGCGGTTTTGTCGGCATCGGTCAGGATATAAGTCATGATTATTCTCATCTTAAAAGTCTGCCCGCATATTCCCACTGCAAGGCAGCACTTGTCCAGTTTTGCTATGCCTTGCGTGTGAGGGGTAAAGGGTGAAGGGTGAGGAGAAAGACCCGAGAGCTAAAACGATTTTGCAACGGAATCCACGGAATCCACGGAGCCCACGGAAAAATTAAGCTGAGATAAGGGCGAAAGGGGATCTTATTGGTAAGAGCACCACCTAACCCTCGCTCTTTGCTTTTTGTAAGATCATTACCAATGAAATGTTTTTCAGGTTTGATCCTTGTTTTTCCCTTTACGCTTCACCCTTCACCCCCAAAAACAGGGCATTTCTGGGCTATTTGTCACTTAAAGGTAAACAATTGGCTAATAGCGCCAATTGAGCGTTTACAGTGACTGCTGCTCGGGCTAGATTAAAAACCAATAAAAATTCGACATTTCGGAGCCAAAGGCTCTTAAAATTGTAAGCAGGGTTGCTCATGCATTTTCAAACAGACGATATTCGTATAAATCAAATCAAAGAACTGTTGCCGCCGATTGCGGTGCTGGAGAAATATCCGGCCACTGCCAAGGCTTCTGCCACCGTCTTTGAGGCGCGCCAGGCTATTCATCGTATTTTAGTTGGCGAAGAAGACCGTCTGCTGGTGGTGATAGGCCCTTGTTCGATTCATAACGTAGAAGCCGCCATTGAATATGGCAAAAAGCTGCAGGTGTTACGTGAGAAGTACGCCGATACGCTAGAAGTAGTAATGCGCGTGTATTTTGAAAAGCCGCGCACCACAGTAGGCTGGAAAGGCTTAATCAACGATCCGCATTTAGACAACAGCTGCCAGATCAACGACGGCCTGCGCATCGGTCGTAAGCTATTGCTGGATCTCAACGACATGGGCATGCCCACTGCCAGTGAGTTTCTCGACATGATCACGCCACAATACATGGCGGACTTAATGAGCTGGGGCGCCATTGGTGCCCGTACTACTGAGTCTCAGGTGCACCGCGAACTTGCTTCTGGTCTTTCTTGCCCAGTGGGCTTTAAGAATGGCACTGACGGCACCATTAAAGTGGCGGCCGATGCCATAGGGGCGGCCAGTGCGGCGCATCACTTCTTATCAGTCACCAAGCTTGGCCACTCGGCAATTGTGGAAACCACGGGTAACCCAGACTGCCACATTATTTTGCGCGGTGGTAAAGAGCCAAACTACAGCAGCGAGCATGTGAGTGCAGTGTGTGCGGAATTGGATAAAGCCGGTTTGCCACAAAAAATCATGGTCGATTTTAGTCACGCCAACAGCAGCAAACAGTATCAGCGCCAAATGGTGGTGTCTGATGATGTGAGCGGCCAAATCGCCGGTGGCCAACAAGCCATTATGGGCGTGATGGTAGAAAGCCACCTAGTGGCCGGTCGTCAAGACTTAGAAGAAGGCGTTGAGCTCACCTACGGCCAGAGCATCACAGATGCCTGCATCGGCTGGAGCGATACCGAAACCATGCTGGCGCAATTAGCCGAAGCGGTTGAATCCCGTCGTCATGGCTAAAAGGTAGCGAGAAGAGTGAGGTGTAAATCGTGAGGGGGAAAAACCAAGCGCAGAGCGCCAAGCTTTAAGCTAGAACTTAAAAATAAATCGAGATCCTGACGTGCGTCAGGATGACGGCCTAAGTGAAAGCTGCAAGAAAAATACGGAAACAAAAAAGGAGCCTCGCGGCTCCTTTTTATTTGGCAGTTATCAAGCTTATCGGCGCAAAGCAGGGTGCCGTTCTTTTCACGCTCTATGTTTAAAAACTAAACATACGGCTACTTGGTTAGTTTTGCTGCGCAAAACCGGCCAGCTGAAGCGGCCTCTACGAACCACTCCTCACGCTTTACTCTTCACAGTCAAAGACCTTACTTAACTTCCATGCCTTGTGCTTGTAGGTCGGCGTGGTAGGACGAGCGTACCAGCGGGCCGCTTGCTGCGTGTTCAAAGCCTAGGCTATCAGCAATGTCTTTCAGCTCAGCAAACTCGGACGGCGGCACGTAGCGCTTCACCGGCAGGTGATGGCGGCTAGGCTGCAGATACTGGCCCAGCGTTAACATGGCCACGTTGTGGGCGCGCAAGTCTTTCAACACTTCCACGATTTCTTCGTTGGTTTCGCCTAAGCCCATCATCAATCCAGACTTAGTGGTCACTTGTGGGTGCATTTCTTTAAAGCGACGCAGTAATTCTAATGACCACTTATAGTCGGCACCAGGACGAGCCATACGGTACAAGCGCGGAGCGGTTTCTAAGTTGTGGTTGAACACATCTGGCGGCGTGTCTTTAAAGATTTCTAATGCGGTGTCCATGCGGCCACGAAAATCCGGGGTTAAAATCTCGATTTTGGTATTCGGGCTTTGCTCACGAATGGCCTTAATGCAGTCCACAAAATGCTGAGCACCGCCGTCACGCAAGTCGTCACGGTCAACGGACGTGATCACCACGTATTTAAGCGCCAGCTCTTTAATGGTTTTGGCCAGCTTTGCCGGCTCGTCTGGATTTACCGCTAGTGGACGGCCGTGGGCCACGTCACAGAAGGGGCAGCGACGAGTACAAATGGCACCCAAAATCATAAAGGTGGCGGTACCGTGGTTAAAGCATTCAGACAAGTTAGGACAAGAAGCTTCTTCACACACTGAGTGCAAGTCGTTTTTGCGCATGATGCTTTTTAATTCCTGAATGCGCTGACTGCTAGGAGGAAGTTTGATCTTCATCCAGTCCGGCTTACGCAACACTTCTTCGTCCTGCTCGGGCATGTATTTGACCGGGATCAGCGCCATTTTATCAGCGTCACGTAATTTTACGCCAGGCTCGACGCGCACAGGTTTATTCATAATATGAGTTTCTCTGTTGTGTAATAGAGATGTGGATAGCCGAGCTGTTCTGCCAGCTTGGGTATCAGTTGGGACTGAGCTTCGTCAATCGTGTTTGGGCCGCCTAATTGGGCACTCATGGTCATGGGCAGGCCGGCATAACCGCATGGATTAATACGCAAGAAAGGCGCTAAGTCCATGTTAACGTTAAGTGCCAAGCCATGAAAAGAGCAACCTCTGCGGATCCGCAGCCCCAGTGAGGCAATTTTGCTTTCTACTGACTGTTCATTGGCCACATAGACACCGGGCGCATCCGCTTTGGCGTAAGCCTTAATGTCATAATCGGCGAGCAGCTCGACGATGGCGACTTCCATGCTGGTGACCAAGTGACGCACGCCGAGTTTTCTACGACGCACATCTAATAGCAAATAGACAATCAACTGACCCGGGCCATGATAGGTTACTTGGCCGCCGCGGTCACTTTTCACCAAGGGAATATCACCTAGGTTAATAATATGCTCAGGCTTGCCGGCTTGACCTTGGGTAAACACCGGCGGGTGCTCTACCAGCCACAGTTCGTCGGGGGTGTCTGGCCCACGCTGGTTGGTGAAGTCTTGCATGGCATGCCATACATCCTCATAAGAGGCTTGGCCCCAGTGGCGTACTGTCAGTTGATCCTGTGCCATTTGCTTGTCCTAAATAGATGGGTCAAACGGCCCTAGAGTACGTATTTAACCAGTTCTAGCTCACCCAGTTTTAAATAGAGGGTTTCTATGTGCTCTTTGCTGGTCACGGTGACAGGAATGGTGACCGCGTGGTAGGTGCCTTTGCTGCTGGGCTTTATCGTTGGGCTGTAATCGCCCGGCGCGTGCTGCTGTATTACTTCCACTATCATATCGGGCAGACGTGGATCGGCCAGGCCCAAAATTTTGAAGGGAAACTGGCAAGGAAACTCAAGATATTCGTCAAATTTGGTGCTTAATGGGCTAGTCATAATAACCTTCACAACGTGCAGTAGATTAGGGGGGCGATAAAGGATGTCGTCACTTTTATAACCCAAGTCACATTTTTACCATAAAATGCTGGCTTCTTAAACCGACAACTTATGTGGTCTCTGTATTTGGTGTAATAAGCCCAACCCATAAAAAAGCCGAAAGGCGCGGCTTTCGGCTTTAATTTACTTTTATAGCAGCAGCTTAACTAAATAAATCTTTAACAAACAGTTTTACGTAGTCGATCATGCGGCTAAAAAAGCCACCTTTCTCTACATCTTCCAGTGACACCAAAGGTAAGTCGGCGACGTCTTTGCCGTCTAACTTAAGGTGCAAGGTGCCTACGCGCTCGCCCTTAGCTAAGGGTGCGCGCAACGATTTATCCAAAGTGAAATCGGCTTGCAAGTCTTTGGCTTGGCCGCGCGGTATGGTCACAGACACGGCTTGGTCTACGCCTAACTGAACGCTGCTTTTATCACCCAACAAAATGGCTTGATCCATCAGCTTGGTGCCCGCTGCATAAGGGGTCACGGTTTGGAAAAAGCGAAAGCCGTAGGTTAACAGTTTCTTACTTTCTGCAGCGCGAGAACGCTCACTGGTGGCACCAATGACGACGGCAATTAAGCGCATGTCTTCTTGAGTGGCAGAAGAGACTAAGTTATAGCCGACTGCGTCTACGTGGCCGGTTTTAATGCCGTCTACGTTTAATGACTTATCCCACAACAGTGAATTACGGTTGTGCTGGGTGATGCCGTTATAGACGAAGGATTTTTCAGAATAAATTTTATATTCTTCTGGCACATCGCGGATCAAGGCTTGACCCAACAGGGCCATGTCGTTGGCCGTGGTATACATGGCATCAGAGTGCAGACCGTGGGGCGTAACAAAGTGGCTGTTTTTCATGCCTAAGCGTGCAGCCCACGCGTTCATTAGGTCTGCAAAGGAGTTAACGCTGCCCGCCAAGTGCTCGGCCACTGCTACAGTGGCGTCGTTACCGGACTGAATAATAATGCCGCGGTTCAGCGCTTCGATGCTGACTTCTTTGCCTACTTCTAAAAACATCACCGAAGAGCCGGGGAAATTCTGTGCCCAAGCCGCTTCGCTGATGGTCACCATGTCTTCGTTTTTGACCTTACCTTCTTTCAGCGCTTGCGCCAAAATGTAGGAGGTCATCATCTTAGTTAAACTGGCCGGTGGCAGTTTTTCATCGGCATTTTCAGAGACCAGCACTTGGCCGCTGGCGTAATCCATTAATACATAAGACTTAGCTGCAATCGCCGGTGCCTCGGGGATCATGGGCGCCACACTGGGTGGAGATAGAATTTGTGCCTGGCTCGAAACAGAAACCGTGGCGGCCAGTAATAAAGTAGCAAGAGGAGTGAGCATGCGCATAACGTCTGTGAGAACCCTATCTGTGTTGGCCAAAAAGCCGGTGTTTGTAAAAACTAAAAGTGAGTTAAAAGCCCAAAGCTAAGCTAAAGGCTAAAAATTTCAGTTAACAGGCTCAGGGCTTAATTTATAAAATAAGCTTGAGCGTATCCTTGAGCGACCAGTTTACTTAAGGTCGCTTGTGTTTTATTACCCGGAATGGGACCCATTTGTAAGCGATACCATTCGGATTGGCGCTCCACACGCGCCGGAAAGCCATACTCTTTGCTCAATTTAGCGGCCAGCTCTTTGGCTTTATCCGGTGAGCGAGTCGCCATTAATTGTATGTGCTTGGCATTGGCGCTACCCGCCTGCGGAGCCTGTACTACTTGCGTACTGACCACCGGCTTACTGCTGGCAACCTGACTTTTTACTTGAGTCGGGGCAGTTTTCGCGATGCTGGTACCTTCGGCTTTAGTGCCATACAGTTGATTACCACTAACGGGCCTGCCATTAAGCACATTACCACCGCCGTTTTGGGCCAAACGGACTTCTTTACCGTTCGGCGCCATTTTAATCAGCTCCACTTTCACCGAAGCCGTACCGGTGGCCAACATGCCGAGCTTATAAGCGGCGGCGTAGGATAAGTCAATCACGCGGCCTTCGTGAAAGGGCCCGCGGTCGTTAACCCGTACCACTACTTGCTTGCCGTTTTCTTTATTGGTGACGCGCACAAACGAGGGCAGCGGCAAGTTTTTATGGGCAGCTGTCATGGTGTACATATCGTACACCTCGCCGTTTGAGGTATTAAAGCCATGAAACTTGGCGCCATACCAAGAAGCTAAGCCTTCATCTCGATAATTTTGTACGTCTTGCCAGACCTCGTAGTCTTGGCCCCACACATTGTAATTCTTATTGCCGCCACGCGTATAGGGCTCATAGCGGGGCACGGCGTCTTTTACATGATCGAGCTTAGGCGCATCTTCCGGTGGCACATCTTGGCGCAAGCTATAGCGTCCGCCGGCGGTTTCTTTATGCCAGCGGGCGTCTCTGACTTCACCTTTAGCCGAGCCTTTGCTGTGAGCGCCATGCTTTTTCTGCTCCGCTTTTTCTATCGGCGACTCAGAGCTAGAGCTGCAGGCTGTCAGCACCAGCACGCTTAATGGCAACAGCGCTTTATAAAGATTTTTCATAGGCATTTTTGAGCTGCTCACTCAGTTGATAAACCGCCATGGCGTACAAAGGACTGCGATTATAACGGGTTATCACATAAAAGTTATGTCTCACTACCCAGTATTCGGGGCCGTCGACGCCATCTAGCTTAATTAGCTTAACAGGTGTCTGGGCATCCAGCTCTGAATCAATAACGATACCGGCGGCCACAAACTCAGCCCAGTTGTGATTAATCTCAAGGGTGGACTCGATTAACGCATCTGCCGCTGCCACATTGGCCGCATTCACTGTGGCGGGATACGCCACGTCTTCGCCTAAGTGCCAGTCATGTTCGTAAAAGTAATTGCCTACGCTGCCCACGGCGTCGTCAGCCACAAATAAGTTGCGCACGCCATCAGAGTCCGCATCAATCGCATAGTGGCGATAGCTTGAAGAAATAAACTGGCCCATGCCCATGGCACCGGCATAAGAGCCTTTTTGGCTATCTAAATCCCAGCCTTGTTCTTTGGCCAGTGCTAAATAATGGCCAAACTCCGAGCGGAAGAACTCGCCACGAGGCGGGTAATGAAAGCCCAAGGTATAAAGCGCATCTAACACTTTATAGCTGCCCATATTGGCGCCATAGGAGGTTTCTACGCCAATAATGGCGGTGATGATCTCAGCGGGTACTTTTGAGGTTGCAACGGCTTGGTCTAGCAGCTCTTTATGATCGTGCCAAAACTTTACGCCATCATTAATGCGCTTCTCGGTTAAGAAGATCGGGCGATATTGGCTCCAGGGCTTAGCTTCAGCAGGGCGGGTCATGGCGTCGATAATTGACTGCTGATAAGTGGCTTGGCCAAGGGCGGCGTTCAGCTCGCTGGCGGGTATTTCAAATTTGCTGGCCAGTTGGTCAATCCAGGCCGCTTGTTCTGGGTTGGTGTCTTGTGCCATGGCTGCGGGAGTCAGCAAGAGAGCCGCGGAAAGAAGAGCAAAACGCATTCTATAATCCTTTTATTTCGCCAATAGGCGTTTATGAGTATGCACGGACATTAAGATGCCAAAGCCGGCCAT
Organism: Oceanisphaera profunda; assembly: GCF_002157895.1. Taxonomy (GTDB): domain Bacteria; phylum Pseudomonadota; class Gammaproteobacteria; order Enterobacterales; family Aeromonadaceae; genus Oceanimonas; species Oceanimonas profunda. Next base: position 2,749,394 of record NZ_CP021377.1, read on the forward strand.
CAGCGTCACCATAGAAGTGCCGCCGTAGCTGATCAGCGGTAAAGGCACACCGACTACGGGTAACAAACCGCTGACCATGCCGATATTAACGAACACATAGACAAAGAAGGTCAGGGTGATGGCGCCGGCCACCAGCCGCGGAAAAGCGCCTTGTGCTTGCATGGAAATATACAGGCCACGCCAAATAATGAAGAGGTATAACAGCACCAGTAAACAAACGCCAATTAAGCCGAACTCTTCGGCGAGCACCGCAAAGATAAAATCCGTATGGCGCTCGGGCAAAAACTCCAGCTGAGATTGAGTACCTTGCAGCCAGCCCTTGCCCCATAAGCCGCCGGAGCCGATAGCAATTTTAGACTGAATGATATGATAACCGGCACCCAGCGGATCCGACTCCGGATTAAGCAGAGTCAAAACTCGTCGCTTTTGGTAATCGTGCATCAAGAAAAACCACAGCGGCGGGATAAAAGCGCCCACCGCCACCACGGCCGCAAGAATGAGGCGCCAAGATAACCCGGCTAAAAAAATAACAAAAAAGCCCGAGGCTGCTACCAATAAAGAGGTGCCTAGATCGGGCTGGCGCGCAATAAGCAAGGTCGGCACCATCACCATGGCCAGCGCTAAAAATACCCGCAGCAGGCTAGGGGCAGGGGATAGCGACTAATATAAGTGGCGATCATCATTGGCATCACCAGCTTCATTATTTCTGAGGGCTGAAAGCGAATACTGCCAAATTCCAGCCAGCGCTGGGCGCCTTTACCCACATCGCCCACCAGCATCACTAATATCAGCAAGACTACGCCAAAAATAAACACCGGCGGCGACCAACGGGCATAAAAACTGGGCGGCAATTGCCCCACCGCCAACATGATCACCAGCGATAAGCCGATGCGCATGCCTTGGCGTAATAGGTCGTCGGCGTCTTCACCTGAGGCCGAGTATAAAATTACCAAGCTGGCGCTTAATAAGCTCAGCAGGGCCAAAAATAATGGCCAGTCTAGGTGCAATATATCCCCTAACCGGCGGCGCTCATGATGTTTACCCATTAATCTTGCTCCTCACTGCTCTCATCACCGATCACCGGCTCTTTATCGGGGAGCATATATAAGTCGAGTAATGAGCGGGCCACGGGAGCGGCGTGAGTACTGCCGCCGCCGATGTTTTCTAATACCACAGACACCACTACCTCAGGCTTTTCATAAGGGGCGTAGGCCACAAACAGTGCGTTATCACGTAAATGTTCTTTGGTGGAGGCATGATCATATTGTTGGTTTTCGGCCAAGCTAAATACTTGCGCGGTGCCGGACTTGCCCGCCGCCGTATAAGGGGTGTCGGCAAAGGCGCGCCGCGCCGTGCCTTCTCGGCCATTGATTACCCTGTGCATGCCGGACAAGGCCACATTCCAGTAGCTGTCGTGTTTAACCACGATCGGCTCGCCTTTACTAATGGGCATGGCAATCATGCCCTCTGGGGTGCCAATGCCGTGTAACAATCTGGGATGTATGGTTTCACCGTGATCCACCAAAATAGTGGTGGCGCGGGCCAATTGCAGCGGGGTAGCCGACCAGTAGCCTTGGCCAATGCCCACCGAAATGGTGTCGCCTTGATACCAAGCTTGCTTATGACGGCTGCGTTTCCAATCCCGCGAAGGCATGGTGCCGTTAGCTTCTTCGTGCAGATCTATGCCTGAAAACTGGCCAAAGCCAAATTGGGTCATGTAATCGTGCATGGTGTCGATACCGGCTTTGTAGGCCAAGTCATAGAAAAATGTATCGGCAGAAATTTCGATGGCGCGGTACACATCCATCCAGCCATGGCCCCAGCGGCGCCAGTCGCGAAATTTATGTTTGGTATTAGGGATTTGAAAGAAAGGTCCACCAAAGAAACGGGTATTCGGTGTAAACACGCCTTCGTTTAAGCCCATCACCGCCAACATAGGTTTCACGGTAGATGCCGGCGCATAAATACCTTGGCTGGCGCGATTGATCAGCGGTCGGTCTGGGTTATTCAGCAGCTCGCGATATTCAGGGCCACTGATGCCATGCACGAAAAGATTAGGATCGTAACTGGGGCTGGAGATTAACGCTAAAATCTTGCCGTCTTGCGGCGTCATGATCACGGCGGCACCGCGCCTATTACCCATCAGCTTTTGTGCTTTTTGCTGCAGCGCCACGTCTACGTTCAAATAAATATCATTCCCCGGGATCGGTGGCTGATACTTAAGGGTGCGGATCACGCGACCTCGGTTGTTCACTTCCACTTCTTGATAGCCGGTTTGGCCATGCAACATGTCTTCGTAATAACGCTCTACGCCAAGCTTGCCAATGTCATGAGTGGAGGCGTAGTTGGCGAATTTGTTATCGGCTTTTAGGCGCGCCACGTCTTTATCGTTAATGCGTGCCACATAGCCAATCACATGGGTAAAGGTATCGCGATAGGGGTAAAAACGCTTTAGATAGGCTTCAATAGCAGCACCGGGGAATTTATGCTGGTTAATGCTAAAGCGCGCCACTTGAGCTTCATCGAGGCGGTTAACCAGTACTACGGGGGTAAAGCGTCGTTGGCGACGCACTTCGGTGAGGAAGCGATCTTTGACTGCTGGATCCAGCTCAAGTAACGCAATCAATTGATCGACGTTTTGCTCTAGATCGGGGGCTTGTTCGGGCGTAATTTCTAGGCTGTAAATGGGCCGGTTTTCTGCCAATAACACACCGTTGCGATCGTAGATAAGACCACGGGTGGGGGGCACTGGCACCACTTTAATGCGGTTATCGTTAGAGCGGGTTTGGTAGCTTTGATGTTGCGTAATTTGCAGATGATAGAGATTGGCGAGTAACACGCCCATCAATACCATAATGCCGACAAAGGCAATGACGGCACGGCGCCAGTACAAAGAGGACTCGGCGCCATGATCGCGCATCTTTACCTGCGACTTTGCCATGCTTATTCTCGGTGGTAGGGGTGGTTGTTATTAACGCTCCACGCGCGATACAGACTTTCGGCTGCAATTACTCGTACCAAGGGATGGGGCAGGGTCAAGGTGGATAAAGACCAAGATTGTTCGGCGGCGGCTTTACACGCCGGCGACAAGCCTTCGGGCCCACCAATTAAAATCGCCACATCACGCCCGTCCATTTGCCAGCGTTCAAGCTCACCGGCTAATTGGGGCGTTGTCCAGGGTCGGCCAGGAATATCCAAGGTCACGATGCGAGCAGACTTAGACACAGCCGCCAGCATTTGCTCCCCTTCACGCTGTAAAATACGCTCAATATCGGCGTTTTTACCCCGTTTACCGGCGCTAATTTCGATGAGCTCCAAAGGTAAGTCTCGAGGAAAACGGCGTTGGTATTCCTGAAAACCGGTGGTGACCCAAGCAGGCATTTTTGTACCCACCGCCACCAGTTGTATTTTCATTAGGCGCTCGCTCCTACTGTTGGGCCGCCCCACAGTTTTTCGAGCTCATATAAATTACGGGTTTCGTCTTGCATCACGTGAATGATGATGTCACCTAAGTCGACCAATACCCACTCGCCGGTGTCTTTGCCTTGCATGCTCAATACAGTGAGATTGGCTTGCTTGGCATCCATAACAACACGCTCAGCAATGGCGTTCACATGGCGGCTAGAAGTACCTGTGCATACGATCATGCAGTCGGTAATGGTGGACTTGCCAACAACGTCTAATACTTGGATGTCTTGGGCTTTGCTATCGTCGAGCTTATCAACAATAAAATCGTACAGTTCTTTACCTTGCAAGGGGTGCGCTCCTCAATAAAATTATGACGGCGGATTATAACACGGGCAATTGATAGAGTCCCTTGTCTCGAATGTAGTTGAGCACGGGTTCTGGCAACAAATATTGCGGATTGTTCCCCTCTTTTACACAATTGCGAATGTGTGTCGAAGAAATGTCCAATTGTGGATTATCAAACAGGTAAATACAGCCGCTTACTTGGCGGCTCAGTTGCTTAGCATCTGAGGTGGCGTGAGCCTTGACCAAAGCACTAATATTGGCATTAAAATCCGGTTGCCAGCCGGGTCTGTGGCTCACCACTAAATGCGCATAATCAAGCAACTGTTGCCAGCCATGCCATTGATCTAGCTGGCATAATGAATCCATGCCCATTAAAAAGCACAGCGGCGTATCTGGCAGCTCGGCGCGCAGCTCTTTAAGGGTATCCAACGTATAAGAAGGGCGATCGCGCTTAAGCTCGCGCTCATCTACCACCAGCCCAGTTGTTTGGCTGGCGGCCAATTGCACCATGGCTAAGCGATGCTCAGGTGAGCTGTCCGGCGTGGCTTTATGGGGCGGAATATAATTGGGAATTAAGCGCACTTCACTCAAATTTAATCGCTCAAGTAGAGCGATAGCCGGGCGCAAATGACCCACATGAATCGGATCAAAGGTGCCACCCAATAAACCGATAGCCTTTTGTATCATGTGACTTCCTTAACGTGAGGGGGTAAAGCTGCGCCCAGCTTGTTTTTTGCCGTCATCCTGACGCACGTCAGGATCTCGTTTTGGTCCTGATATAAAACTAAACAAGATACCGGGGCAAGCCCGGTATGACGGTATAAGTTAGCTGGGCGCTTGGTGCTGGGCACTCGGCGCTATGGTGCCACAAGCATCTTCTTTCCATCGAGAAAGCCCACGCAGATGCTGTATAGCCAGCGCCAGGCTTCGTCGTCATCAAAGCTGGCTACGGCTACGTCTGCGGCGGCCAGCATGCTTTGCAGTTGCTGCAGTTTGGCCAACGGCAAACGATTAAGCGCGCTTTGCACCAAGTTTTGGCGACTTGACCAAATACGCAGCTCTGAGGCAAGTTGTGAAAACGACTGGCCGGCGCTTAAGCCTAATTGCATCTGCAACAGCGCGTTGAGCTCGCGGGCCAATAAGTGACACAGCATGCCCGCATCTATGCCCTCGCTGCGCAGCTGCAATAAAATCCGACAGCCCCGTTTTACCTTGCCCTCAAGCAGCGGGTCAAACAGCTGAAACGGATTAAATTGATGATGGGGCTGCACTTGTTCTTGTAGCAGTGCCAAGGTGAGCGGCTGTGGTAGGTTTTGTAATACCAGCTTTTCTATCTCACCACTGAGCGCTAACAAGTTGCCCTCAAAAGCAAAGGCTAACCACCGCACCCCTTCGGCTTCCACCTGTAAGCCGTTTTGTTGCAGGCGTTGGCTTAACCAGCGCGCAAAGTGCGGGCCTTCGGGGGTTGCCACCGGAATAACGGGACCTGCATTACTGAGCGCGGTAAACCAAGCGCCTTTTTGCTGTTGCTGATTGAGCTTAGGGCCGGTGATCAGCAGCAATAAATCCGGATGACATTGTTTAAGTAATTCGCGCAGCCGCTCGGAAGCGGTTTTATCTAGCTTCTCGGGCAGCTGCAGTTCAATAATTTGGCGTTGACTAAATAAGCTTAATGACTGACTGGCAGCAAATATTTCGTCCCAATCCAGCCCTTGGTCTGCATCAAAGCGCAGTCGCTCGTCAAAGCCTTGGCCGCGTGCGGTATGGCGCAACAAGTCCAGTGCTTCTTGTTTAAGCAGCGGCTCGTCGCCATAAATAAAATAGCAGGGCGCGAGCCCTGCTTTAAGATGTTGTGCCAGTTTTTCTGGATACAAACGCATTAGAACGACAAACGGTTCAGCTGGCGGACAATTTGCTCGGCCGCTTCCCGCTCCATTTGTTCATGCAATTGTTTTTGCTCTCGGCTTGAGGCCAGCGCCTGGGCTGACTTATCAAGAAAGCTGCGGTTAAAGGTGACGTTAAACACTTGGCGCGACTCGTCCGGCATATCCAGCGTAAAGCGGGTGCCAAAACGGCTCGCGTATTCCAATGCCGCCACTTGGCTGTTAACCGAGGCCACGGTATTGCTCAAACCCACCCCAGTAATGCTCAAGATAGGCGCACCAGAGCCCGGTGACACCAGCTCGGCACCGGCGCGTTGTAAGCGTGCTGCCACTAACCGATAAAACTGGCTCTTGTCGTCGCCCACTAAGGCAAGTTGGCGTAACTCAGGTGCTAAGTTTTCGCCGCCTCTGAGTTGAAAACCACAACCGACTAGCAGCAAGGTCAGCAATACTAAGGCCGTGGCTTTAATCGATGTGAACATGAAGATTCCTCAAAGAAAGCACCAAGCGCCATGCGCCGAGCACCAAGCTAAAACTAAACCGAGCACCTTAATATACATGGGCGCTCGGTTTGTCTTACAGCGTATAGCTTAAAGCGTACCGCTGTTCGTTAATCAGTTAGCCACAATATTCAGCAGCTTGCCGGGGATGTAAATCACCTTGCGCACGGTTTTATCCGTTAAGTGACGAGACACGTTTTCATCCGCTTGAGCAATGGCGCTCACCGCGTCTTGGTCTGCATCGGCGGCCACGGTAATTTTACCGCGTACCTTACCGTTCACTTGCACTACGACCAATTTTTCGTCTTCCACTAACGCTTGGGCATCAACTACAGGCCAAGGTGCATGGTCGATATCTTGCTGGCCCAATGCTTGCCACAACTCAAAGCAAGTGTGGGGGATAATCGGGTGCAGCATCACGGTAATAGCCACCAGCGCTTCTTGTAAAAGAGCACGGTTTTGCGCGTCTGAGGTATCAACTTTAGTCAGCTTGTTCATCAGCTCCATCACAGCGGCAATGGCGGTGTTAAAGGTCTGACGACGGCCGATATCATCGCTCACTTTGGCAATGGTCTTGTGCACGTCACGGCGCAGTGCTTTTTGCTCACCGCTTAAGCTGGCGATATCAAGCTCAGCCACTGATCCCAGTGCTTGATGTTCAAACACTAAACGCCATAAGCGTTTAATAAAGCGCTGGGCGCCTTCTACACCTGAGTCTGACCATTCCAGCGTCATATCCGCAGGAGCGGCAAACATCATAAACAAACGCACGGTGTCGGCGCCGTATTTATCAATCATGGTCTGCGGGTCGATACCGTTGTTCTTCGACTTAGACATCTTGGTCATGCCGGTATGAACCAGCTCGTGACCCTCTGAGTCCAGTGCCTTTTGAATACGGCCTTTTTCATCGCGCTCAAGCTTTACGTCTAATGGGCTAACCCAAGTACGTGCGCCTTTTTCATCGGTGTGGTAGAAAGCATCCGCCAATACCATGCCTTGGCACAATAAACGCTTGAACGGCTCGTCAGAAGTCACAAGACCGGTGTCGCGCAGCAACTTATGGAAGAAGCGGGCGTACAACAGGTGCATACAGGCGTGTTCGATACCGCCGATATATTGATCCACCGGCAACCAGTAGTTGGCCTTTTCTGGATCTAACATGCCTTTATCGTAATCTGGGCTGCAATAGCGCGCGTAATACCAAGACGACTCCATAAAGGTGTCGAAGGTATCGGTTTCGCGCAGTGCAGGCTGACCGTTATAGGTGGTTTTCGCCCACTCAGGATCCGCCTTGATGGGGCTTTGAATGCCGTCCATTACTACGTCTTCTGGCAGTATCACTGGCAAGTCTGCCTCTGGCACGCCCACTACTGAGCCGTCTTCCAGGGTCAACATCGGGATCGGCGCACCCCAATAGCGCTGGCGGCTCACGCCCCAGTCACGCAGGCGGTAATTCACCGTACGTTGCCCAAGTTTTTTCTCGATTAAGGTATCGGCAATCGCATCGAAGGCCGCTTGAAACTCCAAACCATCAAACTGCTCGGAGTTAAATAACACGCCTTGCTCGGTAAAGGCCTCCACGCTGATATCAAGCTCGGTGCCATCAGCTGGCTTAATAACAGGGATAATATCCAAGCCATATTGGTTGGCAAATTCAAAGTCGCGCTCATCGTGAGCAGGTACTGACATTACAGCACCTGAGCCGTAATCCATCAGTACGAAGTTGGCGACCCAAATCGGCACTCGCTTGCCGGTTAATGGGTGCTCGGCGTACAGGCCAGTCGCCATGCCTTTTTTGTCCATGGTGGCCATGTCGGCTTCGGCCACTTTGCTGTTGTGCTTACACTCGTCAACAAAGGCACTCAGCGCTGGGTTATTAGCCGCAGCTTGAGCGGCCAGCGGGTGACCGGCAGCGATGCCCACATAAGTCACACCAAATAAGGTATCGGGACGGGTGGTGTACACATCAAACGACTGGTCTTGCTCGCTTGTTTGGTCAGCTACGGCGAAGGTTAAGGTCACGCCTTCGCTGCGGCCAATCCAGTTGCGCTGCATGGCTTTAACTTGCTCTGGCCACTCGTCCAGATTATCCAGCTCGCTCAGCAGCTCGTCTGCATAATCGGTGATCTTAATAAACCACTGGGGGATTTCTTTGCGCTCAACCGGTGAGTCACAACGCCAGCAACAGCCGTCGTTTACCTGCTCGTTGGCCAGTACGGTTTCATCGTTAGGACACCAGTTAACCGATGACGTCTTCTTGTACACCAAGCCTTGGTCATACAATTTAGTGAAGAACCACTGCTCCCAACGGTAATATTCTGGGTCACAGGTGGCAAACTCGCGATTCCAGTCATAACCAAAGCCCAAACGCTTGAGCTGGTTTTTCATGTAGTCGATATTTTCGTAAGTCCAAGGCGCAGGGGAGGTCTTGTTATTGATGGCCGCGTTCTCGGCAGGCAGGCCAAATGCGTCCCAACCTATGGGCTGCATAACATTTTTACCTTGCAGGCGTTGATAGCGCGAGATAACGTCACCTATGGTGTAGTTACGTACATGCCCCATGTGCAGTCGGCCGGAGGGATAAGGAAACATGGAGAGGCAGTAGAACTTCTCTTTATCTGCTTGTTCGGTGGCCTTAAAGGTCTGCTGGTCTGCCCACAAGCCTTGTACTTTGGGCTCAATGTTTTGGGGAATGTATTGCTCTTGCATTAGTGACATCCGGATCTGAGAAATGGGTGATAAACCACGGCGATATATCGACATAGAATACCCTAGGGGGGAAAGGCAACAATAGCCGCCCCTTAGTGCTGACTATCTTAAGGGAGAATGCGCATGGATAACCAAGATCATAAAAAGAAAAAAGGTTATGACGAGTTTGTGGCTGAGTTACAAAAACGTTGGCAAGAAAGCGACAATGTCAGTATTAAAGAGCTGGTCAATACCACGCACGCCTACATGGAAGCAGTCAGTGATCTGACCAAAGATGAATTAGCGCTGATTGCCGAATACGTGAAACGCGACTTAGTGGAGTTAGAAGACAGCGGCGATGAGTTTCGAGATAGTCTTTATTATCGACGCATCAAAGAAACGGTCTGGGGCTGGTTGTCGGATATTACCGATAAAAGCCAGCTGGAATGGCACGAGCTGGCCACTGAGTTAAAACAACACGGTGAGTACCAAGCCGGCGACGTAGTCGGCCCCGGCCGCTTTGACTGCACCTTATGCGCCCACTCCCACGAAGTGACGCACCCAGAAGTGCTGACCACATGTTTAGAGTGCAACCACAGCCACTTTATCCGCCGACCGTTGGCGGTTTAACAGACAGCGCCGAGCACCAAGCGCCCCAGCTAAAAAAGAGCGAGTGAGGGGGACAACACCGAACTTGCAGGCTCGGTGATTGTTTTTAAGCAGGGCGCTGTTACCTAAATATTGCACGAATGTAGAAGCCGCTTAAGCTGGCTGGTGGCGCGCAGCGGCACGCTAAACGTCGAACATCAGAGCGTGTACAAATGTAGTCCGGATATTTGGGATTAGCGCATTTTTTAGTTTTGTTACACAAAACCGGCCGGCTAAAGGCGGCCTCTACGAGGTCGGGTATTTTTGTTAAAACCGCAATATCTGTTTTTTTACAGTTAAAAAAAACGCCGCATCATGTGATGCGGCGTTTTTGTATCTCACTGGGCGCTTGATGCTTAGCGCCGGGCGCTGCGTTAGCTTCTGGCTCTATTTCTCAGGTTTTGTTGAGCGGCTAACCGTTGTTGGCGGCCGTAAAACTGGCGGCGGCCTTGGGTGATGCCCACCAGTCCACTGATCAGTAACCACGCTAGCAACGGCATGCTGCCAAAGCGGGCATAAGGGGTGAGGCCCGTCATGCCGGTGACGTTGGCTTGTAACACGCCGGTCTCAAACTGCGGCAAGCTGGCGGTGATCTGGCCTTTTTCATCCGTGACCAGCGTAACCCCATTATTGGTGGCACGAATTAACGGTCGACCTAGCTCAAGGGCGCGCATGCGGGCAATTTCTTGATGCTGCCAAGGACCAATTGATTGACCAAACCAAGTATCGTTAGACACGGTCAACAGATAATCTGTGTTTGGTTTCATGTTGGCGCGCACTAAACCGGGGAAGGCCACTTCATAACAAATAGCCACGCTGAGCTGTTGACCGGCTGCGGTTAAGTCCGGCTGATTTGCCTTGCCGCGCGCAAAAGACGACATCGGCAAGTTAAAAAACGGCGCTATAGGGCGCAACAAGTCGCCAAATGGCACAAACTCGCCCACCGGTACTAGGTGCTGCTTGTAATAACGATTGCTGTGTTCCATCTCATAAGGAACCGCATTCTTTCCTAGCGTGATCACAGAGTTATACATATCGCCTGAGCTGGGCTCGGACACTAAACCGGTGATCAAGCTTTGGCCACGATCGCGCATCATCAGATCCACTTGCTCTAACCAAGGTGCCAATTGTTGCTCTGTACTGGGCAAAGCGGACTCAGGCCAGATCACCACATCGGCATCGCGCTCTGGCAAAGTAAGGCTAATATAGCGTTCTAAGCTTTGCTCTAATTGCCCCGGGATCCACTTTAGCGATTGCTCAATATTACCCTGTACCAAAGCAAAGCGGCTTTCTTGAGTGGGGGTGACCCATTGTACAAAGTTGCTGCTAAAGGCGAGGCCCCACAGCGCGATGGCGGCCACACCCGGCCACCAAGTAGGGCGGCGTTGTAGCAATAACCAAGCGGTAGCGGCAGTAAAGGTCAGCAACCAGCTGATGCCTTGTACACCCATAATGGGTGCCAAGCCTGCCAGTGGGCCTTCTAATTGACTGTAACCAAACCATAACCAAGGAAAGCCGGTCATTACCCAGCCCCGTAACCAGTCGGCGGCTATCAGCAAGGCGGGTAACACTAATAGCACCCGCCAAGTACGAGAGGGCACTAAGCGTTGGGCCAGCCAAATGGCGGCAGCCGTGTACAAACTTAAATACGCCGCTAACAGCGCCACCAGCAAGAAGGCCGCCCATAATGGCATGCCCCCAAAAATGGTCATGCTGTTATGGATCCACCATAAGCCAACTAAATAAAAACCCATGGCCCAGATAAAGCTGCGGCGCGCGGCCTTGCCGGGGCTTAGTGTTTGGGTGCTGGCGTATAAGCCAAATAAAGATACCAGTGCTAACGGCCAGTAACCGAAAGGGCTAAAGGCGTAAACGCCAAGAGCCCCGCTCAGCAGGGCCCCAAGGCTAGATAAAAAGTGGCGCACGTTTATATGTTTTCCGAAGTGGAGGATTCCTGATTACTGGGGAGCTTAACTTGTAATTGCAGCAAACGTCGACGATCGGTGTGCGCTACTTTAAAGATAAAGCCGTTGATTTCGAGCTGTTCACCTTTAGCGGGCAAGTGACCAAAGGCGTGCATGACTAAGCCACCTACGGTATCTGCCTCTTCGTCACTAAAGTCGGTATTAAAATATTCATTAAAGTCTTCGATGTCGGTCAATGCCGCTACCGCATACACCCGCGACGTAATTTGACGGATTTCAGCACATTCTTCAGCATCAAACTCGTCTTCAATATCGCCGACGATAAGCTCCAGAATGTCTTCTATGGTCACTAACCCGGAGACGCCGCCAAACTCATCCACCACGATCGCCATGTGATAGCGTTCTTGACGAAATTCTTTGAGCAGCTTATCGAGACGCTTACTTTCTGGCACCACCACTGCGGTGCGCAGTATCTTGTCGATGGTGAAGGTATCGTCATTAAGGCCAAAGCCGTATTGCAGCAGATCCTTGGCCAGCAATATGCCCTCTATGTGGTCTTTATCTTCATTGACCACCGGGAAGCGCGAATGAGTAGATTCGATGATCATGGGCAAAAATGAAGACACAGGTTGGGATTTCTCCACCGTCACCATTTGCGAGCGGGGGATCATAATGTCTCGCACCCTTAGCTCGCTCACCTCGAGTACGCCTTCAATCATATCTTTGGTGTCTTGATCGATCAGCTCTCGCTGACTGGCTTCCATGATCACTTCTACTAATTCTTCGCGATTCTTCGGTTCGCCCTGAAAAAGCTGACCCAGCTTTTCTAGCCAGTTTTTCTTACTGGACGAACCGTGTTCAGAGTTCGAATTATCGTCGCTCATTGACCTAATTTAACCTTCATCATCTAAGTAGGGATTGGCAAAGCCAAGGGTAGCCAAAATGGCAATTTCTTTCGCTTCCATTATCTCGGCTTCATCATCCTTAATATGGTCAAAGCCCAGTAAATGCAAGCAACCGTGTACCACCATGTGTGCCCAATGGGCGGTGAGCGGTTTATGTTGTTCTAGTGCTTCGCGCTCCACCACTTGGCGACAAATCACCAAGTCACCCAATAAGGGCAGTTCAATGCCGAGCGGCGCGTCAAAAGGGAAAGATAACACATTAGTGGACTTATCTTTACCGCGATAATCGTAATTGAGCTGGCGACTTTCTGCTTCGTCCACCAAACGTACCGTGACTTCCGCCTCTTCGCGCTCATTAAGCAGCGCGGCTTGCAGCCAAATTTCAAGTTCAGACTCGCTGGGCAAGCCCGGTGCTTCGTCACAGGCCAGCTGTAAATCTAACCACAAATTCATGATGTTACCTTGTTATCTGGCGGTGCCTGATCGTTGAGCTTAGCTTGTTGGTGGTCGAAGGCTTCATAGGCCCGCACAATGCGCGCCACTACGGGGTGGCGTACGACGTCTTCGGCATGAAAGAAGTTAAAAGACAGGCCTTCAACGCCGTCGAGTACGTCCATCGCATGGCGCAAGCCAGACTTGGTATGACGCGGCAAATCCACTTGGGTAATGTCGCCGGTGACTACGGCCCGAGAGTTAAAGCCGATGCGCGTTAAAAACATCTTCATCTGCTCAAGAGTGGTATTTTGGCTTTCATCGAGAATAATAAAAGCATCATTCAAGGTGCGACCACGCATATACGCCAAAGGAGCGATTTCAATCACGTTGCGCTCAATCAGCTTTTCGACTTGCTCAAAGCCGAGCATTTCAAATAAGGCGTCATACAGCGGGCGCAAATAAGGATCGACCTTTTTGCTTAAATCCCCCGGCAAGAAACCCAGTTTTTCACCGGCCTCAACGGCAGGGCGCGTTAATAAGATGCGGCGTACTTCTTGGCGTTCCAGCGCATCGACGGCGGCCGCTACCGCCAGGTACGTTTTACCGGTACCCGCAGGGCCAATACCAAAGGTAATATCGTGGCTGGAGATATGCGCCATATAGTGGGCTTGGCTGGCAGTGCGCGGTTTAATCAGCCCACGTTTGGTTTTAATATTTACCGTCTTGCCGTACAGGTGTTCGATATCTGGGGTGTCATCTTGGTCTAACACTTGGCTTTCTTTAATGGCCAAATGCACCAATTCTGGGGTGATATCGGGCACAGCTTGGCCGCGTAAGGCTTGTGTTTCCACATACAAGTGCTTTAACAAGTGCGCGCCAATATTGACCTGAGCGGTACGACCGGTCAGGGTGAAATATTGATTATGATAATTAATTTCTATGCCTAAACGGCGCTCTAATTGTTTGATGTTGTCATCAAGTGGGCCACAGAGACTGGCCAAACGCGCGCCATCGGCAGGCGCTAATTCAAGTTCTACAGTGGTAACAGTAGGTGACAAAATAACTCCTGCTATTCAATAAAGGTGAGGAGTAAATCGTGAGGCGAGAGGAGAAACCTCCTTACCTGACTCTTTACTCCTCAATCTTTACGCCTCACACCTCACGCATCACTTATTGCGGGGGAGTTAAGGCGTAAACGTCGCGACGCCGACTGCATCGGGCACGCCATCGGGGCGGCGGCCTAAAATGCTCTGGGGCGAGGTTTGTACGCGCAGACCCATCTCGTCTTCACCGCGGATAAACTTACCGCGTAAGCTGTTAGGTCTGGCTTCGATAATTTCTACGTCAGCAAAGCCGCCAATTAAGGTGTGCGCACCTTCAAAGTTCACCACACGGTTATTTTCGGTGCGACCACGTAGCTCCATGGGATCCATTTTCGAAGGGCCTTCCACCAGAATACGCTGGGTCGTGCCCAACATCTGACGGCTGATCAGCTGTGCTTGATTATTGATCAAGGTTTGCAAACGCGCCAAGCGGGCTTTCTTCTCTTCCAGTGGCACATCATCAGGCAAGTCGGCCGCCGGTGTACCCGGACGAGCGCTAAAGATAAAGCTATAGCTTAGGTCAAAGCCCACATCTTCAATTAGCTTGATGGTACGCTCAAAGTCGTCCTCATCTTCACCGGGAAAACCGATAATAAAATCAGAGCTGACAGTAACATCCGGGCGTACCGCACGCAGACGACGAATTTTGGACTTATATTCCAGCGCCGTGTGTGCGCGTTTCATCAGCGTTAAGATACGATCCGAGCCACTTTGTACGGGCAGGTGTAAGAAACTCACTAATTCTGGGGTGTCTCTGTAGACCTCAATAATGTCGTCAGTAAATTCAATGGGGTGACTGGTGGTGTAACGCACGCGGTCAATACCATCAATAGACGCCACTAAGCGCAATAATTCTGCGAAGCTGCAAATGCTGCCGTCATGGGTTTCACCACGATAGCCATTGACGTTTTGGCCTAATAAATTCACCTCACGCACGCCTTGGTCGGCAAGCTGGGCGATTTCGTAGAGCACGTCGTCCATGGGGCGGCTGACTTCTTCGCCGCGGGTATAGGGCACCACGCAAAACGAGCAGTACTTAGAGCAGCCTTCCATGATCGACACGAAGGCGCTGGCACCTTCTGCGCGGGGCTCGGGCAGGTTGTCGAATTTTTCTATCTCAGGAAAGGAGACGTCTACTTGAGCGCCGTTACCTTCGAGTACAGATTTGATCATGGCCGGTAGCCGATGCAGCGTTTGCGGACCAAAGACTAAGTCTACGTAATGGGCGCGGGCACGAATGGCCTCACCTTCTTGAGAAGCCACGCAGCCGCCAACGCCAATCACTAGCTTAGGATTGATCATTTTTAGCGGGCGCCAGCGGCCTAACTGATGAAACACTTTTTCTTGCGCTTTCTCACGAATAGAGCAGGTGTTTAGCAGTAGGACGTCGGCTTCGGTCGGGTCGTCCGTTAGCTCGTAGCCGTGGGCGGCGTCCAGTAGATCGGCCATCTTAGATGAATCGTATTCGTTCATCTGACAGCCCCAGGTTTTAATGTGAAGTTTTTTGCTCATGGCACTCTTGAAATTACGGCCGATATGCCGGTAAAAGTCATACGGCAAGGGACATGGGATCAGGCGGGGAATTCTACTCCTTTAAAGCGTCACTGACCAGATAATATCCAATAGACAGGCCGCAGCCCCCGTGGGATGGTGGTCTCAGATAAGCACCGAATGTTGGGCGTTTCTACGGTAGAATGGACAAAAAACTACGAGGTGGGCAGTCATGGATATGCAACGGATGGACATGCAACAGGAACAGTGTGACATTGCCATTATTGGCGGCGGTATGGTGGGCGCCTTGGCGGCAGCCTTGTTGGCGCCGACAGGGTTGTCGATTCGCGTTATTGAAGCCAAGAGGCCCACGGAGTTTAGCCCAGAGCAGCCGCGAGATTTGCGAGTATCCGCCATTAGCGCCACCTCGGTTGCTTTATTAGAGCAAGCGGGCGCTTGGGAACGTATTCAAGGCATGCGTGCTTGGCCTTATCAGCGCTTAGAAGCCTATGAGTGGCAAGGTTTTCATACGGAATTTACCGCCGCCAGTGTGGGCCGTGAATACTTGGGCTATATGGTGGAAAATCGCCTGATCCAACTCGGTCTATGGCAAGCGCTGGCGCAGTGGCCAAACGTGACGCTTGATTGCCCGAATGGCTTAGAAGCACTGCGCCAATCCGAGACCAGCGCCACCTTAACGCTCACCCATGGCCAACAGCTGGAAGCACGTTTAGTACTGGCTTGTGACGGCGCTGAGTCTTTTACTCGTCAATTAGCAAGCATTGGCATTAGTGCTTGGGATTACGGCCAGCAATGCATGCTGATTAGCATCGAAGCCGATCAACTCGAGTCAGATATGACCTGGCAGCAATTCACGCCGCAAGGCCCGCGGGCTTTCTTGCCCTTAGGTAGCGATCAAGGCTGTTTAGTGTGGTATGACCAAAAACAGCGGATTCAAGCATTGGCCAAGTTAGATAACGACTCGCTTGCCGAGCAAGTGGCTGCGCACTTCCCAACCCGGATGGGCAATTTTAAGGTGTTAAGCAAAGGCAGCTTCCCGCTGCGCCGTCGCCACGCCAATCAATATGTGAAAGGCCGCGTAGTATTGCTAGGCGATGCGGCACACACCATCAATCCACTAGCAGGGCAGGGCGTGAATCTTGGCTTTAAAGACGTGGCCGCCATTACAGAGTTGGTGAGCCAAGGTGTGGAGGCACAATTGGATATTGGCTCTGTTGAGCGGTTAGCCCGTTATCAACGCCGCCGCCGACCCGATAACCTGTTGATGCAAACCACCATGGATGTTTGCTATCACGCCTTTAGCAATAATATCTTACCGTTGAAGATACTGCGCAACCTTGGCTTAAGTGCCGCCCAGCGCAGCGGGCCGCTAAAAACTCGCGTCATGAAATATGCGATGGGTTTGTAGGGCAGCGCCGAGCACCAAGCGCCCTGCGCCCAGCTAAAGATAAACCCCGAACAGGAAGGCTCAGTTTTTTTGTTTGGTTGGGATATTTATTCCGTCATCCTGACGAAAGTCAGGATCTCTGTGTGATAGCACAATATTGGCTAACGAGTCGTTGAGATTCTACAGAAGGCTGTGGTTTTGTAGGAGCCCGTATCTTCAGCGAAAAGTACTTCGGCTCAGTTTTATGTTTTGAATGTAAAGCAGCCAGCTCTGCTGTCCCGCCGAAACTCTCTGCCTAACAAAAGTGGCGGCTACAAGTTCTGGAGGCTAGTTATACCAAACACACTAAATAATTGATCTATTACAACCAGTACAAAAGAGGAAACAGAGTCACCTACCTCGACACGCCATAAACCCATCCATGGGGGCTCGGGAAATGCCATCCCTGGTATTGTCACGGTCGTGGGAGGCGATCTCTGTTACCTCTCTTAAGCACCGAGCTGTCTGCTAACTTCACCCACAGGCGGCTACGTGGCATAGGGGCGGATAAAGAGATCTACTCCACCGACCATCACATGACATGGATGATCATGTGTTTGAGCGCCACAGGGATGTGCTTGCAGCGTGTCGGTGGAGTAGGCCGTTTATCCGACCTTTACAGGAAGTAAAAACTGACTACTTATTTAGTACGATTGGTATTAAACCTAAACACCAGACAGCAAAAAGCCGACTTAAGAGTCGGCTGTTTACTTAATGGCAGGGGTACCGAGAATCGAACCTGGGCACTGAGGCCGCGATCAAAACCCGTAGCCTGCTCTGGATTAAACAAGAATCTAAATCCTAGATAGCAAAAAGCCAGCACTAGGCTGGCTTCTTACTTAATGGCTGGGGTACCGAGAATCGAAGCTGGGCACTGAGGCCGAGATCAAAACTTAATACAGCTGCCATTACTAAATATGGCTGGGGTACCAGGATTCGAACCTGGGGATGGCGAGATCAAAACCCGCTGCCTTACCGCTTGGCGATACCCCAATTTTATTACTTAACTTTACTAATTAACTTTTATCACTAAAAGCTAATTTTACTACCCGAGATAAATTAAACTATTCAGCTTAATTTCATCTTAAATATGGTGCGGAAGGCGAGACTTGAACTCGCACACCTTGCGGCGCTAGAACCTAAATCTAGTGCGTCTACCAATTTCGCCACTCCCGCTAAAAAGTGGTGGCTATGGCGGGATTCGAACCTGCGACCCCATCATTATGAGTGATGTGCTCTAACCAGCTGAGCTACATAGCCACTTCTGTAAACCGAAAGTAATATGCCTATTTTTCTTATCGAAATCAAGACCAAATTTTCTTTCGACTTACGTTGCAAATATTTATCTTTTTTACAAAAAATTCTTTGTAAAGAAGATGGCTGGGGTACCAAAAATCGAACATGGGCGCTAAGGCCGAGATCAATGCTTGATGCTTCCAACTTTAAAACTAAATATGGCTGGGGTACCAGGATTCGAACCTGGGGATGGCGAGATCAAAACCCGCTGCCTTACCGCTTGGCGATACCCCAACAAAGATGGTTGATATTTATAACATAAACTCAGCCATTTACAAATTTTTATCTTTTTTACAAAAAATCTTTGTAAAGAAGATGGCTGGGGTATGAAGAATCGAGTCTGGACACTAAGGCCGAGATCAAAATTAAATACATCCAACTTTAAAGCTAGTGGCTGGGGTACCAGGATTCGAACCTGGGGATGGCGAGATCAAAACCCGCTGCCTTACCGCTTGGCGATACCCCAACAAAAATGGTGGCTATGGCGGGATTCGAACCTGCGACCCCATCATTATGAGTGATGTGCTCTAACCAGCTGAGCTACATAGCCACTACTTGTTCTCAATTTCAATGTGCCTGATTGCTCGGGTACATCTCGTTGGGAACGGGGCGCATTATGCGTATCCAAGTTCAGAGCGTCAACCGCTTTTTCGGTAAAAAACCCGTTCTGCGGATCGTTTGCTGATAAAGTAAACGCTTAGGCTGAGGAATAGACAAATTTAGCGCTAAGCGCCCAGCATCAAGTATTTATTTTGTCATCCTGATGAACATCAGGATCTCGGTTTTATTTTTAGAACTAAGAGCGAGATACCGGATCAAGTCCGGTATGACGGAGTGTAATTTATGGTCTTGCCGTCATCCTGATGCACATCAGGATCTGGTTTTGTTTTTAGAACTAAGAGCTTATATCGGCAATAAAAAAAAAGCCCGCTGCTGCGGGCTTTTTAGCAGGTGAAGGTGGAGTTTGCAGTAAGTGTTTTACTCCTCACCCCTTACACTTCACCCATCACACGTTACTTCTCGTCAGAGAATTAAACGTTAAACAGGAAGTTCAGTACGTCGCCATCTTTAACCACGTATTCTTTGCCTTCGGCGCGTTGCTTACCGGCTTCTTTGGCACCTTGCTCGCCCTTAAAGGCAATAAAATCTTCAAAGGCGATAGTTTGAGCGCGGATAAAACCTTTTTCGAAGTCGGTGTGGATCTTACCTGCCGCTTGCGGCGCGGTGGCACCCACAGGAATGGTCCAAGCGCGCACTTCTTTTACGCCAGCCGTAAAATAGGTTTGTAGATTAAGCAGCTCGTAACCGGCGCGGATTACGCGGTTTAGGCCTGGCTCTTCAATGCCTAAGTCAGCCATAAACTCAGCGGCTTCATCGGCGTCCAGCTCGGCAATTTCCGACTCCATAGCGGCACATACAGGTACTACAATGGCGTTTTCGGCAGCAGCAATCTCACGCACCAAATCCAGATAAGGATTATCTTCAAAGCCGTCGTCGCTAACGTTGGCAATGTACATGGTGGGCTTAATGGTTAAGAAGTTCAGGTACTCAATGGCGGCCTTTTCTTCTTTAGTCAGCTCAACGCTGCGTAATACCTTGGCTTCTTCCAAGGCTGGCAACAGCTTTTCTAGCACGCTAACTTCAAATTTGGCGTCTTTATCGCCGCCTTTGGCTTTCTTGGCGTTACGGTAAATGGCACGCTCACAAGTATCGAGATCCGCCAGTGACAGTTCGATATTGATGACTTCGATGTCGTCTTTTGGTGAAACTTTACCGGCAACGTGAATAATGTTGTCGTCGGCAAAACAACGCACCACATGGCCAATAGCGTCAGTTTCACGAATATTAGCCAAAAATTTATTACCTAAGCCTTCACCTTTAGAGGCACCGGCTACCAAACCGGCAATGTCCACAAACTCCATAGAGGTGGTCAAGACGCGCTGCGGATTAACGATTTTTGCCAAGGCGTCCAAGCGCTTATCGGGTACCGGTACCACGCCGGTGTTGGGCTCTATGGTACAAAAAGGAAAGTTAGCCGCTTCAATGCCGGCCTTGGTGAGTGCGTTAAACAGGGTGGATTTACCTACGTTAGGTAGGCCCACGATTGCGCATTTAAAACCCATGATATGTGTCCTGAAGGTGATGTCTAAAAAGATAACTGAACAAATTAACTTAAAAATAGTTAAGAATGATGTGGATAAAATTACTCAGTGGAGTCGGCATTAAAGGCATGCAGGCGATTCATTGCCTTATTGATGCCATCTTTAAATAAAATATCGGTGCAACGGGTGGCTTCATCCACCGCGGCTTCAAGCAAACTGTGCTCGGCGGCGGGGGCTTTGGTTAATACAAAACCGGCCACTTGGGTTTTATGGCCCGGATGGCCAATGCCAATGCGTAACCGATAAAAATCTTTGTTATTGCCCAAGCAGCTTATGGAGTCGCGTAGGCCATTATGACCGCCGTGGCCGCCGCCTTTTTTAAAGCGCACCGTGCCTGGGCTTAAGTCCAATTCGTCATGAGCGATTAAAATCGACTCGGGCGCAATTTGGTAAAAATTGGCCATGGCACCCACTGCCTTGCCCGACAAGTTCATAAAAGTAGCCGGCACTAATAAGCGCACATCGTGCCCTGCAATGCGTACTCGGCCAGTCCAGCCGAAGAACTTTGCTTCTTCTTTTAGGGTGACGCCATGCATACGCGCCAGCTCAGTCACATACCAAACGCCAGCGTTATGGCGGGTTTGTGCGTATTCTGGACCCGGATTACCGAGCCCAACAATCAGTTCGATAGGGTTCATATACTAACTTGGCCGTTAAAAATTACGCCACATTCTAATTAAGAGCGGCAATAATGGCCACCTTACTGGCAGTAAAGCGGCATAATAGCGCGAAAATCGTAGGGCGGCTGTAAAGATGCGCGTAAAACATCGCTCTCAAGCTAACGGTTGAGGTTAAAGCGTCGCAGTACGTCTTATGTTATACGCCGTAAGTAAAACCAAGGGCTGTATTTATGTGTATGCCGTCATCTTAACGCACGTCAGGATCTCGCCTTATGCCGTCTTCCTGACGCACGTCAGGATCTCGCTTTATGCCGTCATCCTGATGAAAATCAGGATCTGGGTTTTGGTTTTAAGACCAAGAGCGAGATACCGGGGCAGGCCCGGTATGACAGCAGAGAGCAATGTTTTGTGTATATGCCGTCTTCCTGATGAAAATCAGGATCTCGGTTTTGTCTTTAAGGCTAACAGCGAGATACCGGGGCAAGCTCGGTATGACAGCAGAGCGATGTTTTGTGTTTATGCCGTCTTCCTGACGCACGTCAGGATCTCGCTTTATGCCGTCATCCTGATGAAAATCAGGATCTGGGTTTTGGTTTTAAGACCAAGAGCGAGATACCGGGGCAAGCCCGGTATGACAGCAGAAGGGCGGTGTTTGTCTTTGTCTTAAGCTTATCGCTGCCTGCAGGATTTATTTTGAACGAAGGATGTTGAATGTTTGAGTTATTAGGCTGGTCGTTATTGGCTGGTATCGTGAATGCGCTGGCGGGGGGCGGTTTGTTTTTTACGTTGCCGGCATTATTAGCGTTAGGAGTCCCCAGTACCTCGGCGGTCGCCACTGCCAGTGTAGCCTCTTGGCCCGGTTACGTGAGTGCGTTTTGGAGCATACGTCGGCAATTAAAAAGAGGCCCTTTGGCGGCGTTAACACTGATTGGCCTGTTAGGTGGCGGTTTAGGCGCCTTGGCGTTGGTACAGTTTGATGCCAGCAGCTTTAACTATCTGGTGCCTTGGCTATTGTTGGCGGTCAGTCTTTTGTATGCTCGCCAATTACTGAGCAAGGCCGGCTTTGAGGGGCCGCTGGTACTGCGCAAAGCGGGCTGGCCATTATTATTCAGTGGCAGCTTTTACGGCGGTTTTTTTGGCGGCGGGCTAGGGGTGTTGTTTATGTCGTTGACCGGCCAGCTGCGCATGGGCACTAATCTTCAGCAGCACGCCATTAAGCTGTACCTGTCGATGCTGGCCAGTGGCGCCACTATAGTGGTGTATTCGCTGTCGGGGCTGGTGTACTGGGAAGGCGGACTAATACTGGCGGTGGGCTATTTAATCGGCGGCCAGCTGGGCGCCAAGATCTTGAAATGGATCCGACCCAAGTTGCTGGCCTGGAGCATAGTGGCGTTCGGGATTGGTTTAAGTGGTTATTATTTTTTCAGGTTTTATATGTAAACGGTGAGGAGTGAAGCGTGAGGGGGAGGCGTAAAACCGAGCCGTTCTTATCTAGCGGCTACAATAGGTGATTAGCTATCATCATGCAGAGTCGGTATGCGTAAACACCAAAACTTAGATGTGTGGAAGGATGCCATGCTTCTGGTTACGTATGTTTATCAGTTGACGGCGACGTTTCCAGATAATGAACGCTTTGGACTAACGGGACAGATGCGCCGTGCGGCAATTTCTGTGCCCAGCAACATTGCGGAAGGAGCTGCGCGAGGCAGTAAAGCTGAGTTCGTACGGTTTCTTCATATAGCACGGGGCTCATTAAGTGAGCTTGATACGCAACTCATGCTTGCAGTACAGCTTAACCTGACCACTGAAGTCCATCAGGCATCTCAGCTGATAAATAGGGTATTTGCGTTGTTGGGGGGCCTAATACGGCATTTAAAAAACGAGGGGAGATAGCGTGTGTGGAAAAAGGTAAAAAATAAGGAGCAAGCGGAAGGTGATGTTTCTCCTTCCGGCTTACTCCTATTTAGTCAGCTGTACTCGGTGTCTGAGATAAACGGTGGTTAGCTTTTACTCCTCACCATTTACCCCTCACACCTTACATTACTACAAATTAATGCTCGAACATGGCGGAGATGGACTCTTCGTTGCTGATGCGACGAATAGCTTCGGCCAGCATTGGCGACAGTGACAACTGCTTCACTTTGCTCAACGACCTCATTTCATCGCTCAAAGGCACTGAGTCGGTGATGATCACTTCATCAATCACAGAGTCTTTGATGTTCTGGTAGGCATTGCCAGAGAACACGGCGTGAGTCGCATAAGCGAACACGCGCTTGGCGCCACGCTCTTTCAGTGCTTCTGCGGCTTTGCACAAGGTGCCGCCGGTGTCGATCATGTCATCAACGATAACGCAGTCACGGCCTTCAACATCGCCAATCAGGTTCATCACCTGAGAAACGTTGGCACGAGGACGACGCTTGTCGATAATGGCAATTTCGGTTTCATCCAACAATTTAGCGACGGCGCGTGCACGCACTACACCACCAATGTCGGGTGAAACGACCACTGCGTTTTGTAAGTTTTTAGACAACATGTCTTCTAACAGCACAGGAGTGCCAAATACATTGTCTACCGGCACATCGAAGAAACCTTGGATTTGCTCGGCATGCAGGTCAACGGTCAACACGCGGTCAACGCCAACGCTAGACAGGAAGTCGGCCACTACTTTAGCGGTAATAGGCACACGAGAAGAGCGTACGCGACGGTCTTGGCGAGCGTAACCAAAGTAAGGGATAACGGCGGTAATACGACCGGCAGATGCGCGACGCAGCGCATCTATCATCACAATCAATTCCATCAAGTTATCGTTGGTGGGCGCACAGGTCGACTGGATGATAAACACATCGCCGCCCCGTACATTTTCGTTGATTTGCACACTTATCTCACCATCACTAAAACGGCCAACATCGGCAGCACTTAGTTTAATGAACAAACGATCAGCGATACGTTGGGCGAGTTCCGGTGTAGCATTACCAGCAAACAGCTTCATGTCGGGCACGGTTGAAAACCTCAGGATTATTTCATGGGTGGCGAGACTGGACGGGGCCGTGAACCCGTTATCACGAACAACTGATTCGCTATCCAGCCCGTTTTAGAATTCATTTAGAGTATTCAGGTGCATCTTACAGGATGTTGAGTCGGATAACTCAAACGGCGAGATGGCGTAAGCCTTACCACCTGTCGATCACACCTAACAGCCAATTAACCCTTGGAACAAGAGCGAAAATGGGCCCATCCCCATTCTCTGACATTGCTGTTGAGTTTGCCGTATTGATGACGCCGCAAGTTATTTTTTCTGCGCTATGGCACTGATTAAGGGCGATTGATTGCAACCTTTAGCTACAAACCCCGACATTCCCTGCGGAGCCTTGGCCAGTACTTCTTCAGCCGTTTGCTGGCTGTCAAAACTGGCGAAGATACAGGCACCCGTGCCCGTCATTCTTGACGGCGCATATTCTACCAACCAGCTAAGGAGCTTGGCAACCTCGGGGTGACGCTTTTTAACCAGTGGCTCGCAATCATTGCGCCAGCTTGCGCTTAACCACTGCGACAAGGTTAGCACAGGGCTATTGCGAATAAGCTCAGGGTCTTGAAAAATATCAGCGGTGGCCACGGACACATTTGGGCACAAAACAACATACCAGGGCTCGGCGGGTGAGACCGGCGTTAATTGCTCGCCCACGCCTTCGGCAAAGGCGGCGGCTCCGCGTACAAACACTGGCACATCGGCACCTAAGCGCAACCCTAAAATAGCCAGTTCATCGATACTTAACCCTAGCTGCCACAGCTGATTCAGTGCCAGCAAAGTGGTAGCCGCATCACTGGAGCCGCCACCGAGTCCGCCACCCATGGGCAAGCGCTTAGTTAGCTCAATGTGCGCGCCTTGGCCACAACCGGTGTGCGCTTGCAGCAGGCGAGCCGCCTTGATAATCAAGTTTTGCTCAGGCGCTACCTTACTTATTGCGGAAGAGGTTATCTCGCAAGAGGCGAGTGCATTGGTCAGCTTAAGCTCGCCCTCGGGCGCTAGGTTAAACCTAAGGGTGTCGCCATAATCCACGAACTGAAACAGCGTTTGCAGATTGTGATAACCATCGTCCCGGCGACCGGTAATGGTTAAAAATAAATTCAATTTAGCTGGCGCCGGTAGCAATAGCATTTTCAGCTCTCTTATCAGTAGGCATAAAACACCGCGCGGTGTTTTTTGTATAGTTTTGTTTTAGGCATTAAAAACCCAAAGCTAGATACCGGGGCGAGCCCGGTACGACGGCGTAGCAGGGTTTTTTCTCTCTTTGCCGTCATCCTGACGCACGTCAGGATCTTGTTTTAGGTCTTAAAAACCAAAGGCTAGATACCGGGGCGAGCCCGGTACGACGGCGTAGCAGGGTCTTTTTTCTTTGCCGTCATCCTGACGCACGTCAGGATCTTGTTTTAGGCCTTAAAAACCCAAAGCTAGATACCGGGGCGAGCCCGGTACGACGGCGTAGCAGGGTCTTTTTTTCTTTGCCGTCATCCTGACGCACGTCAGGATCTTGTTTTAGGCCTTAAAAACCCAAATCTAGATACTGGGGCGAACCCGGTACGACGGCGTAGCAGGGTTTTTTCTCTCTTTGCCGTCATCCTGACGTACGTCAGGATCTAGATTGAGTCTATTTTGCCTCACGCCTCACGCCTCACGCCTCACGCTTACTTAAATTCCCATTGGCTAATGGCCAAGCGCAGTTGAGTGTCGTTGTGCGTGAGGTTAAGGCGGCTTGGTAGCCAGAGGCCGTCGATTTGCGTGTAGCCTAAATATTGTAATTGCCAACCGTGAGCGCTGATGGTTCCGGGTCTTTGCTGGGCATCATAGGTGACCTTGTCGCCAACGCCTGGCAGGCCTTTGATCCAGTAAGATAATTGCTCAACCGGTAAATCCCAGCCGGTTAGCTCTAGTACTAAATCTCGTGCATTACTGGCTTGATGAAGCTTTCCTTTACTGTCGGTCAGCTGCACATTTTGTCCGTTACGGCTTAAGTCAAAGACCCGCTTGCCAACCACGTTGGTGAGATTCATCCGGTAATCATTACTATTCTGACGCCAAAACAAGCTCAAACTGCCGCGTTCATCGGGAGTAATGATGCCGAGCTTGGCGGAAAGCTGCCAATTGTGCAGTTGTGACAAAGTATTTTGTTGGGCCTGCCAAGAGCCAGCCGGTGCTTGCTCAGCCTTGTAGGCACAGCCTGACAGCCATAATAGCGTCAACATTATCAGTAGATTGCGCACGATTTATCCTCAGCAAAAAATGGGTGGCCAGTATAAGGGCAAGCGTCGCGCCTTTTAAAGCCCTACTGTTTCTCGTACAATACTCGGCTACTTGGAAGATGTAACGAGCCGCATACAATCCTCATGAGCCTGTTGGTACTGGGTATTAATCATAAGACAGCATCCGTCGCACTGCGCGAGCGGGTCGCATTTGGTCCTGAAGTAGCCCCTAGGGCACTGCAGGAGCTGATGCGTACCCCAGGCGTGGGCGAGGCGGTGATCCTGTCTACTTGTAATCGCACGGAACTCTACTGCAGTTTAGGGCCGGAGGGCGATAGCCATCTGGTGCGCCTGTGGTTACAAGATTTTCATCAATTGGATGAAACCGAGCTCAACACTTGCCTATATCAATACCACGGTGAAGAAGCGGTGCGTCACTTAATGCGCGTTGCTTGTGGCCTTGACTCTTTAGTGCTGGGCGAGCCGCAAATTTTGGGACAAATAAAACTGGCCTATAACCAGTCGCAAAAAGTGGGCAGCCTTAAAGGCACACTGGATCGCATGTTCCAAAAAACCTTCTCTGTGGCCAAACGCGTGCGCACTGAAACCGAAATTGGTGCCAGTGCCGTGTCGGTGGCCTTTGCCGCCGTGAGTTTGGCCAAGCGTATCTTCTCGGATCTCAGCCACACCAAGGTGTTGCTGGTGGGTGCCGGCGAAACCATAGAGTTGGTAGCGCGGCATTTAAAAGAGCAGTCGGTCACGCAGATGATGGTGGCTAACCGCACGCTAGAGCGAGCGCAAACCTTGGCACAAGAATTTGATGCCCAAGTGATGACGCTGGAGCAAATTCCCGAATATTTGCCAAAGGCCGATATTGTGATCAGCTCTACCGCCAGCCCCTTGCCGATTAT
This sequence comes from Oceanisphaera profunda, assembly GCF_002157895.1. Lineage (GTDB taxonomy): Bacteria > Pseudomonadota > Gammaproteobacteria > Enterobacterales > Aeromonadaceae > Oceanimonas > Oceanimonas profunda. The sequence goes on from NZ_CP021377.1 coordinate 2,776,399, forward strand.
CGGTAAAGGCTTGGTGGAGCGCGCACTTAAAGCGCGCCGTCAGCAGCCGATTTTGTTTGTTGATATTGCCGTGCCCCGTGATATTGAGCCCGAAGTAGATGAGTTAAACGACGCTTATTTATATACGGTGGACGATCTGCAAGGCATTATTGAGCAGAATATGGCGACGCGCCAACAGGCGGCGGGCCAAGCTGAAGTGATCATCATCGAAGAACGTGATCACTTTATGGCTTGGTATAGATCCCTTGAGTCGGTAAAGATGATCCAAGACTATCGCACCCACGCCGAGCAGCTGCAGCAACAAGAGCTGATGTTGGCGTTGCAGGCATTGGCGCAAGGTAAAGACAGCCAACAAGTGGTGCAACGACTGGCCAGGCGCCTGACCAATAAATTGATCCACACACCGACTCAGGCACTTAACCAAGCCGGCAAAGACGGCAATCAAGATTTGCTGACCGTGCTTGCTCATAATTTGAAGCTTGGGCAACACTAATCTTCGGCCAATACTAACTTTGGCTCACACTCATAGCCACTCGGCGAGATCTGATGAATAAATCCATATTAAGAAAGCTGGAAGGCCTGCAAGAGCGTCACGAAGAGATTCAAGCGCTGCTTAGTGAAGCTTCAGTGATCAACAATCAAGAACAGTATCGTGGGCTCACCAAAGAGTACGCGCAGCTAGAAGACATAGTGGGCTGTTATGTGCGCTATTGTCAGGCAGAAGCAGACTTGGCCGCCGGTGAAGAAATGCTGGCAGAAGATGACGCCGAAATGAAGGCCATGGCCGAAGAAGAAATTGAGGCCGCCAAAGAAACCATTGAAGCGCTCAGCCATGAGCTGCAGATCTTGCTGTTGCCTAAAGATCCCAATGACGACAATAACTGCTTCTTAGAATTGCGCGCCGGTGCCGGTGGTGATGAAGCGGCAATTTTTGCTGGCGACTTGTATCGCATGTATACCAAATACGCGGAACAACAGCGTTGGCAGATAGAAGTGGTGAGCGTGCACGAAGGCGAGCACGGCGGCTTTAAAGAATTAATTGCCCACATTACGGGCACCGGCGTATACGGCAAACTCAAGTTTGAGTCTGGCGGTCACCGCGTACAACGGGTACCAGAAACCGAATCTCAGGGCCGCGTGCATACCTCTGCCTGTACGGTGGCCATTATGGCGGAAATTGCCGAAGCTGAAGCCATCACCATTAATCCGTCGGAAATTCGCGTAGATACCTTTCGCGCCTCCGGTGCCGGTGGTCAGCACGTCAACAAAACCGACTCCGCGATTCGTATTACTCACTTACCCACAGGGCTAGTGGTAGAGTGCCAAGATGGTCGCTCGCAGCATAAAAACCGCGCCCAGGCGATGAAGGTATTGACCTCGCGCTTAGCGCAGCGGGAAGAAGATATTCGCCACGCCGCCGAGCAAGATGTGCGTCGTAACCTGTTGAGTACTGGCGATCGTTCGGATCGTATTCGTACCTATAACTATCCTCAGGGCCGAGTGTCTGATCACCGGATTAACTTAACATTGTATCGTTTACACGAAGTGTTGGAAGGTAATCTGGATATGCTGACTCAGCCTATTTTGCAAGAACACCAAGCGGATATGCTGGCAGCTTTGGCTGATTATTAATGATACTGGTCGGTTACTAATGATACGGGCTTATTCCTCATGACATTGGCCGAGTGGCGCCACTGGTTGCGTGAGCAGCTTAAAGCGGGTGATTCACCCAAGATAGATGCGGATGTGTTGCTCTGCCATGTGCTGGCCAAGCCGCGAAGCTTTATTCTGGCTTGGCCGGAATATGTGCCTACAGCCACAGAGCAAGCTGCGTTGCGCTTGCTCTGTGCTCGCCGCCAAATGGGCGAGCCGATTGCTCACTTAACCGGTGAACGGGATTTTTGGTCCTTAACCCTTAAGGTGTCACCCGACACTTTGATCCCGCGCCCCGACACCGAAATCATCATAGAAGCGGCCTTAGCGCGCTTACCTAATGGCCCGGCAACTTTAGCTGATCTCGGTACGGGGACCGGGGCCATTGCTTTATCTCTTAAAAGTGAACGCCCCACAGACACCGTTTACGCCGTTGAATTTAATGCCAATGCCGCGGCACTGGCACGCCTGAATAGCGAATGCTTGGGGCTGCCGATCACCGTACTGGAAGGTAGCTGGTTTGAGCCGTTAGTCGGGCTTAAATTCGATATGTTGTTGTCTAACCCGCCCTATATCGACGGCAGTGACCCCCATTTGCTGCAAGGCGATGTGCGTTTTGAGCCTGCGTCTGCTTTGATTGCCGCAGACGAAGGCATGGCCGACTTGCAGCATTTGATCAGCCAAGCGCCTGAGTATTTAAAGGCCAATGGCTGGTTATTGCTGGAGCACGGTTGGCAGCAGGGCGCTTTAGTACGCGAGTATTTTACAGAACTGGGGTTTAAGGCGGTGGAAACACTGCGCGATTATGGGGACAACGAGCGTATTACGTTGGCTCAGTGGCCCGGGAGGCAGCATGTCTAATAGTAAGGTGTCTACGAAGAATACTCTGTTTGAAACTGAGCAGCTTGAAATTGACCCGTTTGACGCGGATTTGCTTGAAGCTGAAATCTCTGAAATCAGCGACTCTCAAACATTCCTACCTAATTCCAGCATGCTAAAAACCAACATCAGTGATATGTGGGTGAGTGATGATTTGCCCTGTTTTATGACAATGTCGCTGGATATAGTTGAAAGCTTATTTGGTCTTGAGGCGCGCGATCAAGGCGAAGTGGCGCTGTTTGAGTTGGAAAGAGATCTGGCCGAACAGCTAGATCCAGGGTTTGGCGATATCGCCCCCATTACCGGCCAAACACTGCTGGCGGCCTTATACGGGCCTTTAGGCTTTGTGGGCGATTGGGAGCGTTTTTTTTCCGTCGATAATTGCCTGATGGATCGGGTATTGAGCCGCCGTCAGGGTATTCCGGTGAGCATGGCGCTGCTGGTCTTGTATTTGTGTGAGCGCTACGGCATTCGCGCCGAGGGTATTAGCTTTCCTGGTCACTTCTTAGTGCGCATCTTTAACGAGCCTGATAGCGACTCAGAGGTTTCGCTTGAGAGCCAAGTCAGCAGCCAGATTATTGATCCCTTTACCGGTAAAGTATTAAGTCATCACGCCATAGAGCAGCTGTTGCGCGGTGCGCGCGGTAACTTAGCCAAGCTTACGCCCCAGCATTTAACGTCCGCTGAGCCGCTAGACGTGATGCTACGTTTGCTGACGGTAACTAAGGCGGCTTTTATTCATCATCAACATTTTACTCATGCCTTGATGTGCAGCCAGTTGCTGTTAACGCTTAAGCCAGATTGCCCGCTCGAGCGCCGTGACCGCGGATTCTTATATGAACAGCTCGAGTGTCATGAGTTAGCGGTGGATGATTTTGAGTATTTTATTGAACAGTGTCCAGAAGACCCGCTTGCCGACATACTTAAGATACAAGTAGCGGCGCTGGATGCTATGCCTCACGTTCTTCACTAACAGCACTTCCCTAGGAGCCTTGATGAAAACCGTTCACATCAATCACATCCCCGTTGCTAACGACAAGCCCTTCGTGTTGTTTGGCGGTATTAACGTGCTGGAATCTCGCGAGCTGGCACTGCGCTCTGCGGAGCACTTTGTTAAGGTGACCGAGAAGCTGGGCATTCCTTATGTGTTTAAAGCCAGTTGGGATAAAGCTAATCGCTCCTCCATTCACTCTTACCGAGGCCCAGGCCTAGAAGAGGGCATGAAGCTACTGCAAGAAGTGAAAGACACGTTTAAAGTGCCGGTGATCACCGACTTGCACGAGCCTCATCAGGCAGCGACCGTAGCCGAAGTGGCGGATGTTATTCAGCTGCCCGCCTTCTTGGCCCGCCAAACCGATTTGGTAGAAGCCATGGCTAAGACTGGGCGGGTAATTAATATCAAAAAGCCGCAGTTTTTAAGCCCTGGCCAAATGAAAAACATCGTCGATAAGTTTATCGAATGCGGTAACGGTCAATTAATGATCTGCGAGCGCGGCGCTAACTTTGGTTACGACAACTTAGTAGTCGATATGCTGGGTTTTGGCGTAATGAAAAAAGCCACGGCTGGCGCGCCCATTATCTTTGACGTAACCCATGCCCTGCAATGCCGTGATCCCTTAGGCGAAGCGTCCGGCGGTCGTCGTGAGCAAATTGTCGACTTGGCCCGCGCAGGTCTCGCCACCGGCATGGCCGGCTTGTTCTTAGAAGCGCACCCCGATCCCGCCAACGCCATGTGCGACGGCCCTAGCGCCTTACCATTAGCGAAATTAGAGCCGTTTTTAGCGCAATTAAAAGCGCTAGACGAGCTGGTGAAGAGCTTCGCAGTGCTGGATACTTCGAACTGATAGCGCCGAGCACCAAGCGCCCAGCTAAAAATAAACCCCCGATTCTGCAAAGGCTCGGGGGTTTGTTTTTAGCCGTCATCCTGACGCACGTCAGGATCTCTGTTTTGGTTTTAAACCATCCAGCTACGCTGGCCGGCGAATAAATGGCCGGACTACAAAACAAACCGTTTTTGTTTTTATGCCGTCATCCTGACGCACGTCAGGATCTCGGTTTGGTTTTGACCTTGTAGGCGGCAATTTATTCGCCGCGGTTTGCTGTTGGTTTTGGTGCTGTATTTTAAACCCTCCAGCTACGCTGGCCCGCCGAAGTCCTCTTTACCAAAGAGACGGACGGCTACAAGTTCGAGAGTCTTTTGTAGGCGAACACTTGTTCTCGCATTACGCCGTGGCGTAAATCTTGTTGTACTACAAGTTCGTTTTTTTGCAGACAGACCCAAATAAAAACCCCAAGCCTAGGCTTGGGGTTTTGTGCTTACCGGCTACTCATTAGGCGCATCAGGGCTTGCTGGTGTTGAGTTTTACTTTGAGCTTATGGCTCGGCGCTGGCGGTTTATTCAACATATCATCGTTAAATAGCGCCTTGTTCACCACCAAATCGATGGGGGCGAAGTCGTCGACGTTAATGGTGCGCAGGCGGCTGACTTCGGCGCGAGCCAATAACTCGGCTTGCGCTTCAGTGATGATATCTGCACTCAGCGCCTCAGCACCTAAGGCGTCTAAGCCGGTGAAGGGGCGACGACCTAACACATCGACAATTTGGTTATAGATGGGCTCTGCTTGTTGGATGTCGATAAAGGCTTGCTCTAACATGCCGAGCGGATTGCCTTCTTCCACGGTTAAATATAAGCCGTCGGCCAGTGCGTCACGAGCCGGGCCTGAGGTTTGCAATGCGCGAGCCACCTTTCTATCCAATCGGTCTGAAGGGCGAACTAAGGTGGTGCCCCACGGCAGAATAATGGCCTCCATTAGCTTACCAATAACAGGAGAGGGGAAGTTTTCTAATAGCTCCACTACGGCAGTTTGTGCCTGATATAAGCCATCTTGGCAAGCCCAGTGCACAAAGGGCAATAGCGCCTCAGGTCGACCATCATCGTTAAAGCGTTTTAGGGTGGCGGACACCAAATACAGCTGGCTGAGCACATCGCCTAAACGCGCGGATAAACGCTCGCGGCGCTTGAGCTCGCCGCCCAGTGTGGCCATGGCTACGTCTGACAACAGGCTTAAGTTGGCGCTAAGCCGATTCATTTGGCGATAGTAGGGCGTGGTCGCGTCATTGAACGGCGTGTTACTAAAGCGGGCATTGGTTAGGCCGAACCAGAAGCTGCGCACCGTATTGCTGATGGCAAAGCCAATATGGCCAAACACCGCCGCATCAAACTGGCTGAGTGCTTGTTGCGCATCCGGCTCTTGTACCGAGAGCATTTCACTCAACACATACGGATGACAACGAATCGCCCCTTGGCCGTAGATAATCATGGAGCGGGTGAGGATATTGGCGCCTTCTACGGTAATGGCGATGGGCGCGCCTTGGTAACCGCGGGCCAAGTAGTTATTGGGGCCTAAACAAATGCCTTTGCCGCCGTGAATATCCATGGCGTCAATCAGGCAGTGCTGGCTGCGGTGAGTCAGGTGATATTTAACGATGGCCGAAATCACTGAGGGCTTTTCGCCGAGATCGATGCCGGTTACGGTTAACATGCTGGCCGCATCCGACAAATAAGCATTACCACCTAAGCGGGCTAATGGCTCTTCGATGCCTTCCATCTTGCCAATCGGAATTCGGAACTGGCGACGTATGCGGCTGTAAGCACCGGATGCCAAGGCCGAAATGCGCGAGCCAGCAGTACCAGTAGAGGGCAGAGTAATACCGCGCCCCACCGACAAGCACTCGGTTAACATGCGCCAGCCTTGGCCGGCCATGTCAGGCCCACCGATAATAAAGCTCAGCGGCACAAATACGTCTTTGCCCTGAGTGGGGCCATTTTGAAAAGGTACGTTTAGCGGGAAATGCCGACGACCAATAGTAATGCCGGGCAGGTCGGTGGGGATGAGCGCACAAGTAATGCCTAAATGAGGTTTATCGCCTAGCAGGCCATCTGGATCTTGTAGTTTAAAGGCCAAACCTAATACGGTGGCGATGGGGGCCAGCGTAATATAGCGTTTGTTCCAAGTGAGGCGCATGCCTAACACTTGCTCGCCTTGCCAGTCGCCTAAGGTGACGATACCGACATCGGGAATGGCACCGGCATCGGAACCCGCTTCTGGACCGGTGAGGGCGAAACAGGGAATTTCATCACCATTGGCTAAGCGCGGTAAGTAGTAATCTTTTTGCTCAGTGGTGCCGTAGTGCTGCAGCAGTTCGCCTGGGCCTAAAGAGTTCGGCACGCCTACGGTAGAGGCCAGCACTGCACTGGTGCCACACAGTTTTTGTAACACGCGAGATTGCGCAAACGCTGAGAACTCTAAGCCGCCATACTGCTTTTTAATGATCATGGCGAAAAACTTATGCTCTTTTAAATAGGCCCACACCTCAGGAGATAAGTCGGCCAACTCGTGGGTCACTTCCCAGTCGTTGGTCATGCGACACACCTCATTCACAGGCCCATCCATAAAGGCTTGTTCTTCGGCGCTCAGTTGCGGTTTTGGGTAGCTATGCAGCGTCTCCCAATGGGGCTTACCGCCAAACAACTCGGCATCCCACCACGTGGTGCCGGCTTCAATGGCCTCCCGCTCAGTGGTGGACATTTCTGGCATCAGGCCTTTATAGACCTTAAACATGGGGGCACTGAGTAAACTGGTGCGCAGCGGTAACAAGTTTAATACGCCCGCCACCACGGCGAACACCAGCCAGCCCGTGGGGCCAACATCGCCCCATGAGGTGCCCGCGACTAAAATAATGGCTGTGACCAAGGTAAAACGACGCAAAGAAGCGCGGCGATACGCCAACACTCCCCAAGCAAGCAAGAGCAGTAGTAGGGTAATCATCAATCACTCCTTAGGTTTTAAGGTCAGGGTTTTAAGATAAGGTCTGTAAGCGGTCTTTAAAATGTAGTAGGTCAGCGAGGTCTGACCTGTGCTTGTGTTAGTTGTAAAGTATACAAATGTTTAAATCAAGTAATGGAAACGTTAACTGCAGCGCCGAGCTTACTCGCGGCGCGAGAATGTTGAGTTTTGAATGCTTAATGTTGAATGGACCAAAAAATTGCCAAACAGGAACCGCTGCTAGTTCAAAGCTACGTTTGTAAAAAGTTGTTTTTTTCATTCAACATTAAAAATTAAGCATTCAACATTGCCCGTCATGGGCAGTGTCACTGGGCGCTTGGCGCAATGTATGCCAAAATGGGCTTTTATCGTGAGTGAGAGGCAATTTCATGTATCAGGATCTGATCCGTAGCGAACTGACCGAAGCCAGCGAAGTGCTTAATCGCTTCTTAGCTGACGACACTAACCTGCAAGCCATCGAAAGCGCCGCCAAATTATTGGCCGAGCGCTTTAAAGCCGGTGGCAAAGTTTTGTCTTGTGGCAACGGTGGCTCCCATTGCGATGCCATGCATTTTGCCGAAGAGCTGACCGGTCGCTATCGAGAGAATCGCCCGGGTTATCCGGCGATTGCTATTTCTGATCCTAGCCACCTGTCTTGTGTGGCTAATGACTTTGGCTTTGAATTCGTATTTTCTCGCTATTTAGAAGCGGTAGGCCAAAGCGGTGACGTGCTGCTCGGACTGTCGACCAGCGGCAATTCTAAGAACATTATCAACGCTATTGCTGCGGCTAAAGCCAAAGGCATTAAGGTGATTGCGCTAACCGGTAAAGACGGCGGTGAAATGGCAGGGCTGGCGGACGTAGAAATTCGCGTGCCTCACTTTGGCTATGCCGACCGCATTCAAGAAGTGCACATCAAGATCATTCATATCATGATCCAATTAATCGAAAAAGAAATGGAGCACGCGTAAAGCATATGTGTGAATTGCTAGGGATGAGCGCCAATGTGCCCACGGATATTTGTTTTAGCTTTACCGGCTTAATACAAAGAGGCGGGCGCACCGGACCCCATAAAGATGGCTGGGGCATTGTATTTTACGAGGGCAAGGGGCTACGTACTTTTAAAGATCCTAAGCCCTCTAGCCAATCGCGCATCGCCAAACTGGTGCAAGAATACCCCATTAAAAGCTGCTCGGTGATCAGCCATATTCGCCAAGCGAATCGTGGCGGCATAGCGCTGGAGAATACCCATCCATTTACCCGCGAGCTATGGGGTCGCTATTGGACCTTTGCTCATAATGGCCAGCTGAGTGATTACAGTCATCTCACGATTGGTCGTCATATTCCGGTCGGTGAAACCGACAGTGAATTGGCGTTTTGCTGGATTTTGGATGCCATGGAGCGCCAATATCCCACTAAGCCACAAGATGCATCGGCCATGAGCGAGATGTTTGAATATGTGGCTACCTTGTGTGATGAGCTGCGTGGTTTGGGAGTATTTAATATGCTGCTCACCGACGGCGAATACCTGATGACCTATTGCACCAATAATCTGCATTGGTTAACACGCCGCGCGCCCTTTGGACCGGCACGTTTAATCGATGAAGACGTGGAAATAGACTTTCAAAAAGAAACCACGCCCAACGACGTGGTCACAGTGATTGCCACCCAGCCGCTGACCCATGATGAGCCGTGGCAAAAAATGCAGCCCGGCGAGTTCAATCTGTTCTTACTCGGTGAGCGCATCGCGGCCACGGATTTAACGTAGCGAGTGAAGCGTGAGGGATGAAGGGGACAAGCCAACAACAACGCCGAGATTGGCATATTGCAAGGATGTAGTCGCGCGTTTTAACCGCGAAAACCTGCCCCGTAGGTTCTGATGCACCCAGCTCAACCAAGAGCAGTGTTTATACGCTCGCTCGGCGCTTGGCGGCCTTACGCAAACCTGTGCTCGGCTCACAATCAAGGATAACCGATGAAAAAAACCAAGATCATTGCCTTCTCTGGCAGCTTACGGGCCGCCTCTTTTAATACCTTCGCCATAAAGGCGGCCCAGCAGCTGGCACCGGCAGGGTGCGAAATAGAGCTGATTAACTACGCCGATTTGCCTTTGTATAATCAGGATGAAGCGGATGTTGAGACTCCGGCTTTACTGCTAGCCATCGCCGAGAAAGTGCGCGCCGCCGACGGCATTTTATTTGCTACACCCGAATATAATTATTCGCTGCCGGGCGCTTTAAAGAACCTCATTGACTGGTTATCGCGCCAAGCGCCGCAGCCTTTGGCAGGTAAACCGACGGCCATTATTAGCGCCAGCATGGGCATGTTAGGTGGTGCCCGGGTGCAATATCATTTACGCCAAATATTGGTGTGCTTAGATGTGCATGTGTTGAATAAGCCCGAGATCATGATTGGTCAAGCTCATGAAAAATTTGATGCTCAAGGTCAATTACTTGATGAGACCACAAACACGCTGATCGCCACGCAAATGCAGGCTTTATGCGCGTTTAGCCAGCAGTTGGATTAAAGGCCCAAAGCTAAGAGATTAAAGATCTTTTCGGCAACGGAACCCGCAGAGTACGCGGAAAAATTAAGCTGATATAAGAGCGAAAAGTACCAAGAGAGCTTATGGGTAAGAGCAAACAAAGAAGTGAGAGGGGGGTAGGTGGCCTGTCTCTTCGACGAAGAGGACTTCACCCGGATAGCGCGGCAATCCATTCTACAAGTTTGCTCAGAGCCAAACCACGGATTGCCGCGTCGTTACACTCCTCGTAAGGACGAAAGTTAGGGTTTAGCTCTGGTCTTTTGTAGGGTCGAATTTATTCGACCGGTGTGGGGGAGAAGCTAGAATTGTTGGTCCAATAAATTGGACCCTACAAAAAAACTGGTCACTCAACCAACATCGCTTATACCGTGCTGCTTACGGCTTCAAGTTTGGGCTTGTTGTTTATAATCTGTAAGTAACTGAGCGCCCACATGATTAACCCGCCGCTAAATAACGCCGCCGCCACATAGCCCGTTTGATTGGGCGTTGCACCTTCTGCAATCACCATGCCGCCTACCCAAGGGCCAATGGCATTGGCGATATTAAAAGCACATTGTACAAGTGCGCCTATCATGGCGTGGCCATTCGGTGACACATCCATCAGTAAGGTTTGAATCAAGGTGGCTAAACCGAGGCTGCAGCCGATAAAAAATATCACCCCATAAAGCAGCCAAATATTATGGCTAGCCGTTACATAGGCCAGCGCAAAGATAATAGTCCCCACCAGTACTAGTCCCGTGGTGTGAATGGCCGATTTGTCGGCGGCTTTTCCCAGCACATAATTACCCAGCGTAGAGCCGATGCCAAACATCACCATGGCGATAGATATGGTATAGGCGGGGGTATCAGTGACCACTAAAATGGTGTCGGCAATGTAGGTGTAAATACAAAATACGCCGCCAAAGCCAATAATCACTATGCCTAAAATAGACCACACCAGCTTGTTTTTAAGAACGCTAAACTCGTTGAGCAGATTCGAGGGCTGGCTGTTTTTAACGTTGGGCACCACCTTATAAACGAAAATAAAGGCAATAAAGGCTAAGCCACCGGCCCCTGCTAAGCAGTAACGCCAGCTAAGATACTGCCCCACCAAGGTCACAATGGGCACGCCCACTATGGTGGCAATGGTTAATCCCATAAAGACCTTCGACATAAAGCTGGCGCGCTGGCCTTGGGGAGCAATCTCTGAGGCCAATAAAATAGCCGCACCAAAATAGGCGCCATGGGGCAGGCCGCTTAAAAATCGAAATAACACCAGTTGTTCTAGAGAGCTGGCGAAAGCACTTAAGCTATTGGCTAGGCACATTAAACTTAAAAACATCAACAGCGCGGTGCGTTTTTTCATATTGGCGGTGGCGAGCATTAAAATGGGCGCGCCAACCACCACCCCTATGGCATAGGCACTAATCGCATAACCGCTTTGAGCGGGAGTCGAGCCAAAGGTGTCACTGATCAGCGGCAGCATGGGCATCATGGAGAATTCAGCCAGCCCTAAAATAAAGGTGCCGAGCGCTAATACCACTAAAATGGCAGTGCGGTTAAGTGAGCGAGCAGCGGGCGTGGTATCTGCCATAAAAAGTACCTTAAGGTGAACATTGAATAGATGGGTAAGACTCTGCCCGCAGCTCAGCTAACAACAGTTGCAGAGGCTAAAAACGACAGCAGAGCGGGCATGAATGCAGGAATAAAATGGAGGAGCATTTTACGTTAAAAGCGTTATTGCGTCCAAGATGGCATCCAAAAAATAAAACCCCGAGCTGTGCGGCTCGGGGTTTTTATTTAGCTTGGCGCTAATAGCTGGCGCTATCTTTTATTCTTGCGCATAACCTTGGGCCGGCAACAAAGCGCCGTCTAGGTAGGCTTTGCCTTGTTGCATCACAGCGCGGCCATCGCAAAACCAGCGTACCGTGAGCGGGTAGATAGCATGCTCTTGTACTTGCACCCGCTCGGCGAGGCTTGCGGCATCGTCATCTTCAAACACAGGTACTCGCGCTTGTAAGATAACGGGGCCGCCATCCAGCTCTTCGGTGACAAAGTGTACGCTGCAACCGTGCTCTGCGTCAGCTGCATCAATGGCTTTTTGATGAGTGTGCAAACCTTGATAGCGAGGCAGCAAAGACGGATGAATGTTTAACAACCGGTTTTGATAATGGCGCACAAACTCTGGCGTTAAAATACGCATAAAGCCCGCGAGCACCACCAAGTTCGGCTGATATTCATCTATGGCCTGTATTAGCGCCGTATCAAAAGTAGCACGATCCGCGTAGTCAACATTGGCCACCACTTGCGTGGCAACGCCCGCGGCTTTGGCACGCGCTACACCGTGGGCGTCGGCCTTGTTGCTAATCACAGCCACAATTTCGCCGCCTAATTGCCCAGCATTAGACTGATCCAACAAGGCTTGTAAGTTACTGCCATTGCCGGAAATCAGCACTACTATTCGGGTCATTTAATTTCGACCTGCTCTTCGCCATCGACGGCATTATCAATGCTGCCAATTAACCAACATTGCTCGCCTTTGTCTTGCATAAACTGTACTGCCGCTGCCGCTTGGTCAGCAGGCAGGGCGATAACCATGCCCACACCACAGTTAAAGGTGCGATACATTTCTTTGGTCTCTACGTTGCCGGCAGTTTGTAACCAGCTAAACACTTCTGGCCACTGCCAGCTAGCACCATCAACGATGGCTTTAGTGCCTTTTGGCAACACGCGAGGAATATTTTCCCAAAAGCCGCCGCCAGTAATGTGGCTCAGTGCATGAATGTCGAACTTCTTGATCAGCTCCAATACCGGCTTCACGTAGATGCGGGTAGGCTCCATCAAGGCATCGGCCAAGGTCGCATCACCTAATGGCTGTTGCAGATCCGCTTTGCTTACTTCTAAAATTTTGCGGATCAACGAGAAACCGTTGGAGTGCGGGCCACTTGAGGCCAAAGCGATCAGTGCATCACCGGCGCCCACTTTAGTGCCATCGATAATTTCGCTCTTTTCCACCACACCTACGCAAAAGCCGGCTAAGTCGTAATCGCCAGCTTGATACATGCCCGGCATTTCTGCGGTTTCGCCGCCAATTAATGCACAACCGCTCAGCTCACAGCCCACACCAATGCCGGTGACCACTTCGGCCGCCGCATCAACGTCTAACTTGCCGGTGGCATAATAATCGAGGAAAAACAGCGGCTCGCCACCTTGTACGATCAAGTCATTCACGCACATGGCAACGAGATCTATGCCCACACCTTGGTGGCGTTTTAAATCAATGGCCAAGCGCAGCTTAGTGCCTACACCATCGGTGCCGGCCACTAATACCGGTTCTTTGTAGCCGGTGGGAAGCTGGCACAAAGCGCCAAAGCCCCCGAGTCCGCCCATTACTTCTGGGCGGTGTGTGCGACGGCTAACGCCTTTAATGCGTTCAACCAGGGCATTACCAGCGTCGATATCTACACCGGCGTCTTTGTAGCTCAGGGGTTTGTTCTGCGTCACGAGTGGTTACCTTGTCATTATTTTTAGGAACGGACTTGTCTAACGGCGGATAGCCTAACTGCAGTTAGCCTAGTGGCGGATGGCGCATCTGCTTGCCTCATTTGGGGTTTGGCATCAGCAGAAGTACAACGCTTCCGTCTGTTAGTCACGGTTTCGGTCGCTATTCTAATTTAATGCGCCAAGCAGTGCCACCTAAACACCCTGAGGAGTGAGGGTTGAGGAGTGCAGAGTGAAGGGAAAAATAAAGCGCCGAGCTAAAACCAATAACCGCAGTAAGCCGTAAGCTATACGCCGTCAGTTAAAGCGTAAGGCGTAAGACGCATCGCTACCGCCAGCGGTCACCCTTCCAAGGTCTATGCTAGGTAGCTACTCCAGTGATGGGCTAAGATCTGCTGAGCGTGATGCAGGTGGGCGTTAGAAAATTCTGCCGCTCTGTACTATTTTATGCTAAAGTTCTGCGGTTTTTTTGTGCGTGGCTCTTTATGCATGGTTCTTTTATGCTAAGCCCAGTTATGTACCTCCAGTTACACAAGTCCAGTCGGGAGAATAGGTGAATGAAAGTCGTTGAGGTTAAACACCCTTTGGTGAAACACAAGTTAGGGTTAATGCGCGAAGCCGACATTAGCACCAAGCGCTTTCGTGAGCTGGCCAGAGAAGTGGGTAGCTTGCTGACCTATGAAGCCACGGCCGATTTTGAGACGGAAAAAACCACCATTGAAGGTTGGAACGGCCCCACGGTTGTTGACCAGCTTAAAGGTAAAAAAGTCACAGTGGTGCCTATCTTGCGTGCCGGCCTTGGCATGATGGACGGCGTACTGGAGCATATGCCAGGCGCGCGGGTTAGCGTGGTGGGTGTGTATCGTGATGAAGAAACCTTACAGCCGGTGCATTATTTCAATAAGTTGGTCAGCCATATTGATGAGCGCTTGGCGCTGATTGTGGATCCTATGCTGGCCACCGGCGGCTCCATGATAGCCACCATTGACCTGTTAAAAGAAAAAGGCTGTCGCCACTTTAAGGTGATAGTGCTGGTAGCGGCACCCGAGGGCATTAAGGCGTTAGAAGCGGCACACCCAGAGGTGGAGCTGTATTGTGCTTCTATTGATGAGCGCCTTGATAGCAATGGCTACATCATTCCTGGGCTCGGTGATGCGGGCGATAAAATATTTGGTACTAAATAATCTATTACGTTAAGAAGCCGGCAATAGCCGGTTTTTTTCTGCCTACATTTACGCAAGGTCAGATCCATGAGTTCACAACCCCACACTCCCGCGCCCAGCTCAACGCCTCCGGCTAACCCTCAACCGTTAAACCCTCAATCGTCAGCGGTTGAGTCACGGTTGCACACCGCCATCGCCGGCTCACAAATGCTGTTTGTGGCCTTTGGCGCCTTGGTACTAATGCCGCTGATCACCGGTCTTGATCCTAACGTGGCTTTGTTTACTGCCGGTATAGGCACCTTGCTGTTTCAAGTGTGTACTAAGCGCCAAGTGCCGATCTTTTTAGCCTCTTCGTTTGCCTTTATCGCGCCCATTTTATATGGCGTACAAACCTGGGGTATTCCGGCCACCATGAGCGGCATTATGGCGGCCGGCGTTATGTATGTGTTGCTGAGCCAACTTATCCGTTGGCGAGGTACGGCCTTGCTCACCCGCTTACTGCCACCAGTGGTGGTGGGGCCGGTGATCATGGTGATAGGCCTTGGCTTAGCGCCGATGGCGGTAAACATGGCCATTGGTAAGACGGGAGATGGCTCTGCGGTATTAATCGAGCACGATATCGCGCTTTGGTTATCGCTACCGGCATTGCTCACCACTTTGTTGGTCTCAACCATGGCCAAAGGCGTGTTTCGTTTGGTGCCTATTAGTGCCGGTATTGCCGTGGGTTATGGTTTAGCGCTCGGGTTTGGGGTGGTGGACTTTGCTCCAGTACAAAACGCGGCTTGGTTGTCTATGCCGCACTTTGTCGCCCCTGAGTGGCACTGGCAGGCGGTGTTATTTATGTTACCGGTGGCGATAGCGCCGGCCATTGAGCATATCGGCGATATCTTGGCCATTAGCTCGGTGACCGGCAAAGATTATCTGAAAAAGCCCGGTTTGCATCGCACCATCTTGGGTGACGGCGTTGCCACCATAGGTGCGTCTTGTTTTGGCGGACCGCCGAACACTACGTATTCTGAAGTGACGGGAGCGGTGATGCTGACCAAAAACTTTAATCCGGTGATCATGACTTGGGCGGCGGGCTTTGCCATTGTGCTGGCATTTGTCGGTAAGTTTGGTGCCCTAATGCTGAGTATCCCCACACCAGTGATGGGCGGCATTATGATCTTACTGTTTGGCTCCATTGCCACCGTGGGTCTAAATAGCTTAATCAAACACCAAGTGGATTTATCCCAGGCCCGTAATTTATGCATAGTGGCGGTGATTTTGATCTTTGGTATTGGCGGCATGGCCTTTGGCATCGGTGGCTTTAGCCTACAAGGCATTAGTTTATGCGGTATAGTCGGTATCTTATTGAATCTGATCTTACCCAGAACCCGTCCTAGCTGAGCTTGGTTTGCAAAAGCCACTGGTTTGCGAAAGCCGTGCTCGTTAAGATGGACTCCCGCTTATTAAAGATGGCGAACAGATATTGAGAAATTGCTTACTGCGACTCATCCCCGCCGCCAAATGCGGCCCGCAGTCAGGAGCTTGGCTTAGATGAGTAGCGATGACGAACCTAAGCTGCCAACCCAGCTAGCACTGGCGGTGCAGCTGCCCGACGATGAAACCTTTGCCAGTTTTTACACCGGCGATAATGCCCAGCTGATCACGGCGCTTAAAAACGCCGCCATTGGCCAAGGTGATAACTTGCTCTATTTTTGGGGACAAGAGGGCAGTGGCCGTTCGCACTTATTGCACGCAGCTTGTGCTGAGTTAGATGGCGAGCAAGATGCCGCAGGCTATATCTCCTTGGACTTGCACGGGCAAATGTCGCCCCAGATGCTGGATGGCATGGAGCACTTAGCATTAGTTTGTTTAGATAACTTAGATGCTATCGCCGGCGTTGCAGCATGGGAGCAAGCGGTGTTTAACTTCTTTAACCGCCGCCATGATCGTGGGCTTGGCTCTTTGGTGGTCACCGCCACCAATGCGCCGCGCCATTTAGGCTTAGGCTTGCCCGATCTGGCCTCGCGTCTGGACTGGGGCGTGGCTTATCAGCTCAAACCGCTGGATGATGAAGGCAAACTCAGCGCCCTGCAGCTGCGCTCAGAGTTGCGCGGTTTTAAGCTGCCTACCGATGTGGGGCGGTTTTTACTCAGTCGTTTATCACGAGACATGAGCACTTTGCTCGCAGCGCTCGACTTACTCGACAACGCCTCCTTCCAAGCCAAGCGCAAACTCAGCACGCCGTTCGCCAAAGAAGTGTTGGGGTTTTAAAGGCAGCGCCGAGCACTAAGCGTCCGGCGCCCAGCTAAATCCAACACTAAAGCTATTTTTGCCACGGAAAAACACGGAACGCACGGGAAAATAGAGATAAGAGAGAAAAAGACTCGCTAGAGGTAAGGTCTTACAAATCAAAACTCTTGATCTTGAACAGGCTCTTGTTCGAGCGCCCGCCACAAAATATTCCTGCCTTTTTATATTTTAGCTCGGCGCTTGGTGTTGGGCGCTCGGCGCTATTTCTTCTTCGGCTCTATCGTCAAAAAACTGCACACTTCATCTAAGCGGGCTTGGGTATCTTCATAGCCTAATGCGATTAACTCTTTGCAGTAATCCTGATCAAATAACAAGAAGCTCGATAGGCCGGTGGCATCGCCGGCTTCAACGCCAAATAATCGCAATAAAGATCGAATATTATAAGGCAGCTTATGAAAGTGCTTGTGGGTGAGATCGTCTAAGTTTTTACTGGGCTTGAGTACCAGGTTATCGATATGGCGTAGGTTTAATTGCTCGAGCTTGCGCTCTGGTACCAGCTTAATGGTGTTATTAATGCGCTGTAGTCGTTCTATATCTGAGGTGAGCGCATCGGTAAACACCGTGTCCAACAAGTGGCCGGCAATGTCGGAACTACTGGGGTCGCTAGGTAAAGTATCCGCGCAGTTATCATCGGGCGCTAAGCTCACGATTAAAATGCGCTTAGCCCCTAAGTGAATGGCCGGGCTCAGCGGATTTAACTGGTGAATAGAGCCGTCGCCATAGTGATGGTTTTGCAAGCGACAAGGCTTAAAAATAAAGGGTAGGGCACTGCTGGCCATTAAATGGGGCGGCATAATAATGGCCGAGCGGCCCGAGCGACCGGCTCTTACCCAAGGCTCATGGTAGGGGCGCCCTTGATAAAAGGTGGTGGAGTCACCGGTGTTGTAGTTTGATGCCGTGATTGCCAGCACTTCTAACGCGCCATACAGCAGATTATTATCGATACGCTGAAAGTCGATAATCTTTTCTAATAACCGCTCTAACGGGCTGTTATCAAACCACGGCAAGGCAATTTGAGTCGGTTTGCCCAAGGCTCCAAACAATAAGCTTTTGAGCGAATGGCTGACTACTTTGCCCACCTGCAGGCGCAGCACATCTTCGGTGTGTAAATTGCTCCATACGTATTCTAACTTGCGCACCCCAAGGTGAAAGCAAGAGGCGTAACAGGCCAGTGCCGTGGCATTAATGGCGCCAGCAGACGTGCCACACAATATGGGAAAGGGTATGGCTTGTCTGCGAGGAAAACACTCGGCAATCGCCTTTAGCACGCCAACCTGATACGCGGCGCGAGCCCCGCCACCAGTGAGCACTAAGGCGCAGGAGTTACTTTCTTCTGAGTCCATAATTACCCTCCCTTTTTATTCAGTATAAGGGTTTGTTTATCAAGCACAAAGGCAAGCTGATAACGAGGGGGGTAAGTGTGAAGTGCGGCTCAAAGCGCCGAGCGCCAAGCACCAAGCAAAGATAAATATTAAACCGTGCCTAAGTCCTCTTCGTCGAAGAGGCAGCCACCTACAAAATAACCGTACCCTGTAGCCGCCCGTCTCTTTAGTAAAGAGGACTTCGGCGGCTCTGCATAGCAGAATATTTATTTGAATCAGCGTAGCTGGCTGTTTTTGAAATCAAAGATGACATTTCGCTGGAGACTGCGCCAAAAGAAAACCCCGAGCTTGTGGCTCGGGGTCTTCTTTTTTTCATTAGCTAGGTGCTAGGTGCTAGGTGCTAGGTGCTAGGTGCTAGGCGCTCAGAGCTATGCCTTAACCTTTAATCGCTGCGGTTAACTTGGCGACGATGTCGGTTAATGCCACTTCGGACTTTTCACCCTCGCGGCGGGTTTTGTATTCCACTACGCCATTCTCTAAGCTGCGATCGCCAATCACAATGTGATGGGGCACACCTAACAGCTCCATATCCGCAAACATCACACCTGGGCGCTCTTTGCGGTCATCAAATAATACTTCGATGCCTAAGGCGGTCAGCTCATCATAGATCTGAGTGGCAGCGTCGGCCACAGCTTGGGATTTTTGCATGTTCATCGGAATGATGGCCACTTGGAAAGGGGCAATGGCTGCTGGCCAAATAATGCCGCGCTGGTCGTGATTTTGCTCAATGGCTGCGGCTACGATGCGTGACACGCCTATGCCATAACAACCCATTTCTAAGATGGTCGATTTGCCTTGTTCGTTTAACACGGTGGCGTTCATCTTGCTGGAGTAGTTATTGCCCAGCTGGAAGATATGGCCCACTTCAATGCCGCGCTTAATTTGCAGTACGCCTTGACCACAAGGGCTGGCGTCGCCTTCTTGTACGTTACGCAAATCGGCCACTTCACCAAGCTCAAGGTCGCGGCCCCAGTTAATGCCAAAGTAGTGTTGATCTTCAATGTTGGCACCGGCGGCGAAGTCGCTCATCACGGCCACACTGCGATCGGCAATGAAAGGCACCTGCAGTTTTACTGGGCCAATGGAGCCTGGACCTGCACCTACTAATTCGCGAATTTCATCTTCAGTGGCAAAGGTCAGCGGGCTGGCCACTTGAGCCAATTTCTCGGCTTTAATCTCGTTTAGCTCATGGTCGCCGCGCACTAACAAGGCCACCAATGGGCATGCTTGGCCTTCTGCGGCATGAACCAGCAAGGTCTTTACGGTGTTTTCTATGTTTAAGCCAAACTGCTCTACCAACTCATTGATGGTTTTAGCGTTGGGCGTATCGACCAATTTCAATTCTTGAGTGGCGGCGTCGGCCTGTGCTTTAGCTGCCAATGCTTCGGCCATTTCAATATTGGCTGCGTAATCAGACTCAGTAGAGAAGGCGATATCGTCTTCACCGCTTTGCGCTAATACGTGAAATTCATGAGACGCACTGCCGCCAATGGCGCCGGTGTCTGCCAACACGGCTCTAAAGTCTAAGCCCATGCGCTCAAAGATGCGGCTATAAGCTTGGTACATCTCTTGGTAGGTCTGCTCTAAGCTTTCTTGGGTGGTATGGAAAGAGTAGGCATCTTTCATGATGAATTCGCGAGAGCGCATCACGCCAAAACGCGGGCGCACTTCATCACGAAACTTCGTTTGTACTTGATACAAGTTCAGCGGCAACTGCTTATAAGATGATACTTCGTTGCGCACCACGGCGGTGATTACTTCTTCGTGGGTAGGGCCCAACACGAAGCCACGGTCGTTGCGGTCTTTAATGCGCAGCAATTCAGGACCAAATTTGTCCCAACGGCCAGTTTCATGCCACAGCTCGGCAGGTTGTACTACCGGCATCAGCATTTCGATGGCACCGGCGCGGTTCATTTCTTCACGCACAATCGCGGCCACTTTATTCAACACTCGCAGGCCACTAGGGAGCCAGGTGTATAAGCCCGATGCCAAACGGCGAACCATGCCCGCGCGCAGCATCAGCTGGTGACTGATAACTTCCGCATCGCTGGGTGTTTCTTTAAGAGTGGAAAGCAAATATTGAGTGGTGCGCATGTGCTGAAACCTTATTGTGCTGAGCTGTGTGAGGGAGTCGAGCGCGTGTTCGCGCTTAGCCTCACCGCCGAGCTTAAAAACGACGAAAGAGGCTAATTGTAACAGGGGGGCTGCGTTGGCAGAAGCGCAAAAATAGTGCGCGCCGTGCGGCCCCTACATCTTATTGGGCATTATCCGGCATTATCTCTAGGCTGAGCACCCGAGTTAAGTGGCCAAACACTTCAAAACGCACGTTGTAATGATGCAAACGCACGCCATATTCTTGCCAATGTTGTTGCTGGCGCTTATAAGCGGGCCTTGGGTCTTGGGCCAGTACCTCGCTAATAAACTGCTGTAAGTTGGGGATGTGTGAACGTGCACATACCAGCTCGGCGGCTGGGGTGAAAATCACCTCCATATTTAAATCCGGCGGCGCTGGCGCAAAACCGCCGTGAGCATCGGGCACCGCATCCACCCAAGGCAGATAGGGCTTAATGTCCACGACCGGCGTGCCATCCACCAGATCCACACCGCCCAGCTCTAACCACACCTTGTTGCCGTCTTTGCACATATCCAGCAGTCGCACCACGGATAAACCCAAGGGGTTGGGCCTAAAGGTAGAGCGGGTAGCAAATACGCCCACTCGCTCATTGCCGCCCAAACGAGGCGGGCGCACCGTGGGGTTCCAGCCTTTATCTTGAGTTTGGTGAAACACAAATACCAACCACAAATGACTGAACTCGGCCAGCCCTCTAAAAGCGCTGGGCTCATTATAGGGCGGCAGCATTTCTAGCTGGGCCTGAGCTTGGCTGACTAAACCGGGCTGGCGAGGCACCGCAAATTTTTCTTTATAAGGTGAGCGGATAATACCAATCGGATCCAAGGTTAAGGCTGGGCTTTTATTAGGCTGAGCCTCACTTGGGGAAAGCGTGGACATTACTTAGCAACCTTAAGTGCTTGGCCACTGCACAACACTTGCTCAAGGCAGCCGGGCATATCTGCAAAGCGAATACAGCGGTCGAGCAATAAGCCATTGGCGCCCATGTCGGCGGCACGGCGGCGAATGCTGGCGCGTGCATCGGCTTCTTTAGGTGGAGCTTCAACGGCTTTCATTTGGCACGCTTCGCCTTCAACTGAACCCAGCGTCACGTAATTCACTTCGTTCAATTGGTCTTTGCTATACAAGGTGACGCCGTCGCCTTTGTAATAATCTTTAATGCCCTCAGGCGACACATTACTGTTAAATCCCCAGTTGTTCGCACAACCCGTTAAGGCTAGGGCCAGTAAGGCAGCTCCAATAAGACGTAATTGCATGTGATAAGTCCTTAATTTAAGAAAGAAGCGGAGGCTATTTTGCACCAAGCCTGTGCACTAGGTCGAATGATATTGGCAAACAGGCATTAAGAGTAGCTAATTCAGTCGTTTAACGAGTTTTAGGATAGACAAAGTACGTAGGGGCCGCTTAAGTTGGCTGATGACGCGCAGCGGCATTAAATATCGTCAAGCAACGCCTACAAGCTCACACCGTAGATACCACATTAGTCGGCCGGTTTTGCACAGCAAAACTGAAACCGTGGTCCACACTCTTTATCTACGATACGGCCACCTACAAAAGATAGGCACTTCGTAGCCGGGAATTTATTCGCCGGTCCTGCGAAGCAGGATGTTTTAAGGGCACGTAGCAAACCGTGGCTCATACTCTTTATCTACGATACGGCCACCTACAAGTGACAAATGCACCACTTTGGCACTCTAGGTTTCAGCTCAGTGTCGGAATGTTATTCACCATTGCTCTGTAAATTCAGCCCATAAAAAAAGCGCCTCGCGGCGCTTAAAATTTCCCGTACTTTACAGTTCAAGTTCGGCAGCTAACTCTTCAAGATCGAGCGTGCAGCCATATTGCTGTAATTCTTCTTGTAAGCGCTTTTGGTCTTGTATCGCTTCTATTTCCCGCCATCTGCCTTTTTTAGCAGGCTGACGAGTTTTAGCACGAGTAGACGGCGCCACCACAAAGTCCTGATTGAAGCTACTCCTATCCATGGGGCTCTCTCCTATTTACTATCAGTTGTAGTCCAGAAGGGTATATCACGATAAGTTATAGAGTAGAAGTTATTTATTACATATTAATTACAAGAATAGGATCAGAGTCATATAAATACCATCGAGCTCACCAATAATTGTGAAGGTTTAAGTTGAAATTAAAAGTGAGTCGCCGATATTGAAGTTAAGTGATTAAGCGAGCAGCACAGATTAGCAGGGCGATATTATGTGGCTCAGCAGAGATAATTAAGCAGATAAGTAGACCAGCATTACATCAGTGGAAATACGGCATTTGAGGAGCGATAAAAGGGCAACTAAAAATTAGAGCCAGAGCCATTTTTGCCACAGAAGAACACAGCAAGCACGGACACAGTTCACGGGCGACAAGTAATAACCGCGCCTAGCGCTGCTCTTAAGAACTCTATTTTTCCGTGCTTGTTGTAGGTAAAGAGAGTGCGTTCCGTGGCAAATAGTCTTGAGTGTTTGATTCTTTATGAGAAAAGGGACCAAAAGTCCACGTAAGTTATGCGACATTACTTATGATTAATCTAAGATTACTCACCTGAGTTTATAAACCAAATAAAAATCCAACCCAAAAATAAACCCCGAGCTGACGAGGCTCGGGGTTTGTTTTCGACACTTGCTCGATAGCGGCTAATATTATTGACCGCTACCGATTGAGCTGAAGATTATTTATCTAACTTATTTTTCTAACTTACTTTTCTAGCAGTGCGCTAAGCAAGGTTTCGAGCTTATTTTGATCCACGGCAAAGTTGCGAATACCTTCGGCCAGTTTCTCGGTGGCCATGGCATCTTGGTTATGCTGCCAGCGAAACTCGGCTTCGGTCATCACGGCGGGGCGTGCTTCGGTGGCCCCTTTATCTTGCAGTTTCACCGTGACTTCGCCTTCGGCTTGGCGTAACTCTTCTAATAAGTTAGGGCCAATGGTTAAGCGGTCGCAGCCGGCCAGCGCCAAAATTTCGCCAATATTACGGAAGCTCGCGCCCATCACTACGGTTTTATAGCCGTGCGCCTTGTAGTAGTCGTAAATTTCGGTCACCGAGACCACGCCTGGGTCTTGCTCGGCGGTGTAGTCTTGTTGGTCGGTGTTTTGCTTATACCAATCCAGAATACGGCCCACAAACGGTGAAATCAGGTAAGCGCCGGCTTCAGCACAGGCGCGGGCCTGAGCAAAGCTAAACAGCAAAGTTAGGTTACAGTTAATGCCTTCTTGCTCTAACACTTCGGCGGCACGAATACCTTCCCAAGTGGCTGCTAATTTAATTAAAATACGCTCACGGCCTATGCCGGCTGCTTGATATAAGCCAATCAGGTGGCGGGCTTTGGCAATGCTAGCTTCGGTATCAAATGATAAACGCGCATCCACTTCGGTAGAAATGCGACCAGGGATCAGTTTGAGAATTTCGCAGCCAATGTTCACCGCCAACTTGTCTGACGCATCCATCAGTTGCTGTTGGGCGTCCTGACTTTGGGCTTTGGCCCAGTCTACCGCTTGGGTGATCAAGGGTTGATAGTCTGGGATTTGCGCCGCTTTTAAAATCAGTGACGGGTTGGTGGTGGCGTCTTGGGGCTGGTATTTACCAATAGCGTCAATATCGCCGGTGTCGGCTACTACGGTAGTGAGAGCTCGCAATTGAGTCAGCTTATCTGTCATGACAAAGGATCCTGATGGGGTCAGCATAAAACGGGAGTACAGTATCACCCATACCGGCCCTCAAAATAAAGCCAAGCTTGTGGCAGAGGTCGCGTTTTCGGCGCTGCAGGCCTAAGACTGGTGCCAAATAATGGTAAGAATAAGATGCCGCGCATCCGTCTTCGTCAGATATTGGCCGAGTAAACACGTAAAGTGGTCGTTTTGGGTCCGTTTAGACTATGATGTGCACAAAATAAGGTCAGCTTGTATATAAAAGGTACCAGTTTGCTCATGAGATTTAACTACATAGGAGCATAGTGATGGATGCCATGGTCAATTTTATCAATGACCTGCTCTGGGGAAGTTTATTAGTTTATATGCTGCTGGGAGCGGGAGCGTACTTTACGATACGGCTGGGGTTTATTCAGTTTCGCCACTTTAAGCATATGTTTACGGTGCTTAAACATAGCCGTAGCAGCAGTACGGCCGGCATTTCCTCATTTCAAGCGCTTTGTACCAGCTTGGCGGCCCGCGTGGGCACGGGTAACTTGGTCGGCGTGGCTATCGCCCTGTATTTGGGCGGGCCGGGGGCCATTTTTTGGATGTGGCTGATCGCCTTAATTAGCATGTCTACCGCGTTCGCTGAAAGTTCACTGGCCCAGCTGTACAAAGTGACCGATGAAGAGGGCAACTACCGAGGTGGCCCGGCTTACTATATGGAGCGGGGCTTAGGGCTGCGTTGGATGGGTGCCCTATTTGCGGTATTTTTAATTGTCGCTTTTGGCTTAATCTTTAATGCGGTGCAGGCCAATGCCATTAGTTTGGCCATGAATGTTGCGTTTGATATTCCCACTTGGGTGAGCGGCATTATATTGTCGTTGCTGGCGGGCCTGATTGTATTTGGGGGCTTGCGCACCATAGCGCGGTTTGCCGAGCTAATTGTGCCGGTCATGGCGCTGGCCTATTTATTGATAGCACTCATAGTAGTGGCCATGAACCTCGGCCAAATACCCGGCATTTTGTTGTTAATCGTCAAATCGGCCTTTGGTTTAGAGCAAGCCGGCGGCGGCGTGGTCGGTTATGCGATGACCCAAGCTCTGATTAATGGCATTAAGCGCGGCTTATTCTCTAATGAAGCGGGCATGGGCTCGGCGGCTAACGCGGCGGCTTTGGCGACGCCCTATCCGCCACATCCGGCGTCTCAAGGGTATATTCAGATGCTGGGTGTGTTTATCGACACCTTAGTAATTTGTACCTGTACCGCGGCTATTATCTTGTTGTCTGGCCAATTTGAGCCGGGTTCTGGCGTAACCGGTATTGAATTAACCCAGCGTGCGCTGTCTCATGAAGTAGGCGCGTGGGGTAGCCCCTTTATTGCCATTGCGATTTTGTTTTTTGCCTTCACCAGCATAGTGGCTAACTATGCCTATGCGGAAAATAACTTGGTGTTCTTAGAGCATGAAAATACCGCAGGGTTGTTTACCTTTCGCTTGTTTGCGTTAGGCATGGTGATGTTTGGTGCCATTGGCAAGATAGATACCATGTGGACCATGGCTTATATTTCTATGGGCTTGATGGCCATGATCAACCTAGTGGCCATCTTATTGTTATCTGGAGTGGTGATTAAGCTCGCTAAAGATTACAACGGCCAGCGCAAGCTAGGATTGATCCCTACCTTTGATGTGGCAAAATATCCGGAGTTACGCAGTCAATTAGAAGAGGGTGTTTGGACCGATTCTCGGCCACCCGCACCCCCTAAATCTAGGCTCTTTGAGCCACTATAAGTTCTTCGTGCCGTTACGCGCCACCAGCCAGCTGAAGCGGCTTCTACGGTATGATTTTTTAAATACGACGTCGTTTGCTGGTTTTTGTGCCGCTACGCGCCACTTTTCAACAAAGGCATTGTTATTTTTTATCTATCTCTTCGTCCGTGCTGTTCCGTGTATTCCGTGTATTCCGTGGCAAAAGTACGGTAGTTCAATGTTTTTGTTGAGCTGGGCGCCGGGCGCTCGGCGCTTTATTTCACCTCACACCTCACACCTTACCGTCTGTTAAGGCTGCTCGCCGCGTAAAAATTCTTTACTGATGGTTCTAAAATGCTCGTTGCCCGCGTGGCGCAGTAGCTCAAAGACCACCATTTCTCGGCTAACAATATGTGCGCCGGCGTCACGCATACGCTCTAGCCCCAGCTGGCGATTTTGCTCGGTACGGCTGCCCACGGCATCCGCCACCACAAACACTTCTTTACCTGCTTGAATAAGCTCCAGCACGGTTTGCAGTACGCACACATGGGTTTCCATGCCGCATACGATTACTTGAGAATAATCTTGCCAGTGTGAAGGCAAGCAGTTAGCAGCCACCACTGAAAAATGCATTTTCTCTACTATTTCAGGTTGCTCCACCAACTGGGTAAGCGTGGGCAGGGTATGGCCCAAGCCTTTAGGATATTGCTCGGTAAATAAGACGGGGGTTTCAAGGGTGTAACAAGCCGAAATGAGCCATTGAATACGGGCATGCAACTGCTCACTGTCCTCTATGGCGGGCAGCAGCTTTTCCTGCACATCGATAACCATTAATGCGGCTTTATCCGAGGCTATTAATCCTGACGGGCTTGGTTTGTCTTTAGGAAAACCTGAAATGGCAGACATATTTTTCTCCTGATTATGGCCGAATATCTTGATGCTGAGATTAGGCAGTCAGTATGCCGTGTTTGTGGTTGAAAGAAAAAGGCGCCGATCTGCAGGCGCCTTTGATGTGAGCTGATTTCAACCAGAGGTCACACCTTGAACCCTCCTAGTAATTTGTTCTGTTGTTGCATCTGTTCCAGCATGGCTTGGCAGAATTTTACCTGAGCTATGGCACCGGTAGCCACGTCTTGGCTGATGTCACGAATGTTAGTGGTATTCTGGTTTATCTCCTCGCTGGTGGCGCTTTGTTCTTCCGCTGCGGTGGCGATTTGCAGGTTCATGTCGTTGATACGAGTGATGGCATCGCGAATGCGGGCCAGCACCTCGTTGGCTTCAGTAGCATCCACCGAGGTTTGTGCCGCCAGCTCCTGGCTCTGTTTCATCTTGCTTTCCGTCAGTCTCACGCCACTTTGCAATTTTTCTATCATGCCGCCTATTTCTTGGGTGGACCTTTGAGTACGAGAGGCGAGCGAGCGTACTTCATCGGCCACCACCGCAAATCCGCGACCCGACTCACCGGCTCGTGCAGCTTCAATGGCGGCATTAAGTGCCAATAGGTTAGTTTGTTCGGCGATACCGGTGATCACCGACAAAATGGACTCGATATTCTGGCTCAGTTGAGCCAGTTCATTCACCGAGGCCATGGTGTCTTCCATGTCTGCAGCCAGTCGCTCTATCGCTTGGGTTGAACGGGAAACCACCAGGGCTCCCTGCTCGGTTTCCAGATTGGCGGCGTTGGCGGCTTCGGCAGCGTGTTGCGCATGTTGGGCCACTTCGGTGGCGGTGGCGGCCATTTCATGCATGGCGGTTGCTAGCTGATCCAACTCTTGCAGTTGCATCTGTAGTTGATTTTCGGCTTGTTCCGATTGCCCTGAGGTATCATTGATGCTGGCTTTCAGCTGATGAGAGCTGTCCATGATCTCGCCGATGAGTGTCTGTAAGTGCGCCAAAAAGCCATTAAACTCTGTGGCCACTAGACCAAATTCATCTTGGCGCAGAATGGGCAGTCGTTTGGTTAGATCACCTTGGCCGCCGTTGATATTTACCAACGACTGATGCAGCCCACCAAGCGGTTTTAGCAGGTTGCTCATCAGTAACACCAGTAATACTAGGCTTATCAGCACTCCGCACACCGAAATAAGCAAGGTTTGCCACTGCAGGCTGTCGGCCTTGGCCATCACCACGGCTTCATTCAATATCACGCCTATGTACCACTTTTCGCCTGGCAACTGGGTCAATGGGGTAAAAGAAACCCAGTGAGGCTGGCCTGCCAGAGAATAATGGGTAATCGAGGGCGTTAGCGCCGGGTTCACTCCCTCAAACAGGGTGCTGAGTGACTGACCATTCAGCTCGGCATTGGGGTGAGAAATAATATTGCCGTTTTCAGCAACCAGAAAGGCATAGCCGGCACCGTTGAAGTCGATATGATTAATCGTGTCAGCCACCGTTTGCAGGCTGAGATCACCACCAAAGGCACCTTGAAACTGGCCGTTGGATCGAATGCCAGAGACCACCGAGATCAGAATGTCGCCGGTAGCGGAATCGGTATAGGGTTCGGTCAGTGTTGCTCGATTGGCCTGTTTAGCCAGATTATACCAAGGACGCTGGCGGGCATCCCAATTGGCCGGATTCCAGTTAGGGTCATTGCCAATGCTGCGGCCGCTCTGGCTTTCCAGCCCGCCGAACACAAGTAGAAACTCTTCAGTTAACAGCGGGGTGTCGAACACGCGCTGTACCTGCTCTGGGCTGAAATCGCTATTGATACTCTGTGCCATCATATCGACCAGTTTGAGCTTGGCGTTCAACCAGTTTTCTATCTGGCTGGCCAGAGTGGAGCTAGTCTCAGTGACGGCTGCGCTAGTCTGGCTGCGCAGGGCATCCCTGACTTGTGCAAGCTGCATCCATGACAAGATACTGACCGTCAGTAGCAGCACGGTGGCGGCAGCGATGCCAACTTTGTGGGTTATTTTCATATAACTAGATCCTTTAGCAATGACACCTTTTTATAGCGACTTGTAATCTAGTCGCTTCTTTGAACGTAACCTACTGATTAAATTTGTTTATTGTTATATTTTGCGCTGGTGCACACTTTATGTTGGTCGGCCTGTACTTGTTAGCAATGTTAACAAGATGTTTTATGCTATCGGCATCGAGAGTGGATGCTTGAAGGCCACGAGCCTAAAAATGTCCGCGGGCGATAGCTGTTAGAGGTGGGGAGCGCCTAAATATCAGTTTTTATTGGTGTTTATTTATTTGTCGGGTAGGCTGGAACATAAAATAAAGGAGTCGATATATGGAAGTGCTTTCGCCATTAGAACAAAGAGTTATCGGTTGTTTAATCGAAAAACAAGTTTCTACTCCCGAGGTGTATCCGCTCACCTTAAAATCTTTGCTGAATGCCTGTAATCAAAAAAGTAATCGTCAGCCAGTCTTGAGCGTGACCGAAGCTGAGTTACAGGTCGCGCTCGACTCTTTGAGTGCTCGGCACTTAGTGAATAACTGTGCCGACTTTAATGCTCGCACCGCCAAGTACCAGCATCGCTTTTGTAATACTGAATTTGGCGATCTGCAATTTAATGAACCAGAGCTGGCCATTATTTGCGAGCTGTTAGTGCGCGGGCCGCAAACGCCCGGAGAATTACGCACTCGTACTGCGCGCTTACATCAATTTAGCGATGTGCCGAGTGTAGAAGAAAGCTTGCAGAGCTTGATAAGCAAAGGCCCGTACGTGATTAAACTGGCCAAGCTACCGAGCAAGCGCGATGCCCGCTACGGTCATTTATTTTGTGATGTAGATTATGAGCATTACGCAGATACCGGTAACAGCGAAGACAATCAGGCATTGCATGAAAAGGTAGCCGAGCTACAGGCCAATATCGCTAAACTGCAAGCGCGCATTCAAGAGTTAGAGCAGGAATAGTATTGAGCGCCAAGCGCCAAGCGCCAAGCACCAAGCAAAATAAGAGAGTTTTTTGTTTATGGCCGTCATCCTGACGCGCGTCAGGATGACGGTTTAATCAAAAGTGTCGCAGCGCGCCACCAGCCGGCTAAAGCGGCTTCTACAAGGGCGGTATTTTTGTAGGTGCGGTTTCAGCTGCGAGATTGCGTGCAACAATTTCCACACCTCACAATTTCACAGCCCGTTAATTAAATACCTTCTTGATCAACGCCTCAGGCCCACTCGGCAGACCTACTTGTTGCAGTTGCAGGCGGCCTTGTTCGTCGAGCACTGTGATGGCGTTAGCATGCGCGACCTCGCCATCGGGTAAGCCCATATATTGAATATTTAAGGCCATGGCCAAAATGCGGACGTCTTCATCCTTGCTGCTAAGCAAGTGCCAGTGCTGGTCTAGCTCGCGTTTTTTAGCGAAATGGCGCATCACCTTAGGCGTGTCGCGGGCCGGTGTTAACGACACCAACACAAAACCCATCTTGGCTTGCTGCTCGGTGGTGAGCGCGTCTTGAATGGCTTTCATGTCCGACACAATAATAGGGCAGGCGGTAATGCAGTCTGTATAAACCAGCGCAATAATCTGCTTTTTACCGACTAAGTCTGCCATTTTTAGCGGTTGATTGTGGCTGTCTTGCCATTGACTGTTCAACTGATAAACAGAATCGCCGGGCAGGGCGGCCTGCACATTAAACACAGCTAACAACAGCAATATCAGCAATGTTTTCATAGGGTATCTCCTTGGCGCTCGGTTGCTACTATGTCTTGCGCGCATCTAAAGCCTAGATTTCTTAAGGTGTAGGCGGCTTTCAAACTAGAGCGAAAACCATAACGCATAAAAGCCGCGTAATCCGATGGGTCCGCTGAGCCAGAGGCCGCCGAGCCGCAAAATAAACCTTGGTCTAGGCTGCTGTCGCCCCGTGACTCGCCGGTCACTAAGGCGGTGTTAAAATCTTGGGTCCACTCCCACACCAAGCCATGCAGATCTTGCACTTGCCAGTAATTGGCCGGGCTTTCTCCTACATTTGCTAATTCGGCGGTGGCGGGTTTGGCATACCAGGCCAAAATACGTTGGGTATAGCCGGCTTCTTTGCTGCCATTGGGCCGGTTTTCAGAGGCCTGAGCGGCATACTCCCATTCAGATACACTCGGCAAGCGTTTGCCTTGAGCTTGGCAATAGGCGTTAGCCGCATACCAAGAGACATGGGTGACGGGTTGTTTGGCTTGAACCGCATTGGGCTTGTTATCGAGCCAATGGCTTAAATATTGAGATTCCACAAATAAGGCGGGGGCTTGGCTGGCTTGCCAAGCGGGGGTCTGTTGCACAAAATCCGCAAACTCAGCGTTAGTCACCGGTAATCGGTCCAGTAAAAACGCTGCAACCGGCGTGAGCGGGCTGTCTTTGGTTAAATAAAGCGGTCGAACTTCCCCGCCGGGAAGTTCGACCATTTGCTCAACAGATTGATTCGCGACCTGCAAGTGGGTCGCCGCAAGTGTAGGGGCGGCGGTGTGCAAGGCGGCCAAGCCCAGCAACAATGCCGCGCTCATTAGTGCGCGCTCCCTTCCATAATGATGGCCTTGCCGTCTTTACGGCGCTGCTCTACGTCTTTCGGGGTAATGACTTTGCCATTGTTCTCCCAGCTATTCAGCACATAAGTCAGCACGTTGGCGGTATCTTCATCAGACAAGCTCATGGCCGGCATTATGCTGTCATAAGTGGCGCCATTTACCTTGATCGGGCCTTTTAAGCCGTGGATCACTACGTCAACGGCACGAGTGGTGTCTTCGTTTAAGAAATCAGACTTAGCCAAAGGAGGGAAGGCGCCCGGAATACCTTTACCGTCGGCTTGGTGACAGGCCTGACAGTTAGCCTCATACACGCGCTTACCAAACAGCAGTTGGTCGTCTTTGCTGGTGGCCACTAACTTAGGGCGACCATTGGGAATGCTCTGTACTGCCGAGCCTTCTGGCAAGTACACGTTTTCTGCCACTTTACCTGAGTAAATAACCTTATCTTCGGGGCCATCCACGTTGATCATGCCCAGTGCACCCTTGTTAAAGGCACGAAAGATGGAGTGGTCAACCATGATGAAGTTGCCCGGTACATCCACCTTAAACTCGGCCATTAAGGCACCACCGGCGGGGATCAAAGATGTTTGCACGTTGTGGTTTTCCAGCGTGCCGCCTTCTACCGTCACTTTATCGAAAATCTCGCCAATCACGTGGAAGCTGGAGGCCAAGTTAGGGCCGCCATTGCCCACAAACAAACGCACGGTTTCGCCGACGTTCGCGGTCAACGACTTATCACCGGTCAGTGCGCCCACTGCACCGTTAAACAGCACATAGTCGGCGTCTTCTTTAATGGCTTTATCCATATCAAACGGCTGGAAACCCTGTTCGCCATAAGCGCCTTGGGTATAAAAGTCGCCTTGCATCACATAGTATTCTTTATCCACTTTTGGCAGGCCTTCTTTGGGCTCCACCAATACCAAACCGTACATGCCGTTAGCGATGTGCATGCCCACGGGGGCGGTGGCACAGTGGTATACATACAGACCCGGATGCAGCGCTTTAAAGTTAAATACCGAGGTGTGGCCGGGGGCCGTAAACGAGGCCGCTGCACCGCCACCTGGGCCATTCACCGCGTGCAAGTCGATGTTGTGGGGCATCTTGGAGCTGGGATGGTTAGAAAGGTGAAACTCCACTTCATCACCTTCACGAATACGTAAAAACTGACCGGGTACAGATCCACCAAAAGTCCAAAACATGTACTCTACGCCATCGGCGATTTCCATGACCTTTTCGACGGTTTCCATTTTCACCACCACTTTGGCGGCGTGATCTCGAGTGATCGGCGCCGGCACCATAGGCGGCGCAGTAAGAACAGCATCAATCACCGGCAGGTCGCTGGCCTGTGCGGTTAACGCAAAGGTCATGCCGATGGCGGCGACGATTTTTTTTAATTTCATAGTGTGCTCCCTGCTGTGTGGTTAGCTTATTTTTATTTGAGTGGCTTTTTAATTACTTTTTATAAATGCGCATCTCAGATATAAGTATGCAAAATTCACCATCCATATAAGCTGATGTAGATCAATAAATGAGGTTAATGACTGAAAGTAACAAAATAAAAAACATACGCTGGTTTTGATCCGTTTGTGTCTGGTTTTTTGTGGGCAGAAGCAAAGTCGTGCACTTTTAAAAATTCAAACAAACTGGCACAATACGCACCTCTTGGGGGAGTAACCGTTCGGCGCCTGCCGAAACCATCGTCAACAATCTCTAAGCCACAAGCTTATGGTGATGGTGTTTGGGGTCAATTGACTCTTTAATTGGTGAGACCTGAGTTAAACTTATTCTCTGGGCGGGAACTAAGTTTGGCTCCGGTATCTATAATCCCGCCCTCAACGAGTCTTTATGCAAGCTGCCATTACCTTTACCACAACAGTTACCGCTTATTTATCCAGAATATTCACTACTGCCCATGCAGCCTTATACCAAGGAGCCTTATCATGCTGATGTCTATTGCCGCCATCGTAGTGGGATTGGCTATTTTGGTGTGGAGTGCCGACCGCTTCGTAGACGGTGCCTCGGCCACGGCCCGTTATGCCGGCATGCCGCCGTTATTGATTGGTATGGTGATTGTGGGTTTTGGTACCTCAGCGCCAGAAATCGTAGTGTCGGTGATATCAGCACTGCAAGGTAATCCGGGCTTAGCCTTGGGTAATGCCTATGGCTCCAACATTGCCAATATCGGCTTGATTTTGGGCGTTACGGCACTGATCAGCCCCATCATGGTGCACTCCCAAGTGCTGCGCAAAGAGCTACCGGTTTTACTCGCGGTCACCTTGCTGTCGTTGGCACTGGTGTGGAACGGCATGCTCACGCGTACCGATGCCATCATCTTGCTGGTGGTGTTTGTGCTGTTTATGGGCTGGAGCATTAAGCAGGGCATGAAAAAGCCTGCCGACAGTTTGTCTGGCGATGAAGCAGAGGCGCTGGAAGAGAACACCATGAGCGCTAAAACGGCGTTGTTTTGGTTGGTGGTAGGCTTGTTACTGCTGGTGGCCAGCTCTCGGTTGTTGGTGTGGGGCGCGGTAGACATTGCCCAAGCATTTGGCGTCAGTGATTTAATTATCGGCCTCACCATAGTGGCCATCGGTACCTCGCTGCCCGAGCTGGCTTCTTCCATCGCCGCTATTCGTAAAAATCAGCATGACTTAGCCATCGGTAACGTGATTGGCTCTAACTTATTTAATACCTTAGCGGTAGTGGGCTTGGCGGGGGTGATCAGCCCAATGTCAGTGGCCAGTGAAGTGATCAGCCGTGACTTTATGGTGATGATAGGTCTGACCTTATCGCTGTTTGTACTGGGTTATGGCTTTAAAGGCCGACCAGGGCGCATTAATCGTTATGAAGGCGCGCTCTTATTGGCCATTTATCTGGCTTACACCGGTTGGCTGGCGCAAGGGGTGAT
Source organism: Oceanisphaera profunda (assembly GCF_002157895.1). Lineage (GTDB taxonomy): Bacteria > Pseudomonadota > Gammaproteobacteria > Enterobacterales > Aeromonadaceae > Oceanimonas > Oceanimonas profunda. Next base: position 2,810,503 of record NZ_CP021377.1, read on the forward strand.
CAACGCCGCTTAATGTTTATTTTCGATTAAACTTAAACTTAAACTTAAAGTTAAAAGACTCAGACCCAGCTTAATGCTGGGTCTTTTTGCTTAAAGCGCGCTGAGTTTTATATCTAAGATCAACCTGGCAAAGACAACACTCTGTCCTTGCGAGGAGTGCAACGACGCGGCAATCCATGGTTGGGACCCTGTGCAGGCGTGCAGAATGGATTGCCGCGCTGCGCTCGCAAAGACGGCATAAGGGCATAACACACCAGCTTCTTGGTTGTCATACCGGGCGAGATCCGGTATCTCGCACTTGGTACTAAAACCAAAACGAGATCCTGACGTGCGTCAGGATGACGGCATAAAAAAGGCCAGAGCCCCATCCCTTTGTCCTTGCGAGGAGTGTAACGACGCGGCAATCCATGGTTGGGATCCTGTGCAGGCGTGCAGAATGGATTGCCGCGCTGCGCTCGCAAGACGGAATAAGGGCATAACACACCAGTTTCTTGGCCGTCATACCGGGCGAGATCCGGTATCTCGCACTTGGTACTAAAACCAAAACGAGATCCTGACGTGCGTCAGGATGACGGCATAAAAAAGGCCAGAACCAAACCCCTTCGTCCTTGCGAGGAGTGCAACGACGCGGCAATCCATGGTTATGTACCGCGCCGCTGTAGCGTGGATTGCCGCGCTACGCTCGCAATGAACAGAATAAGGGCATAACACACCAGTTTCTTGGCCGTCATACCGGACGAGATCCGGTATCTCGCACTTGGTACTAAAACTAAAACTAAAACGAGATCCTGACGTGCGTCAGGATGACGGCATAAAAAAGGCCAGAGCCCAACCCTAACCTTGGTCCTTGCGAGGAGTGCAACGACGCGGCAATCCACGGTTATCTACTGCGGTGCCGGGCGTGAGTTTAACATTGATTTAGCGGTGACATAGTCGCAGAATGAGTCTAATAACATCCTGATTTTTTTACATAAAAAGGGCATGTGGCCCTCTAAATAAACAATATAAGCAGAGATAAATATGAAACATCGATTACTGTTATCAGGCTTAGGTGTATTGCTGGCACTGAGCGGTTGTTCAGAGCCCGCCACAGAGGTGGCCTGTGATGCCCCCGCAACCATAAAATTAGTGAAAGAGTCGGTCAATTCCGTCTTGTTAATGCAGACTGGCGCAGACGACAGCGTAGAGTTTGCTTATGAGTTAACGGCCATCGACACCCAAGAGACGAACACCGAAACTGGTGCCTTAGTCTGCAGCGCAGACTTAGCCGTGACCATTAAAGATGAAAACCTGAACGACACGCTTAATACGGCCATTAACTATAGCGTTGAGCTCAACGAAGCAGATAAAACGCTCTATGTTAAGGTGTTTGAAAACACACCTTAAAATTGATAATTGTTAATTACGCAGCAAGGTTAGCAACGGCATGTTTGTTAATCAGAATGTAAAAAAGCTGCGGTTTTTATTGTTAAGGGGTGAATCTAACCCTTAGGCACTCACCTCAAACTCAATCATTTCGAACTTACCCACCCCTAGCTCACTCAAAATGGGCGAGCTTATTTTTATGTTGGCACTACCTTAAGGTAAGCTGACTCCAGTGCCATCCAAGAGGTGGCGCTACCTTTAACCACGGATTAAGCCCTCAGCAGGAGCGCTAATGAGCGAATTAAAGCCCAGTCAAACATCAGTTCAGAACAGATCAACCCGCGGCGCTAAGCGTCGTTTTGGCTTAGCATTATTACCCGCGTTAGTGCTAAGTACGGGGGCGCAGGCCATTGCCACCGCCCCCGTGATTGCCACGCCCGCCTTATTGTCTGCCCAAGACAGTGACCCTAATAAAATGGGCTGGATGCAGGGTTTTCCACCAGCGTCAGATAAACGCATAAAAGCGGCCGATGGCTCTTTTTTTACCTTTCCAGCACTGCGCTATAGCGTAAGCCACATGCGCCAATTTATGCCCACCGTTGAAGTCTCTCGGGGCATAGGTGCGCCATTGCCACTGCCTGTCTCCAAAAAGTTAGACGCGGCCATCGATAATCTGAAATTTACTCCTTGGGACAGCAAGCAATCCATGAGTTTTGCCGACTCGCTAGCCAACAATTACACCGACGGCATGCTGATTCTGCATAAAGGAGAAGTGGTTTATGAGCGCTATTTTGGTGCCTTAGCAGAAAACAAAAAGCATGCGGCCATGTCGGTTACTAAATCTTTTACTGGCACTTTAGCGGCCATCTTGGTTGCCGAAGGTGTGCTGGATTCGAATAAAAAAGTTGCCGAATACGTGCCAGAGCTTAAAGACTCCGCCTTTGGTGATGCCACAGTGCGCCAAGTGATGGACATGACCACCGGCCTGCAATACAGCGAAGACTATGCAGATCCTAATGCCGAAATTTGGGCTTATTCCGCAGCAGGTAATCCTCTGCCTAAACCCGAAGGTTATACAGGCCCAGTCGGCTATTTTGAATACTTGATGCAGGTGAAAAAGCAGGGCGAGCACGGCGACGCTTTTGGCTATAAAACCATTAACAGCGATGCGCTGGGCTGGGTTATTTCACGGGTCACGGATAAGTCGGTGGCGGAGCTGTTATCGGAGAAAATCTGGCAGCGTTTGGGTATGGAGCAAGACGCCTATTATCAGGTGGATGAGCTGGGTATTCCGTTCGCCGGTGGTGGTTTAAGCGCGGGCCTGCGTGATATGGCGCGCTTTGGTGAGCTTATTCGTAACCAAGGCCAGTGGCAGGGCGAGCAAATTATACCCGCCGCCGCCATTAAAGATATTCAACAAGGCGGTGATCCAGAGGACTTTGCCAAGGCTAACTATCGCCAACTTGAGGGCTGGTCCTATCGAGATATGTGGTGGGTGACGCACAATAAAAACGGAGCCTTTGCCGCCCGTGGCGTGCATGGCCAAACCATTTACATCGATCCTACCGCCGAGATGGTTCTGGTACGCTTTGCGTCCCATCCGGTAGCCGGCAATGGCGCCAACGATGGCACTTCATTACCCGCCTACCAAGCAGTGGCCGATTACTTGATGAAAAAGAATTAATGACTAAAGATTTCTTCGCCACGGAATAACACGGAATAACACGGAAAAATTAAGATTGAGATAGAGAGCGAATCTTTATAAGTAAGGTCTTACAAAAATACTCTTTTTCTAATCCTTGTTTATCTTCGTCCGTGTATTCCGTGGCAAAAAAGATATTTCTATCACTTAAGAGGAAAAATTATGAACACAGCAAGCTTGTTTGATCTCAACGGTAAAGTGGCGATTATCACCGGTGGTGCCAAGGGCATTGGTAAAGGTTGCAGCCAGATGCTGGCCGCCCACGGCGCCAGCGTGGTGATTGCCGACTTTAACCTAGATGCCGCCGAAGAAACCGCCGAGCTTATCCGCCAAGAAGGTGGCAAGGCTAAAGCCATGGCATGTAATGTGTTGGAAGACGGTGACTTAACCGGCTTAGTTGATGCCACCTTGGCCGAGTTTGGTCAGATCAATATTCTAGTCAACAACGTAGGCGGCGGTGGTGCCGGTCGTGAAAGCCCTGCCACGTTAACCGTAGAGCAGTTTGCCCATACCTTTCAGCTGAACGTGTTTAGCAATTGGCGACTCGCTCAGTTGTGCGCGCCGCACATGGAAACCGCCGGTTATGGCTCTATCATCAATATGTCATCGATGAGCTCCATAAATAAAAGCCCAGCCATTAGTGCTTATGCCTCGTCTAAAGCGGCCATTAACCACATGACCGCTAACCTTGCCTTCGACTACGGCCCAGCGGGTATTCGCGTTAACGCCGTAGGCCCAGGTGCGGTAAGAACTGATGCGCTGGCGTCCGTATTAACCCCAGAAATCGAAGCCACCATGCTCTCGCATACGCCCATTAAGCGTTTAGGTGAGCCAGAAGATATCGCCGGTGCCGTATTGTACTTTGCCGCCCCCATCTCTAAATGGGTAAGTGGCCAAGTGTTATTTGTAAACGGCGGCGGCGTACAAACGCTGGATTAAGCAAACACGAGTAAACAAAACGGCGTGCTCAATAAGCACGCCGTTTTTATTCGCCTTCGTCACATTGTTCTGTGATAAAGGACTACACAAGATTTAATCGAAGTTGCGGTTGTGTGATCGGATGGAAAATATCATACCTACGACTTTAAAAATTGAAGCCGATATGTTTACCGGTAGGTAGCTCAATATCTATTCGCATCTTGCCACCGGCAGCTTCAACATAGCGCTTCATGCTGGAGATCTTCATATCGGCCCCACGTTGTTCAAGAGCCGCAACAGAAGGCTGGCTGATCCCCATAGCGGCGGCGAGCTCAGCTTGTGACATAGCCAATTCCTCTCGAACAGCCTGAATTTTCACTTCAATCAGCATTTTGTCAGCTGTTTTTTCGATACGATCTCGGCTTTTGGTGGATCGTGAGGCCAGCATATCGCTCAGTTTTCTTGCCATTGGACGCCTCCTTAGCGTTTTAATGTCGCCAGGTGTCTGGCGTATTCTTTATCTGCTATTGGTATCATTTTTTTGTAGAAGCGTTTTTCATCTCCCACCTTGTTATCGGCACACAGAATTATAGCGGTGCGGGCTGGATCAAAAGCGAAAAATGCTCTTAGCGGACCTCCCATATGCTGAATTCGCAGTTCCTTCATATTGAGGTATGCAGACGCATTAACCGTATCTACCAAGGGGCGACCGGTACTGGGGCCACCCTTTTGTAATGCAAGCATACCAGCCAAGACTTTTTCCTGAGTTGGTTCATCTTGCGCATCAAACCACTCGTCAAATAGGTCTGTGGTTTCAACTTCCCACATCGTATGATCTCGGTGTTATATAGACTGTAGTCTATATTGAGGGGGTTGCAAAAGATATGCAATAAGAGAAAGGAATTAGATAGCCCATGGGGTGCAGTGAGGCAGGATAAAAACTCTGCTCGGGAATGCTGGCGCCGTGTAACGGATCTGGTCGATCGATGTTCCACGCTCTGCGGCCAAGGCACACATCCATGCAGGAGCATAGATGCAAAGTGTTTTGGATTTGAAACTTTGCCGCCCCCATCTCTAAATAGGTAAGCGGCCAAGTGCTCGGCGCCAAGCACCAAGCTAAACCAAAACGCCGAACCCGCAAGTTCGGCGTTTTTTTCTGCCGTCATCCTGAACTCGATTCAGGATTTTTTTTTAGGTTTGTGTAGAGGCCGCTTTAGCTGGCCGGTGGCGCGCAGCGGCACTGTCTTCCTGACGCAGGTCAGGATCTCTGAGTTGATACGAACATAACCGGCCGAATCAATTAGCCTCTACCCAAGACATATGGTTTTTGTAGGCGAACACTTGTTCTCGCATTATGCCGCAGGCGTAAATCTTTAACCCATCCAGCTACGCTGGCCCCGCGAACAAGTTGCGGGCTACAAAGACGAGTTTATGTTTCAGCCGTCTTCCTGATGAAAATCAGGATCTCGCACTTATGCCGTCATCCTGATGACCATCAGGATCTAGTTTTTAGGTTTTAAACATACCCATCCAGCTACGCTGGCCTGACGAATTATCAGCAAGTGCCTCAATCGGCGCTAAACATTAGCTGATAAGGGCGGGCGAGGGCGGTGCTAATATCGGCCACCGCAAACACCTTAAAAAATTCGGTAAAACGACGACCTTCAAACCAAATCTGCACCACTGGTAACGCCATAATACCTTGCTGAGCGCACAAAGCGCTGCCCGTGGTTTGGCAGTCGACATAGCAGGCCTGCATAAGCGGAAACTGCTCGGCCAGCAGTCGTTGCAGCTGAGGCTTTAGCGTCTGACACACACCGCAGTCCTCCCCGCCATACAGTACTAGCACTGCCGAATGCTCGGCCAACAAAGCAGCTAATTGTTCCTTACTCGTCACACATTGCATCACTTAAAAAGCCTCTAAATTAAGTTTGGTGTTGATTGTGCTCTTAAACCGCCAACTACGCTGGCCAAAGCGTGGGGCTATACGGGTGGGTTTATGTTTCAGCCGTCATGCTGTACTTGATTCAGTAACGGTATGACGGCAAAGAGCGGTGTGTTGTTTCAGCTGTCATCCTGACGCACGTCAGGATCTCGCTTTAGTTTTAAGAGCAAAGAGCGAGATACCGAGGCCGTCATGCTGATACTGAATCAAGTTCAGCATGACGAAAATTCAGTACCGGTATGACGGCAAAGGGCAGTGGTTTTGTAGGCGAACACTTGTTCTCGCATTATGCCGCAGGCGTAAATCTTTAATACTATCCAGCTACGCTGGCCCCGCGAAGTCCTCTTTACCAAAGAGACGGCGGGCTACAAAAGACTGCGGGCTACAAAACACGACGTTTCACAAAAATACCGGCTACAAGAACGCGCCTGTTATAGATCCCAGCCCCCAGCACGGCATTTTTCGCCAACTAACATAGGCTCAGTGTAAGCATATAAATGGAGGACTTGCCTATGTCTTATCAGCCACAAAAATTAATTTTGTTGTTTGATGGCACGTGGAATGATCCGCAAACCAACACCAACGTAATCAAACTGGCGCGCAGCATAGCGCCGTTTGCGGGCTTGCAACGCCAGCGATTTTTTTACAGCCCAGGTGTGGGCACCACAGATGCCACTCGCCTAATGGGCGGCTTATTTGGTGTGGGTTTAAGCAAAAACCTACTGCAAGGTTACGATTGGCTGGCGCGCCATTACCGGCCCGGTGATGAAGTGTGGGTGTTTGGATTTAGCCGTGGTGCTTATACCGCGCGTAGCATGGTGGGTATGATCCGAAAATGCGGCTTGCTGCACATAGTCACGCCCACCCAATTGGCAGAGGCCGAACGCTTATATCGTAATAAAAGTGCCGCGCCCGATGGCGAGCAATGCCAACAATTTAGGCGCCAATACAGCCAAGAAATCAAAATACACCTGCTGGGTGTGTGGGACACAGTCGGCGCCTTGGGCATACCGGGCACCTTGCTTTCGGAGCGCGGTACTTATGCTTGGCATGACACTCGGCTGTCAAAAATAGTGGAGCGGGCATACCAAGCCATCGCTCTAGACGAGCACAGAGCCGTGTATAACACAGTGCCTTGGACCAGCCCTAACGGCCAAAAAAAGCCCGCACAAAAAATAGTGGAGCAACGGTGGTTTATTGGGGCCCATGCCAATGTGGGCGGCGGATATATTAATGATCCCTTAGCGGATTTAGCCCTGGCGTGGATGCAGCAAAAAGCCATGGCCGCTGGCCTAGTATTGGACGCCATACAGCCCGCTGAAAACCCGTGGCTAACCGCCCCTACCGATTCGTATCACCAGTTTCTTGCCGGATTTTATCGCCATTATCGGCGCTGGTTTCATCCAGGCGACGGCCGTTTTTATCGCAGCTTATATACAGGTGAAGCCGGTGAGCGGTCGGTGGGCGTCACTATCGATGATGCAGTGTGGCTGCGTTGGCAGCATGTGCCCAGCTACCGACCTTATCCCCTTATTCAAGCGGGGCTTGAGCCACCGCTTTAATTTCTCAGCTGATACGCAGTGTGTATGCCAAGCGCGACCAGTGCACGTACTAAAGTCCTATGTGTATTTTCTTAACATTCTGTTAAGGTCTTGCGCATTATGGATGCTGCAACAGTATCTTTGGTCTAAATACGCTAACTGCGCTTAGCTGACTAGCTATCTAAGGGATTATTAGACGATGATGTGGAAAATTTGCCGAATGGCCAGTGCTTTCATTGGTGTAATAGTGGGTGCCGGTTTTGCCTCAGGCCAAGAAGTACTGCAATACTTTACCAGCTTTGGTTATATGGGCACCGCCGCCGCCGTGGTCGCCACCGCCTTATTTGCCTATTTAGGCATGATGCTCACCACGCTGGGCAGTCGCACTCAGGCTCATTCTCATAAAACCGTTATTTATCAGATCAGCGGCCGCCACTTAGGCGTTATCGTCGACTACATCATTATCTTTACCCTGTTTGGCGTGGGCGTGGTCATGATCGCCGGCGCCGGCTCTACGCTTAATCAGCAATTTGGCATTCCGGCTTTCATCGGCAGTGTGGTCATGACCCTATTAATGGGTGCCACCTTAATGCTCAAAGTACAAAGAGTAGTGGCACTGATTGGCAGCATAACGCCATTTTTAGTGCTGGCGCTGGCCTTAATTTGTGGTTACAGCTTATTGACTATGGACCGCACCTTTGCCGAATTAGCCCCTATTGCTGAAAGCATGGAGTCTACCTTGCCCCATTGGCTAATCTCGGCCGTTAACTATGTGTCCTTTAACATTGCCGTGGGTGCGGCCATGTCATTGGTGATGGGTGGCGCCGAGAAAAATGAAAACGTCGCTAAATGGGGCGGTTTGCTGGGTGGCGTAGGGGTGGGGGTGTTGATCATGATCAGTCACCTGGCCATGTTCTCGCAAATCGACAATATTGGCGGTTATGCGTTGCCGTTATTAAAAATTATCGATGGCATTTCGCCTTGGTTGGCCACCGGTATGTCATTTGTGCTGTTTGGCATGATCTTCAGTACCGGTGCCGGCATGTTCTATGCCTTTGTGGCCCGCTTTGTAGAGATGCGTACCCCAGCCGCCAACCGCTTTAGTATCGCCACCTTGCTGATTGGCTTTATCGCCAGCTTTGCCGGCTTTACCAAGTTGGTCGCCTTCTTCTATCCGTTAATTGGCTACTTAGGCTTATTCTTAGTGTTCGCGTTAATCGTGGCGCCCTTTAAGCTCAAGCGCGATGCCAATCGAGCTGAGTTGGCGACGAGCGCTAGCAACTAACCGGCGTATTACATAAATGCAGCCGTACGCTTTAAGCCGCCCAATATCTGGGCGGCTTTTTTATGCGCAACCAACTGACCCTATTATTAAGGTCAGTTTTTAAGATCGCTCTCAAGATAAAGTGCGGGATTAATATTTTAAGTGGCGCTAAGTGAAGGGTGATTAACCGCGTAAACAAAGCGCATGTTACTCAGCGGCTTAAATTGCTATTATTGGGCGTCAAAAAATTATCATTCAAGGATTAAGGTATTGGCTAATTTCGATTACGTTACCGCAAACAAATTAACCCTGAATGCCCATGGGTATAAAAATACCAATCGCACGCTCGTAGCCCTAGTTGGGCTGGGCATTGCGTTTGTGGTATCGGCGATTTACCTACCTGCCACCCCTATAGTGCTGTTGCTTACGGCCGTTGCTTGGTGGTCGCAAAAAAGCCATCCCATTTTGTTAGCCGGTGCCGAGGGTGAAGACTTAGTAATAAACCTGCTCAGTGCACTGCCAGACACCTTTACTGTGTACAACCAAGTTGATCTTCCCAATGCTAAATCGCGCACCGGCTTTAACGAAGCAGACGTCATAGTGGCGGGGCCCAATGCGGTGTTTGTGATTGAAGTGAAACACAACAGTGGCAGCATTAGAGGGGCAGATACCGACCGAGAATGGCGAATAGAGAAGACCAGCCGTGGCGGCAGCGTATATGGAAAAACCATGCGCAATCCCATCTCCCAAGTTAAACGCCTAGTCTGGCTGCTTTCAAAAGACTTAAAAGCCAAAGGCTCGCGCGCCTGGATCCAAGGCGTGGTCTTATTTAGCCACCCAGATGTAGATGCAAAAATTGAGAATGACTCCAACGTACCAGTAATGGGCCGAGCAGACATAGTTAACTACATCAACGCTTACCAAGCCAAATTTGATATTGCCAATAACGCTAAATTGATTAGCGATATCGCAGCACTAAAAGGCGCGTAATCTCATTACTTAACTTAACAGGAGAGCCTAAGCTCAATGTCTGATGTAAACCACGCTAAAGGCATAGCCCCTGCAATTAAACCGACTGAAGCTAGACTTTTCGAAGCTAAAAGTATTGAAGCTAAAGCAATCGAAGCTAAAAGTATCGAGCCGAAAACCCTCGCCGAACTGCAGGCCATGCACACCGGCACTTTAATGAGCCGGCGCCAAGCACTATTAAAGTGCCCAGAAACCTCCACGCTCACCATTGCAGATAAAGCCTCGCTATTCACGCCCATCCGCTTTAAAGACACCACCGTTTGGCAAAACGCCTACCGCGAGCTAAAAACCGAGCTCGATAAACGCGAGCACCTGCCCAATAAACAAGAGCGCAAAGCCCTGCGCCAAGCCAGAGCAAAGAAAAGATAGCGCTATCGCACCCGTTAACGGCGCGGTGTGGTGGCATGTAACAAGCGGGCAAGCAGCATGAGCTCGCTTGTTATCTCCGCCAAAAAATCGTCTTGCGATGGTTTTTCCGTATCGGGCACGGTTTCTTGCCAGACTGTTTCTGGTCTTAATACGGCAGTAAGCGGTACATTACCAGCCATTAAAGACTGCATCTGCTGTGCCAATGCCTCTACCTCCCCCGCCTGCGGTAGCGGGTCATCCGTGCTCCAGTTATCTGCATAAATGGTTACCCTGTCCGCCAAACGCTCCGCGGCCATAATAATCGGAAACCACTTCGTCGCCTCGCGGCTGGCCGGTGGCGGCTCAGACAGCTGCTTTTGTAACTGGCTGCGTAAGTTAGAAAGCTGACGATACACATCGCGACGCAGGCTGGGTAGCGTGGTGGCTGCTGGCTCGCATACACCGCGCAAATAATCGGCCAAGGCCTGCATGGCGACTTGATAAGAGCTAGCCAATTGCCGTTCGTGGGATCTAGACCAAATAAAGTAACCAAATATCAAGACGATAGTGCCGCCGATGGCGGTGTCTATTAAGCGTTGGCCTGCATAATTGATGTTCACCATACCGGGAGAGGTGAGATCAATTAAAATCAGCACCAAAGGCGTGAGTAAGATGGATTGCAACGCATAAGAGCGCAATACGGCCCATGGCATACAGGCGGCCAACGCAATTAAGATCGCCAATAAGCCAATGCCTTTGGGCACCAATATTAAGATGGCTGAGCCAATGAGTACACCAATCGCAGTGCCAATAATGCGCAATACCGCGCGTACAAATACCGAGCCTAATTCCGGTTTCATCACCAGCGCTACCGTCAGCGGTATCCAATACCAATGATCATCTTGCACCCAATATTTCATCGAATAGGCGATGGTCATGCATAACGATAATTTAGCGGCAGTTTTAAGTACCTCAGGGCCGACAATTAAATGGCTTAATTTTAAGTAGCGATTCATCCATAACGTGGATATAAGCGCCGATATATTCCATCGCTGGTCATGACTGCGAGCGGTCTTGGCATTAGTCACATCTAACAGCTCAATACTGGCGGCCAACAGATTAACCCGAGACACTAATCTGTTATTGGGTGCCAAATTACTGGGCAAGGATGGCAAGGCATGTTTATGGCGCACCGCATAGGATAATTGCTGCAGCCAGTGGGCATTAGCGAGCAGTAAGCTGGCATCGTGATGCGCCAAAATAGCGGAAAACACCCCATCGCCAGCTTGTAAAATTGCCGTGTGATGTTGATTGCTTTGGGAGTGTGCATAACGGCTGTCGATCAACACTGTATACAAGACTTCATATTGATCAATCACGGCTTGGCGACTTTGCTCACGCAGCCGCCGACTCGAGTGATCGTTAGCCTTGGCACAGGAGCTGGCAAGCTGGGCCAGGGTCATTAAATAATCGGCTAATAGCTGGCGCTGTGGACGACGCCTGTCAATTAACGCCTCCACGCCCAGCAAGAGCGCATAAAAAGCCGCCCCCACTAAATACAATGCCGCCACCTGCCAATAAGGGATCACATTATGAATATCTGGCGCCAAGCCAAAGGCAACGGTACCGCCAATTAAAGCCTGCAAGGTGCCTTTAGAATAGGCGGGCCCATAACTATTCAGAATACCCGCCACAAAAGACAACAATGCCCCAATAGCGAGCGCCAGCGGATACGGCAAGGCCCATAAATGACCGGCAAAATAGCCCAGTGCGCCAATAGGCGCGACGATTAACAGCCGGTTGAATAAAGAACGATACGAGCCTGGCCCTTCGCCCGCCGACTGCATCATAACGCCGAGAGTGACCCACAAGCAGAACAGCATCTGACCGCTTAAGATGCCGACTGCCAGCGGCGTGCCCACGCCAATCGCCATGCGTATGCTGCGCCCAGTAGGCCATTTAGCCGGATTAGAACGTAATAGCTTATGCAACCACATAATACCTACCCATCTCATTTAAGGGTTTGAGTCCAATAAGCTAGCCTATATCGATAAACATTACCGCGTCTTAACCTAGGTTTTAAGCATGGCGCCGAGCGTTAGGGCAGTGTTGAAAGCTTAATTTTTAATGGTTAATTAAATGGAGAGGGCAACATAGAGCGCCAAGTTTAAAAAGATTTGCTAACTTGTAGCCGCAGTTGGCTGTTAAAAGCAGTACTCCCATGCCATCGGCCCACGAAGCCAAGTACCGTATCTTCACTAATATTTACCTATCAGCTTACCTTTACTTTACTATACTGGGTTGGATTCAATTGAGTTAATTGTCAGCCACATGCTTGTGCAATAAGGAGAGTGCATTCATGGAGCAACAGCAAATCAAGACTTTGCATCACGGTGGCGTGGCGGGCGTTACCGGTTCTTGCCACGAATTGCGAGTGGGCGAGGCGGGCGTATTAATAGATTGCGGCCTGTTTCAAGGCCGTGATCGGCGCGACGACTTACAGATAGAATTCGCCATCGACCACATTCGCGCTTTAATCGTGACCCATGTACACATTGACCATATCGGGCGCATTCCCTATCTACTGGCAGCAGGCTTTAGCGGCCCCATTTACTGCTCAGCACCGTCGGCCTTATTGTTGCCGGCCATGTTAGAAGATGCGCTAAAAATTGGTTTTACCAAAAATAAGGCGCTGATCGCCAGAGTATTGGCGAAGTTGCAGTCACAACTGCAGCCGCTGCCTTATAACGAATGGCAGCCGATAGCAGGCATGGAGCTGAACATTCGCTTACAAAGAGCCGGCCATATTTTAGGCTCGGCCTATGTGGAGTGCGCAACGCCCAGCCAGTGCATAGTGTTCAGTGGCGATTTAGGCGCACCCCATTCGCCATTACTCATGCCGCCACTTCCGCCGGCACGCGCTGAGGTATTAGTACTCGAAAACACTTATGGCGATAAAGATCACGATAACCGCTTAGATAGACGGCTGCGCTTAAAAGCGGCCATAGAGCATGCGCTGGCCGATGGTGGCACGCTGTTGATCCCCGCTTTTAGCTTAGGGCGCACCCAAGATCTCTTATATGAAATAGAAGGCATTATTAGTGAGTTCGGTCATCATAATGTAGCCTCTGGCTTACCCTGGCATGAACTAGAAATCGTAGTGGACTCGCCACTGGCGGCTAACTTTACCGAGCTGTATCGCAAGCTAAAGCCCTTTTGGAATCTTGAAGCTCAAGCGCGGCTGCGCGAGGGGCGTCATCCGTTGGCGTTTGAGCAAATGACGGTGATCGACAGCCATCAAGATCACTTACTCGCGGTGCAATTTTTAGCGCGCAATCATAAGCCCTATATCGTACTGGCCGGCTCCGGCATGTGTACCGGCGGGCGCGTGGTCAACTATTTAAAAGCCTTGCTACAAGATGCCCGCAACGATGTATTGTTTGTGGGCTATCAAGCAGAGGGCACACCTGGGCGAGCAATACTGGACTACGGCCCACCTTTTAATCCGAGCTTAGATCCGACCTTAGCTGATGCAGCACAAACCTCGCCAGAGCCTTGGGTAGAGCTAGATGGCCAGCGTTTTACCATCCGCGCCAAGGTACACCAAGTCAGCGGTTATTCCGCCCATGCCGGCCAAGCGGATTTGATTGCGTTTGCCACCGCCATTACTCCTCATCCTAAGCAAATAAGATTGGTCCACGGCGAAGCACAAGCCAAAGCGGTATTGCAGAAAAAGTTACAAGCACTACTGCCTGCAACAGAAGTGCTGATCCCTTAATACACGCGGTAAGGGCAATGTTGAATGCTGAATTTTTAATGTTGAATGGAAAGGCCAGCCGAGCCTAGAAAGGCCTTTCGAACTTGTAGCCGCCCGTCTCTTTGGTAAAGAGGACTTCGGCGGGCCAGCGTAGCTGGATAGTTTTAAACCAACTATAAACCTCCGAGCTTGCAGGCGTCATCTTTGTTAAACACAGCGCTTGCCTAATTTGCCCAGATGCAAGGGTATAAAGCTGTCCGAAAACATTAAAATCAGGTGCTAAAAAACTTGTATTTATAAATATTGATAGCGTTAAAGTTATTGCTAACGGCTTGCTGCTGTTTTTAACGCTGTTACAGCGAACAGCCTAAGACTGTAATGCTGGTATCTCAGAGTTAAATTTGATAGAACAAGCTTTAATTTAGCTAATTTATATTTAATTTTAGATATAAATCGCACCAAAAACATAGACAACACAGTAGTTTGATGGCGCGATAATTTAAGAGGGAAATAAATGAAAGTAGCAGGCATGGCTCTACTCATCAGCTTAGGTTTGAGCGCTTCAGTACAAGCAGCAACCGCTAACATTCCCAGCTCATTTCATGGCTTTTGGGAAGAGGCTGAGATGTGCAAACTCGCACTTGAGATAGGCGCGCCTAACACTGGCGCCGTTATTTCAGCAACAGAAGTACACGGTTATGAAAATCACTGTGAAGTAAAAGAAGTCACAGCTCCGAGTAAAAATACCATTGAAGTAAGCCTAGCATGCATGCAAGAGGGCGAAAGCCACAATGAAACGCTAGAGCTAAGAAGCTTTGATAATAAATATTTAGTAATCTCACGTGAGGGCGATAACACTTTGCCGCTTGTGCGTTGTGAGTAAAATGCGTAACTTTTAATTATCACTAAGATATTACTTGATTGTTTAAATTAATTGCATAAGCAAGGAAGCAAAGTAATGAATATGGAATTGTTCACGTCGCCCACATTAATGGCTGTTCTAAGTGTTTTGTTTTTTATTGTTGTAGCCTTGCTAAGTGTTAAAGCTCGCGGTAGAAAATCAATTCATCCTTATCAAAGATTAAATGCGATCTTCACTCCCGCCGAAAGATCATTTTTTGGCGTGTTAAGCCAAGCGGTGAGTGATGACGCACTTATTTTTGGCAAGGTGCGCGTGGCAGATGTACTTACGCCTAAAAAAAGTACAGTGAAAGGTGTGTGGCAGACAGCGTTTAATAAAATATCGGCCAAGCACTTCGACTTTGTACTGTGTAGCAAAGACGATTTATCGTTCTTATGTGCCATAGAGCTAGACGACAGATCTCATAACAGTGCCAAAAGACAGGTGAGGGATGCTTTTTTAGAGGAAGCATGCGAATCAGCTAGTTTTCCCTTGATCCGATTCCCTGCGAAATCTAGCTACAAAATCAGTGACGTACGCGATGCATTGAAAGTTGTTTTGGGAGACTCTCCAGCGAGCGAAGCCTTGTCTGCAATAGTAAATACCCCATCTTACGAGAACCTTGAATCAAGGGAACCAAGCGTAATAGGTAAAGTGAGCGCAAGCAGCGACTGGGAGCAGGAACACGAAAAGAGTTGTCCTAAGTGCGCCTCAGAAATGACGTTAAGAGTCGCTAAAAAGGGCAACTCAGCCGGTAACGAGTTTTGGGGCTGCAGCGCTTTTCCCAAGTGCCGGCATATAGAGCCGTTAAGTAATTAGTTCGCAAAATTGTAGTGCTGAGAGTCTTATATGATTATGCCCTTCAGCCGTGCAAAAGGTTTCATGTCGTCGGTGGCGGTGAGGTCTTCATAGTTTGGGTTGCTGGCTTGTAGTCGGTAACTGCCATTTGGATTTTTCTTCACGATGCGTAGCAGGTATTGGTCGTCGCCGGTGGCGTCTTGTTGTTCGATGGCGATGGTTTGATTGCTGATGGATCCCGCACTGTTTGCGCTGATTTGTTCGAGTAATAGTAGGTCGCCATCTTGAATTGGCTGCTTGCCACCATTCATGGAGTTACCACTGGCGTGAGCCAGAAAGTGGCGTTGAATATCGAGCGCTCCGTATTGATCGGGTATGACCTTGAGTTCGGCATTTTCGCTGTTGCCGGTTTTAAAATGGCCGCAGGCGATTTGTAGGCTGGGAAAGTAGGGCAATTCGATCATGTCAGCTTGGGGAGCCGTAACAATATGGCGCTTTACCGGTGTGACTGCATCCTTAATATCCGCTAACGCTGCGGTTTTGCGGCGGCGATACTCAGCTAATCGCAAGTCGACGAGCTCTTGCATCATTAAGTGCAAGGTTTCGAGTTCATCTTCTGGCAAGGTAAAGCGCGGCGTGAAGTGCTCGTCGACTACCTCAAACCAGTAGTCAGCTTGGGAGTCTTTATTGCCGCTGGTGCTGAACTTAATCGGATTATTCTTCCAGTACGTCAGCCAAGTTTTTGAGTCGGCTGTCATGGCTTGCTGTGCGGCTGGCAAATCCAGTTGTAATAGGTCGGGGTGGCGTTCCAATACATAGCGCGATTGTTCGGCCAAGGCGCTTAAGGTCGGCGGTTTACGCAGGCCGTCGAGCTCTAGCAAGGCTTGCAGTAAGATGATTTTAAAGCTCTTAGTGAGCGTGGTGGTTTCGATACCGGTCAGTAAGAAGTCTCTGAGTTTATCTAATACCATGACTTCGGATGAGCTCAAGTCATGTTCACTGAGTACCAATTCAAACCAGCTGCCGTGTTGCTTGCGCAGCTTGGTGAAATCAAATCCAGCCTGAAACGCTTGTACTGCAGTGGGGCGATAACCCAGTTGCTCTTTTAAACGACGATAATCATCAACCACTTTAACGCGGCCGCCGTAGCGTAGCTTGTCCATTAGCGGGAGTAGTTGCGGCTCTAAATTGATAAAGCAGCCGTCGGGTAAGCTTGGCGTTATTGAGCCGTTGGCACTGCTATTCTCTTGAGTTATTTCACGCAGTAATTCAGGTTTAAATAAGCAGGCTTTATGATTGCCGACTAAATCCACCACCATCAAGTGTGTTTTGCCGGCACACAGCCGTAAACCGCGACCTAGTTGCTGTAAGAAAACAATGCGCGATTCGGTAGGGCGCAACATCAGCAGAGTATCGATGGCCGGCAGATCTGTGCCTTCGTTAAATAAGTCGACCGAAAAGATCACTTCCAAGGTGCCTGCCGCCAATTCGCTGAGCGCTTGGTTACGCGGCATAGCGGAGCCCGCATACACAGCAGCGGCTTGAATACCGGCCTCATTAAAGATACTCGCCATAAAATCCGCATGACGAGTGGAGATACAAAACGCCAAAGTGCGACTTTGTTTAAACTCTTGCCACTTTTTCAGTGCATGCTGAGCGCGTTTTTGGCTGGCAAAAGCCGCATCTAACGCTTGTGGATCGAAGCGGCCGTTGCGCCACGGAATTTCATCGTAATTAATAAACTCATCAAACACGCCTTGGTAGATAAAGGGCACCAAATGTCTATCAATAATGGCGTCACGCAGTCCGCGTTCAAACACTAAATTGTCGTCACACAGGGCGAGAATATCGGCTTGGTCGGTTCGATCAGGTGTGGCGGTTAAGCCGAGTAAAAAACGCGGTCTAAAGTAATCCAATAATTTGCGATAGGTGGGCGCAGTAGCGTGGTGAAATTCGTCAACGATGATGTAATCAAAGTGGTCTTGGGCGAACTTTTGTAAATGCTCGTCACGACCCAGAGTTTGTACCGAGGCAAACAGCCAGTCGGCTTGTTGCTGCTGTTGGCCGTTGTATAAGCCGGTGTGCGCTTTGGGGTTCATGCGAATAAAGGTGGCTTGGGCTTGGAGGATAATCTCTTCTCTATGCGCCACAAATAGCAGCTTTTTGGCGTGAAGCTGGCGGGCGTCAAAGGCGGCCAGCCAAGTTTTGCCAAGGCCGGTGGCCATCACTACTAAGCCGCGCTTAAAACCCTGACTTCGGCTGTTATGTAAGGCGGCGAGTGCTTCTTCTTGTACTGCATTAGGCAATGGCGTTTCGCGTAAGAATTCATTATCCGTGTCGGTATCACCGGTGATCAGACGCAGGCTGGTGAGCGAGCTGTGCTGATAGCGCTCAAGGTAACCGTCAATCCAATCATGAGTCAGAGCGACTACGCGTTTATCTTTTACCAATTGCTGCATCTGTGTTTGCAGAGCTAATAAGCTGATCGCTGCTGGGCTATCAGGCTCAGCATCTACGCTAAGTTGCCAATTCCACTCCAGTGATTCGGTAAGGGCGGCGCGGGAGATATTACTAGAGCCAACCAGTCCAAGGCCCGTTAAGTGCTGGCTGTTATGCTGCTGAATAAACAGATAGGATTTAAGGTGAAAGCCCGCATTGCGGTTACTTTCATAAACCTTAATCACGGCACCGCGCTCGGCTAACAGCATCATCTCGCGCAGCGCCACCGGTTCGGTTACGTCCAAATAATCGGAGGTGATGATATGCAGTGTTACGCCGCGCGCCAAGGCTTCAAATAGGGCGTCATGTAAAAGCTGCCAACCGCTGTAACGAATGAAAGACACAGCAATGCCGATCTGGCTGTCGGTTCTGGTTTTGTTAATGGCGTCGAGCAAGGTATCGAGTAGCGGCTGGTTAAAATTTGGATCGTTTGAACTGCCACCGGTCAGCAGTAGAGGGGCAGTCATTTTGTTTCTTTCCTTAAAATAGCATTCAACCAGCGCTCGTGTTCTCGGCTTGGGCGCACGTCACCGGTTTGCCAGTGTTCAATTACGGTTAATGGCAGCTGGCTGACTAACTCGCTTAAACCCGTTTCATCCAGATTGGTGAAATGGCGACCGTCTCGGCTTACGTCATCTTGGCCGTATTTAAAGGAGCAGTAAAACACGCCGTTTGGTTTGAGCTGTGCACTTAAGTGTGCCATCACTTGTTTGAGTTCAGCGCGTGGTACATGTAATAAAGAAGCGCAGGCCCAAATCGCATCCACGGGCTCGGGTGCGGCGAATTCCTCAAAACTGCATACGCTAACCGGCAAGCCGGTGTGTTGTTGGGCGAGTTCAACTAAAGCCGGGCTGGCGTCAAAGGCGCTTACGGTAAAGCCCAAGTTGGCAAAGTGCAGGCTGTCGCGACCCGAGCCACAACCGGCATCGACTATATGACCGCCAACCGGCACATGAGGCAAAAACCGCTGATACAGCGGCGCCATGTCTACAAAGGCGGTGCTTTGATAAAAAGATTTGGCCTGTTGTTGGTAGTAATCGACAGACTTAATTGGCTTTAAGGACATAGCTGGGCTTTAAGAAAGGGAACTTGTTGGGTACTGTATCAGACTCAACAAAGACTTACCTCGCACTGGCGAGCGGTAAGTGATGTTGGCTAGCTAGCTAGTCAGGCAAGAGTAAGCGTATCAATGTAAGCATAAGTTAATAAGCAGGAGGCTTTAATGACATTAAGCGAACAAGACTTACGACATCTGCGCCGTTGTGTGGCGTTGGCGGAAGAATCATTGAATGAAGGTGACCAGCCGTTTGGCTCCGTTTTGGTGTCAGCACAAGGAGCTGTGCTGGCCGAAGATCATAATCAAATTAATACCAATGCTACCTTTCATCCAGAATTGGCGTTGGCCCAGTGGGCGGCGGAGCACTTAAGCGAAACCGAACGCGCGCAAGCCACTGTGTATACCTCGGGCGAGCATTGCCCGATGTGTGCTGCTGCCCATGCGTGGGCGGGCTTGGGGCGAGTGGTGTACATTTGCTCGGGTAAACAATTTGCCCAGTGGTGCCATGAATGGGGGCTGCCAGCGTCGCCGGTAAAAGCACTGGCCATTAATGAAGTAGCGCCAGAAGTTACGGTAGTTGGCCCAGTGCCTGAGTTAATGAATCAGGTACGAGCACTGCACATGCGGTATTTTGGTATTACCCAGAAGTAGAAGAGAGCAGCGCCGAGCACCAAGCGCCCGGCGCCAAGTTCAATCGAAACAAGATTAAACCGGGCAGCGCCTAGCGCCAAGTTAAACCGAGATCCTGACGTGCGTCAGGAAGACAGCCTAAAAGATAAACCCCCGACTTGCTCTTACCATTAATCGCCACTTTTAGATCTGATCACTATTTTTCCGCGTTCTTCCGTGGGTTCCGTTGCCAATAAGCTTGAGTGTTTTAAATATCAGCCCGAGATCCTGACGTGCGTCAGGATGACGGCGTAAAGGCATAACACACTTAGTTGAGTCGCGTTTTTTAGTTTTGGTCTAGCCGCTTTGCTCGTTTTTCTACACCGGAGAAAATGACTTCACTTATATCAGCAGGAAAATTTTCAGGTAACGACTGTCTGACGCTATTGATAGCCGTTGGAACTCGGTCTCTAACGTCATCTAAAATCGTTTGCATGGCTGTTTCATCAAATCCGGCCGCACGGGCAGTGGTTAGAAAGTGGCGAGGAAAAAGGTTATACCATTGATAATGGCGGCCAGATGATCCTTGTAGGGCCATGGCCATTTTGATTTTTCGCTCCGAGAGCCCCGAGCCACCCATAACTGGGTAGGCCGAAAGAATGTCATAGAGTGGTGTGAGTCTGAAGGCCCCATTTGGTAGTAAAAAAACTGAAAAGTTTTTGGCGTGTCCATCCGTTGCTGCTAATAGCCAGAATACGACTTGGGCTAGCATGAAGGTTGCTCTATCTTGTTCTGGTTGAGCTGAGCCCAATAGGTAACTCATAATCTTGACAATATTTGGGCCTCCATCACTTTCGTATTTAAGGCCGGGTGATACGCCTAGAACCTGACAAAAGTCTTCTTGTGGTAAGCGCATAATCCATTGACCGTCAGATGATCGTCGCCGGTCAAAGCGGGCCACGGACAATGCTCGAAAGCCTCGCACGTCAAGAATATCCGCGGCTGCTACTTCCAAACCAAGTGCACCGGCTAAGCGTAAGCAAACCAATTCATTTTCGACGCTAGTACTTAAATCAATGGTATGAGAATGACTTTGGATGGTACCTATCGGTAACTTGATAATGTGTGTGGTGGGTGTACTGCCTAGCGGTAGATACCAATTTTCGTTTTGTTTGAGTAGCGCAGTTTTTTCTTGTGCGCCGGCAATCGAAATTCGAAAGTCTTCTTCACCGCTAATCATCCCCAATGGTGCATTGCTTTGATAACCTTGCAAGATATTCAGCAGCGCCGATTGAGTTAACTTCTTACAATGAATGCTTCTAACCCCTTCTGGTTGCTGACTGGCAGGGTAGATCTGTAGAGCCCCCACGCTATCCATCCCAATTTTGGCTAATAGATCAAAGGGCTGACTTGAAGCTGCCTGATGACGAGCGACAATGCGCTGTCGAGTCTGCATTTTGTCGGGTAATAGGTTATCAAAAAAATTGTATACCTCTTCACCTTTGAAGCGTTGTTTGCCTAATGGTAGGGATAGAGAAATGGGGCGAGAGCCGGGCATATCGAGCCAGTCTTGATGGTACCAAAACTCATGAGTACCAGATGATGATCGATATAGCGTGCCTACTTGGTAGCCATTCATGGCGATAGTTAGCTGTGCCATTACCATTCCTCCTGCCATTGCTCAGTAGTATTAGGAGCACTGCCACGCGGCTTAACTTCTAGCTCTAAATCCAATGCCGAAAGCAATTTGAACAGGGTATCGAGGCGAGTACCGTCGGGCGTGTTTTCGAATTTTGAAACGGTATCTTGGCGCAGCCCAACCTTGCGAGCCACTAGGGTCTGTGATTGACCTTGTTGTTTACGCTGATCTTGTAATACATGGCTGAGTTGATGGGCAGAAGTTACTTTCATGAATTCTCCTTACACGCTATAGAAGGTAAAGATAGTTTATACGCTATAGCGTGTAAACGCTAAGTTATACGCTATAGCGCGTAGCGAGAGTTAAGGTTTAATTCATATGACGTGCACTCATAAAGCAACCGGTCGGTTTTTTGTAACCATACGGCACAGTTCAAAATGAGATCCTGACGTGCGTCAGGAAGACGGCTAAAACAACACACCGCCCTTTGCCGTCATACCGAACTTGCTTCGGTATCTCGCTCTTAGTACTAAAACCTTAAAACCAAGATCCTGATGTGCATCAGGAAGACGGCATAAGTGCGAGATCCTGACGTGCGTCAGGATGACGGCTTAAAACACCGCTCTTTGTCGGAGCGGTGTTTCTGGCTTGGTATCTATTTTTAGCTGGGCGCCGAGCGCTTGGTGCTGGGCGCTATATCTTCCCCTCACACCTTACGCTTTACTTTTCACAACGACGTTTTGCTGCACAAAACCGGCCGGCTGAAGCGGCCTCTACCAGGATAGGTGTTTGGGTTTTCTTTTACTCCTCACTCCTCACGCTTCACCCTTCACGGGCGAAGCCCTAGATCAAACACCGCTTTTTGTGTGGGCGGTGTTTCTGGTTTGGTATCTATTTTAGCTGGGCGCTTGGTGCTCGGCGCTATGTCTTTCACACCTCATTTCACTGAGGTCAGCATATCACCCGGGTGATGCGCACTTGGCGGGCGACGCCGTCGGCGGGGGCGAGCAGGCTGTAGTCGGTGTGGCTTTGTTGCACCACAAACTGCGCTTTGGATGAGGTTTCGCTGTAATAGCCAGGTTGCAGTTGGCGTCTGTGGATCAAGGTAAAGCGGTCACCGGGTTGAATACCGGCGTCACGGCCAAGATCCATTAAGATACCCTCGTCGGATTGCTGCAAGATATGGCCAATGGCCTTCATGCAAGACTGGGCGTTGACGATATCGCGGGCAATGCGCTGCAAGAGTTGGTCGGCGGCTTGGCCATAAGAAGATTGCCAAAAGCTTTGTTGCTGCACATTCACTACCTCATGCTTTTTAAACGACCAAGGCGCTTCTACGCGGTATTGCTGTTGCAATAATCGCTCGCCGGTAAAGCTGTCTTCTAAGGTGACGGACAATACAAACTGACGGGGCTGCTCTTTAAAGCGCCATTGCACCCAATCACCGTCTTCCATGCTGATGTCGTTCAGCACGCCGCTGAGCAGTAATCGAGATTGTTGTTTTTTCGCTAATACGTCACTGCCTTGGCGCAAGCCTTGGCTGCGGGGCAGTTGGGTGTCGGTGGTAATTTGATAGGGCAGTTGCGTCATCAAATTGACGCTCGGCGTTAGATGCTGAGCCAAACGGGCGGCGGTGGCGTTACCTAATTCATAAATTTGGCCAAATCGACCTTGATCCGGATGCTGAATAGCAAAGCTAGTGAGGCTAATACCTGGGCGATAACGACTGGCACACTTGGCTTGCACTTGTTGCGGGTTGGGCCAAATATCGGCGCGCACGGTTAGCCATAAGCGGCCTTGCGCGCTGCGCTCGTTTAGGATCACATAATCCATTAGCTCGCCTTGGGCGGCAATGTCGAGTTGCTGGCCAGAGAGCGCGCCGTTAGTGACCGATTGCACGGTAGTAATGGAGGCGCCGGCTTGCAGCAGGGCATCGGTCAGCGCTTGTTCGAGCGCTTGTTGGCGCGCGGTTTCTGCACCTTGGCTCAGCAATGCTGAGCCTTCCGCTTGATACCAATCGGCATTGGCCGCAAACGGCAGTGCCAGTGGCAACAGCAAACACAATGAGGGCAAAAGGGCTTTTATTGACACGGTCGCATCCTGAGTAACACCACTGCCAGCATTAAGTTGGCGCGGTGATCAATTGTTGGCAAGGATTATGCAAAAACCTTGCCTAATAAGTACAGTAAAAGGCGGCTTTGCTGTTAATGGCGTTTTTAACACTGGTTTTGGTTAGGGTTTATGGGTATATCTAGCCGCTAGATATAGACGCCGCGGTAATAACGGCAGTTTTTTGCCGCTCGTCTTGTTTTAGACTAATCGCTTTTGTTTGCTGCCTGTTGGTGAGTGAGCGAACAGCCTTAGCCGTAAAGTTTGCCGTCGCTTGGCCGATAGCTTAACTAGTCGACAAGTGTCATTTATTTAATGGGAGTCATGATGAGTAAACCTCTTTTTCTGCTGGTGGTACTGGGGCTAACGGCCTGTACTTCCTCAGGAGAGCAGCAGTTTGATGCTAATAATCATTATCTGCCCCACGATCATGCATCCCACTATATTAATCGCAAGCCTCTGGGGCCTTTAGTGCAGCCAGAGGTGTCGCCGCGCCACAGCCAAGATGGCGTGCCAATGCGCATGAGTGCTGGTACGCGCAGCGCTTATTTGCCGCAGGCGGGACCGTCTTTGGTGGGCGGACAAACCCAGCTGCAACAGCATATGTCGGCTTTGGCTTATCGTTTGGTGTCCAGTGCGCACAAGTTGAATACTCAGTCGGGCATTGCGGTGAGCGGCTTTGTGGATCAGCAAGATTATAACAGCCAAGATGACTTTAGCCGTTTGTTGTCTGAAACCATGATGTTTCAACTCAATCAATATGGCTTGCGGGTTGTGGACTTTAAAACCTTGCCTTTTATCCGCATTACGCCAGAAGGCGACATTACTACCAGTCGTGATTATCGCCAGCTAAGTGGCCGCATCAATGCGCAGTATTTGGTACACGGCACTGTGAGTGAAACCACCGGCGGGCGGTTAGTTAATGCGCGCTTGGTGTCGATGGCCGATAATAGTTTGGTTGCCAGCGCCCAGCAGTTTATTCCTGAATACCTAGTGGCCAGCATGCTTAAAGCCCAAGGCCCGGAGCCCAGAGTGCAAGTGATTACGCCTGAATATAGGAGCCGTTATGCTAAGTAAGCGCGGGTTATTAATGTGCTTAATGCTATGGCCTTTAATGGCCTGCAGCAACAGCACGGGCGGGCCGATTTTTGCGAAACAACTTATTTATGCGGTGGGCTATGCGCCCATTAGCTTGCAGCAGCCGGTGGATCCTCAGCAAAAACTATTGCACGCCATGCGCGCCTCTAAGTTAGATGCCTATCGAGAGCTGACCGAGCAGTTAAGTGGGGTGATGACTTCAAGCTCCAGCATTACCAACAGCAATATTTTGCAAGACGGTGCGGTAAGCAACAGCAGCCGAGGTGTGGTGCGCGGCGCGCGGGTAGTAAACAGTTACCCAGACGGTGATATGTATATCACCGAGCTAGAGCTAGATTTAAAGTTGTATGAACAGCTAAGACGCGGGTATTGAGGGCAATGCTTAATTGTGAATTGTAAGTGCAGCTAAAACGAAAACACCAGATCTTGTAGAAGCCGCTTTAGCCGGCTGGTTTTTCGCAGAAAAACTCCCCATCTAAAACGAGATCCTGATGGGCACAGAATGACGGCTAAAAATACAGCAGACACAGCCCTACTGCCGTCCTACCGTGTTCGCCTCGGTATCTCGCTTTTGGTACTAAAACCACACTGAGATCCTGACGTGCGTCAGGATGACGGCATAAAAAAGGCCAGAACCCCATCCCTTGGTCTTTGCGAGGAGTGTAACGACGCGGCAATCCATGGTTGGGACCTTGTGAAAACTTGCAGAATGGATTGCCGCGCTGCGCTCGCAAAGACAGCATAAGGCATAACACACCAGTTTCTTGGCCGTCATATCGGACCAGATCCGGTATCTCGCACTTGGTACTAAAGCCAAAGCGAGATCCTGACGTGCGTCAAGATGACGGCATAAAAAAGGCCAAAACCCCATCCCTTGGTCTTTGCGAGGAGTGTAACGACGCGGCAATCCATGGTTTGGCTCTGAGCAAGCTTGCAGAATAGATTGCCGCGCTGCGCTCGCAAAGACGGCATAAGGGCATAACACACCAGTTTCTTGGCCGTCATACCGGGCGAGATCCGGTATCTCGCACTTGGTACTAAAACCACACCGAGATCCTGACGTGCGTCAGGATGACGGCATAAACACCGCCTTTGCGTGTGAGGCGCTATGGTTGTTCTTACGGTCTCACAAACAAAAATACCGCTCTTTATGGGAGCGGTGTTTTTGTTTGGCTTCATTCAACATTAAGCATTTAAAATTAAATATTCCCGCTAGCGGGTGTTTAAACCTTAAATCCGACACCTTTGTTGATGCCTTTGGTGTGACCTTTTTGGTCATAGGTCATACTTTGCCGTTCGTGCAGACGGCTTAAAATATTACCAAGTTGGCGAACACCGTTGAGCGATTGCTCGAGTAATTGCTCGGCGACTTGGCTTTGCTCTTGGCATTGCTCTACTAACTGGCGCAGGCTATTAACTTGAGGCAGATAATCACTGCTTAAGCGCTCGCGCTCCGGATGATTGGCAAGCTCGGCATCTGTGCTTTGAATTTGCGTCAGCAAAGTCTGTTTTTGCTCCGCTAATGGCGGCAGCTCCAGCGCTTTGCGATGCACGATCAACTCAAGCTCCTGTTGGGTAATGTCTAATAACAGCTCGAGTTGGGATTTTTGTTGAACTAGCAGCGCAGCAAGCGACATATTAGAGGCCTTCTAAGTCTTGCTCAAAACGTGAAATATTGGCCGCCAGTCGGTCACTGTCAACTTGGTAGCTGCCTTCGTTGATGGCTTTTTTCAGCGCCTCTAAGCGGGCGCTATTATCCGGTGCCGGCGTGTTAGACAGCGAGTGCTGCACCTGACTCAAGCGCTGTGCCTGCGGCGTTAGCGTGACGGAGTCTTGCTTAGGCGCCACCGTATTAGGCGTGTTGCTTGGCGCGGCATCTGTGGCCACGCTTTGCTTATATTTATTGTTGGTCAGCGGCGTGTTAGTGCTGATCCCTACGGGTAATTTATCGATAGCCATGATGTTAATGTCCTGTTCTGCTGCTGCGTACAAGGGGTATCGGCTTGTTGCCAAATAACTTTAGCAGAATTTATAAAGCAGAATTTACAACTTAACCTGCACCTGACCGGCGGCCACAATTTGTGCGCTAATTTCTCGGCCCGAGTTAACGTTGCTGATGCGAATGGTGTCATTAAAAGAGCCATCTTCTTTGGCCAAACCATCGGTTTTTAAGCTGAGCCCGCCGGTTTGCGCCAAAATACTGACTCTGTCGCCCTTGCATACCACGCATAATTGACTGCTTAAAATCGGTTGTCCGGCGCGCAAGTCTCGTTTGCTGCGTGAGCCAATAAGCTCACTCGGGTTGCTAAAAACCCCGCCGCGCAATAGTACTTCATCTTGATAATCCACGCTCAAATGCTGCGCTTGCAGCAAGGTATTACGTGTTATCGGGTCGCTGGCCGTTACTACTGGCTTAAGCACTTTTACCCGTACCGGCACAAAAATTTCCCAGCTGGGAGTTTCATGACACTGCAAAAATACGTGCGTATTGCGCTTCACATCACCGGCACCGCGTATGTCGGCGGTAAGTTGGCCTAAGCATTCGGTCAATGCTATGCGGGTATCTATGCTGGCGGCAGTCACTTCTAGTTTATCGTCCGGCTGCAAAGGTACTAAATCTCGCACATAGTCTTCGGCGTAGCGGCGAATTTCATCATGCACATTACTGGCCCCCAGCGTTTGCGCCTGTAGTGGGCCCATATTGGCTGAGAGCAAGAATAGGATAAAGACGGGCAAGCTTGATAATTTGCTCAAACTGCGCAAGGCTGCGCTTAAGGGTAAAAAATTTCTGTTAAGCATTCTTTCCTCTTGGCCGATATAAAAGCAGTGGCTCATATCACGTAGCTGCTGAGCGCTGTTGGCGTCGGCCATTAGCGGATGCTAAGCTAACGCCCGGTTCGCATAAATCAGCGCTATCAATACGCACTACCTATAAGCATACTTATCGTATAATGCATAAAACATGCCATGGACGGACAAGCATACCACGGCCTTAATGGAGAAACTGTATGGCGGGCGTACTCGACTCGGTAAACCAAAGAACACAACTGGTGGGTCAGAACAGGTTGGAATTATTACTGTTTAGGCTTAACGGGCGTCAACGATTTGGCATTAACGTGTTCAAGGTCAAAGAGGTGTTGCAGTGCCCTAAGCTGACGGTATTGCCGCAGCGTAATGCCATGATCAAAGGCGTGGCCAATATTCGCGGTAAAACCATCTCTATTATTGATATCAGTAAAGCCATGGGCGGTCGCCCGGTTGAGCAGACTGAGAACAGCTTTGTGATTATCTCTGAATATAATCGTTCGGTGCAGGGCTTTTTAGTGGGCTCGGTAGACCGAATTGTGAATATGAACTGGGAAGCTATTTTACCGCCGCCTAAAGGAACGGGTCGCTCTAATTATATGACCGCCGTTACCGAAATTGACGGTGAGCTGGTAGAAATATTGGATGTCGAAAAAATTCTCGATGAGATTGCACCGCGCAACGTAATCGTGAAACAAGAGTTAGTGGATGAGGTTTCTCATTTAATGACAGCCGAGCAAAAGCCGATTTTAATTGCCGATGATTCTTCGGTTGCCCGTCGTCAAATTCAAAAAACCATGGAAACACTGGGCCTTGAATGCATTGTAGTGGAAAACGGCAAGCTGGCGCTCAATAAACTGCGTGAATTAGCCGCCAATGGTCCGATTCTTGAACAGCTGTCTATGGTTATTTCTGACGTAGAAATGCCAGAAATGGATGGTTATACCTTAACGTCTGAAATTCGTAGTAATCCAGCCCTCAAAGATCTGCATGTTATTTTACATACCTCATTAAGTGGCGTATTTAACAAAGCATTAATTGAAAAAGTCGGCGCCGATAATTTTATCGCTAAATTCCATCCCGACGAGCTGGCATCAGCCGTGAAGGCTGCACTCTAAACTGCTGTAAAGGACACAGATGAAAAATCTGACCGAAGAACAATACCGCGCTTTTTGTCATTTTCTAGAAACTAGCACCGGCATAGTGCTGGGAGATAACAAGCAGTATTTGGTTAAAAGTCGCTTGTCACCTTTGCTGGCGCGTTTTCAAATAGAGTCGTTAGATGAGCTAATTGTAAAATCCATGAGCTTGCGTGAGCGAGAGCTGAAAACCGCGGTGATCGATGCCATGACCACCAATGAAACCTTATGGTTTCGTGACAGTTATCCCTTTACCTTGCTTACCGAAAAGCTGTTTCCTGAGTTGGCAAAGCCTGGCAAAACATTAAAAGTATGGTCGGCGGCCAGCTCCTCGGGCCAAGAGCCGTACTCCATTGCCATGACCGCATTAGAGTATCAAGCTCGCAAACCAGGCGGTTTGCCGGGGCTACAAATAGTGGCCACGGATATTTCTACCAGCATGTTGGAGCAATGCAAGAGTGGCATTTACGACAGCTTATCGCTGGCGCGCGGTTTATCCCCTGAGCGCCGGAGCCACTTTTTTACCCCGTTAACCGAAGGCAAGATGCAGCTGCAACAGAAGGTAAGAAGCATGGTCAACTTTCGACCGTTCAACTTGCTAGACAGCTACAGTTTGCTGGGTAAATTTGACATTATTTTTTGCCGCAACGTATTAATTTATTTTTCACCGGCCAATAAAACTAAGATCCTGAATCAATTTGCCCAATCGTTAAATCCCGGTGGCTATCTGCTACTCGGCGCCTCTGAGTCACTCACCGGCTTATCAGATAAGTTTGAAATGATCCGCTGCAACCCCGGCATCATCTACCGCATCAAATAATTTAAGGCCCGCAAGGGCCTTTTTTATTGGGTCTTACGCCTCACGCCTTCATTTCTGCCGTCATCCTGACGCACGTCAGGATCTCGCTTTAGTTTTAAGAGCAAAGAGCGAGATACCGAAGCAAGTTCGGTATGACGGCAAAGTGCGGTGTGTTGTTTTAGCCGTCTTCCTGATGCACATCAGGATCTCGGTTTTTGTTTTAAACATAAGAGCGAGATACCGAGGCAAGTTCGGTATGACGGCAAAGTGCGTCGGTTTTGTAGGCTGCCATTATTTATATCAAGAGTATTCGGCAGTCCCGCCTCAGCGGGATTTAAAACCATCCTGCTTCGCAGGGCCGGCGAAGTCCTCTTTACCAAAGAGACGGCCGGCTACAGGTATCAGTCTTTCGTAGGTGGCAATTTATTCGCCACGGTTTTGCTGTTGATCTTTTGTAGGCTGCCATTGTTTCTATAAAGAGTATTCGGCAGTCCCGTCTCAGCGGGATTTCAAACCCATCCAGCTACGCTGGCCCCGCGAACAAGTTGCGGGCTACAAGAGATTGTCTTTGCAGGCGAACACTTGTTCTCGCATTACGCCTTAGGCGTAAGTCTTTAAACCCTCCAGCTGCGCTGGCCGGCGAAACTCTTTGTTCTAATGCCGTCATCCTGATGCACATCAGAATCTTGGTTTTGGTTTTAAACATAAGAGCGAGATACCGAAGCAAGTTCGGTATGACGGTAAAGTGCGGTGTGTTGTTTTAGCCGTCATCCTGATGCACATCAGAATCTTGGTTTTGGTTTTAAACATAAGAGCGAGATACCGAAGCAAGTTTGGTATGACAGCCAAGAAACTGGTGTGTTACGCCTTTATGCTGTCATCCTATGCTTTCCCTGTTGGTTATAGACGTATAATCCAACAACCAAAAGAGAGGGGCTGAGGCTTTATTTGTCTTTAGTCTTTGAAGACTGTTCGCAATGATAGCCGCCCTCTCTTGTTTAAGTAAATTTCGAACAGTTCATTGAGGCTAAGACCTCGTATTTAGGATTGCTGAAACTGCTTAAGCACCGGTATGTGCAACAGGAGAAACAAGAATGAAAGTGGTTGTAGGTATAGATGTTAGCAAAGACTGGTTTGATATTGCCTGGAAAGAAAATGACCGCATTAAAACTCAGCGCTTTGACTCCACTGCTAGTGGAATAAATCAGCTTATGAAGGCCACGCCAGCAGACGCAATTTACGTGATGGAAGCCACGGGCGTTTATCATGCTCGCTTAGCTGTCACGCTCTTTGAAACCGAGCGTAACGTGGCGGTGATAAACCCGTTAGTAATTAAGCGCTATGGGCAAATGAGGCTGTCTCGCGTTAAAACAGACACCGCTGATGCAAGCTTGATTTTGAGCTACGGCGAAAGCGTGGAGTTTATGCTCTGGAAGCCTGAGCCTCACCACATACAAGAGCTGAAAGTCGCTCAAGGCTGGCTAGACGACCTCACTGAAGACATGACACGCTTGTCTAATCGTGGGCATGCACAGAGCTACTTAGTGGTCAGAAGTGCAATGGTAGACAGGCAGTTTTTAAGGCGCAAAGAGCAACTTAAACAGGACATTACAGAGTGCGAAGCGCACTTGGAAAAACAAGTAAAAAAGCATTTTGCTGAGTTGTATAAGCTACTCAACAGTATTCCCTCAATCGGTAGTAAAACAGCGACTCAGTTGATTATATCTACGGGTGGATTTACTAAGTTTATTAGTATTAAACAGCTCAGCGCTTATGTAGGCGTAAGCCCCACGACTTACGAATCTGGCAGCTCTGTTAGAGGGCGAGGTGGCATCGCCAAAATGGGGCAAGGCCGGCTACGTCAACTGCTGTATCTATGCAGCTGGACAGCAAGAAAATGCAATCCATCCTGCGTGGCTTTGTATGAACGACTTCAAGCATTAGGCAAGCCAGCTAAAGTCATTAGCATCGCCATCGCACATAAACTGCTTAGACAAGCATTTGCAGTGGCAACTAAAAAAACAGCCTATTCACCAGAATTTGCTTGAAAAAAAGCACAGTTCATTGCGAGCGCAGCGCGGCAATCCATTCTGCACGCCTGCACAAGAGTCCCAACCATGGATTGCCGCGTCGTTGCACTCCTCGCAAGGACCAAGGGATAGGGCTCTGGCCTTTTTTATGCCGTCTTCCTGATGAAATTCAGGATCTCGGTTTAGATGGGGAGTTTTTCTGCGAAAAACCAGCCGGCTAAAGCGGCTTCTACAAGAGCTGGTATTATCGTTTTAGTTAAGCTCACCACTCACCATTAACCATTGCTCTATAGCTGGCATGAGTCTTGCTTGTATATAGGTGAGAGTCTAGGTGTAAGTTGAACCTAGGGTAAGCACACTGCTTAATAACCCAGAACAACACATAATTTAAGCCGCGGGTGGCAAGAGTTTGCCGCCTACTGGCAACAACGTAACGTAAGACAAGAGGTGCAGGGTGGCAATTTCATTCGATAAAGCCTTTGGTATACATCAACACGCCCTAACGGCCCGCTCAAGTCGCGCTGAAGTGCTGGCCAGTAACTTGGCCAACGCAGATACGCCTGGTTATAAAGCCAAAGACATGGATTTTCAGGCGGCGCTGAATCAGGCACAAAATAACCAAGGCTTTTCGCTGAGTCGTACTAATCAACAGCACTTCGCCGTTGAGATAGCGCCGCCCGGCATGGTGCAGTTTCGCGTGCCTAACCAGCCAGACACCGGCGATGGCAACACGGTCGATGTACAAACCGAGCGTAATAACTACATGGAAAACGCCTTGCAGTATCAAGCCTCGCTCGAGTTTTTAAACGGCAAAATAAGCGGCCTGTTAAAAGCCATTAAAGGAGAATCAATGTGAGCCTATTTAAGGTATTTGATATTTCCGGCAGCGCCATGAGCGCGCAGTCGGTGCGCCTTAATACCACCGCCAGTAACTTGGCGAACGCAGACAGCGTAAGCTCCAGCGTGGGTGAAACTTACCGCGCGCGCAAACCGGTATTTGCCGCCGATCTCAACCAGGCCCTGTCTGATCGTCAAGAAAGCGTCGGCGTTAAAGTGATGGGCATAGTCGAAACCGACAAGCCGTTACTCAAAGAATTTCACCCAGATCACCCCATGGCAGACGCAGAAGGCTTTATCTATAAGCCCAACGTCAACGTAGTTGAAGAAATGACCGACATGCTAAGTGCTTCTCGTAACTACCAAACTAACGTGCAGGTAGCAGACGCCGCCAAGCAAATGTTGCAGCAAACGCTGCGCCTCGGTAAGGGGTAATAACTGATGCAAGTTAACCAAGACTATTTAACCGGCCTAAAATGGCCCGGCGAGCAAAGCCCCGCCGATAAAGCAGAACAAAATAATAACGCTAAGTTAGAACAAGAAGACTTTTTCTCTTTGCTGACTCAACAGCTTGCTTATCAAGATCCATTTAAACCGGCAGATAACGCACAAATGGTGTCACAAATGACGTCTTTTGCTACCTCTGAAGGCATTAACCAAATGAGCGCACAGCTTATGGGTTTGAATGAGGTCATGACTTCTAATCAGGCATTACAGGCTTCCAGCTTAGTAGGGCAAGATGTTTTGCTGCCGACTGATCTCGCACACTGGGATCAAACTGACACTGTAAATGGTGTTATTGCTGCAGGCGAGGGCGCACAAAATATTAAAGTGCGGGTAGAAGATGAAAAAGGTCAACTCATTAGAGAAATTACCTTAGACGGCCCTCAGCGTGGCAACGTACCTTTTAGTTGGGATGGTTTAAATGAGCAAGGTGAGCCGGCGCCGGTGGGCAAGTATAAGTTTAAAGTTAATGCCTTAATGGGCGATCAGCGAGAAGATTTAAATGCCTTAATGTTTGCGCGCGTTAACAGCGTTACGCTGGGCAGTGGAGAAAATCCCACCTTAGTAAATCTTTCTGGGCTTGGGGGCTTACCTTTAAGTCAGGTACTGGAAATTTCTGGCCGTAAACCGGCGTAAGGAGAACAATAATGTCTTTTAATATTGCCCTGAGCGGTGTAAATGCGGCCCAGAAAGATCTTGATGTTACAGCTAACAACATCGCCAACGTAAATACCATTGGCTTTAAAGAATCACGCGCTGAGTTTGCTGATGTTTATTCCAATTCCATTTTCGCCAACTCTAAAACGCAAGTGGGTAACGGTGTGCAAACGGCAGCGGTAGCACAGCAGTTTCATCAAGGTAGCCGTTTAACCACTAACAATGCGCTAGATATGGCGATTAACGGTAATGGTTTTTTTGTGATGTCTAATGAAACCGGTTCACTAGACAGAACTTTTACTAGAGCGGGTGCTTTTAGGCTGAATGATCAAGGATTTGTGGTTAACTCTCAAGGTAGCTATTTACAAAAATTTGATGTTAACGAAGACGGAACACCCATCTCACTGTCTTTGAATGCCAGTAAGCCATTGCAAATACCTGAGCGTGCAGGGATACCTAAAAAAACTGAAGCGACTCGTGGCGAAATGAATCTGCCGTCAAAAGCTGCTGCACTTGATCCTGACAATTTTGATCCAGCTAAAAATGAAACCTATAGCTCATCGACGTCAGTGACTATTTATGACTCATTAGGTGAACCGCACACTTTGACTAAATATTTTGTTAAAGATGTGAACTCAACCAGTAATGAGTGGAAGATGTTTGCTTATGTCGATGGTGAAGATGCTTTAGGAACAGAGCTTTCTGACCCACTAGATCCCGCATCTCCTTTAGTCGCACGAACATTAAATATTACTTTTGATGAAAATGGTTTGATCCAGACTCCAAAGCCAACAGAAATTATGTCTGATGCTTTAGCTTTTAATAATGGCTCTGATCAAACACAACAGATTACTATTGGTTTTGATAGCATTACCCAGTTTGCTTCTCCGTTTGAAGTTAGTCGTTTATCACAAGATGGCGCAACTGTGGGCCGCTTAACGAAAGTAGATGTAGGGCCAGACGGCAACGTGGTCGCGACCTACAGCAATGGCACCAATGAAAAGTTAGGTATTATTGCGCTGGCGCGTTTCCCTAACGATCAAGGTCTAACGCAAATAGGCGATACTCAGTGGCGGCAGTCGTTATTATCTGGCGAAGCGGTAGTAGGGCAGCCAAATACCGGAACCTTGGGTAAAATTGATGCTTCTAAACTAGAGCAATCAAATACTAACCTAACGACTGAATTGGTTGATTTAATTACCGCCCAGCGTAATTTTCAGGCTAACTCACGCGCATTAGAAGTAAACAGCACACTAATGCAAACCGTGCTGCAGATACGCTAATTCATACCGTGAGGGGTGAAGCGTAAAGAGTGAGGGGTAGCCCAAATCAAGCGCCAACCTAAAAAACACCGCCGAAAAAGGCGGTGTTTTTGTTTGTGGGGTTCGGTGTTTATGCCGTCTTCCTGATGAAAATCAGGGTCTCGCTTTGGCTTTAGTACTAAGTGCGAGATACCGTGGCGAGCACGGTATGACAGCCAAGAAACTGGTGTGTTGCGCCTTTATGCCGTCTTTGCGAGCGCAGCGCGGCAATCCATTCTGCACACCTGCACAGGGTTCCAACCATGGATTGCCGCGTCGTTACACTCCTCGCAAGGACCAAGGGATGGGGTTCTGGCCTTTTTTATGCCGTCATCCTGATGACCATCAGGATCTCGCTTTTGGGTTTTAGTACTAAGAGCGAGATACCGTGGCGAGCACGGTATGACGGCAGTAGGGTAGATACCGAGGCGCGCCCGGCAAAACTGCATAGTTAGAAGAGCCAACCAAAAGCGGTGTTTATCTTTAGCTAGGCGCTTGGTGCTTGGCGCCGGGCGCTGTGTTGTGGCACTAATCTTGCATTGTATTTAATCAATAGTTTAGTTAATTAGCGGTCAGTGGCAGAGACTCTGCGGCTTATCAGCATTAATCAGTACTTATTCGGCAAGCGCCGGCGGAGCTGAAATGGACAAATTGCTTTATATCGCCATGTCTGGCGCCAAAGAAAACATGCACAGCGTGGCCGTACGCTCTAATAACCTCGCCAACGCTAATACCACCGGCTTTAAAGCCGACATGGAGCAAGCGCGCGCCATGCAAGCCTTTGGCGAGGGCATGCCCACCCGCGTGTTTGCCATGACGGAGCGGCCGGGGCAAAACTTTGCCACCGGACCCATACAAACCACCGGTCGAGATCTTGACGTTGCCGTAGCCGGTGACGGCTGGCTGGCGGTAGAATCTAAAGATGGCGGTGAAGCCTATACCCGCTTTGGTAGCTTGCAAGTTACGCCAGATGGCCGCTTGCAAACCAGTAATGGCTTAAACGTATTAGACGATAACGGCGGGCCGATCTTTTTACCGCTGCCGTTAGAAAAAATGGAAATTAACAAAGACGGCACCATCTTCGCCCGCTTAGAAGGCGAGCCCGCTAACGGCGGTGCTGAGCTGCAGCGTATTAAAACCGTACTGCCCAACAATGCGGATCTGGAAAAAGGCCAAGATGGCCTGTTTCGTCGTAAAGACGGCCAAGCTGAAGCCGCCTCAGCGCAAGTACAACTGATTGCTGGCGCACTGGAGGGCAGTAACGTGAATCCGGTAGCCGAAATGACCCATTTGATCGATCTGCAGCGCCGCTTTGAGACCCAATTAAAAATGATGAGTCACGCAGAAGAAAACGATAAAGCCCATGCTCAGCTGCTGCGCATCTAAAGGAGAGAGTAATGAACCCTGCATTATGGATTAGTAAAACCGGCTTAGACGCTCAGCAGACCAATATCTCGGTCACCTCCAATAACTTGGCGAACGCCAGCACCATTGGCTTTAAAAAAGGCCGCGCGATTTTTGAAGACTTGCTCTATCAAAATGTGCACCAGCCCGGTGGCCGTGCTACGGCAGACACCAACTTGCCCTCCGGCCTAATGTTAGGTGCCGGTAGTAAGGTGGTAGCCACCCAAAAAACCTTTACTCAAGGCAGCGTGCAAACCACAGATAACGCGTTGGATGTGATGATTGACGGCCGCGGTTTTTTTGAAGTGCTACTGCCCGATGGCACCACTGGCTATACCCGTAATGGTCAATTTGCCTTGAACGAAGAGGGCGTAATTGTGACGCCGGGTAATGGTTACCCATTGCAGCCGGAAATGCAGATCCCCGATAACGCACAAAGCATTAGCGTAGGTACCAATGGTGAAGTGTCGGTACAAATCGCCGGCCAAGCTGAGTCGCAAATTATCGGTCAGTTTATTATTACCGACTTTGCCAACCCCGCAGGCTTACAGCCTAAAGGCGAAAACTTGTATTTAGAGACTCAGTCTAGTGGCGCTGCTATGCAAGGTATTGCCGGTGCTGACGGTTACGGCACCATTAAGCAAGGCATGTTAGAAACCTCTAACGTAAACGTGACTGAAGAGTTGGTGAACTTGATCCAAGCTCAGCGGGTGTATGAGATGAACTCCAAGGTTATCTCGTCGGTCGATGAAATGATGGCTTACGTTAATCAGCAGCTGTAATTGAATTAAAGCAGGTAGAGTAGATGCGCAAACTAATGATGGCCATAAGTGTGGTGGTGATAGGGGGCTTAAGTTTAGTAGGCTGTGCCAGTACGCCTTATACCCCTAAACCCGACGATCCGGAATTTGCGCCTGTTATTCCTAGCTTGAGCGAACAGCAATTAGAGCCTAACGGCTCGATTTTTCAGGATAACTACGCCAACAGCCTGTATTCCGACATTAAAGCGCACCGCGTTGGCGATATTATTACCGTGGAATTAGCCGAGTCGACTCGTGCGCAAAAGCGCGCCACCACTCAGCAAGCGAAAGACTCAAGCGTTAATATTGCCGCGCCTAATATTGGTGGCTCACCGATTTCGGTTGGCGGTTATCCGCTCAGTGCGTCTATGTCGAGCGGCAATGAGTTTGACGGCCAAGCTAACACTAACCAAAGCAACAGCTTACAAGGCAGCATTACCGTGAGCGTGTCTCAAGTGTTAGCCAACGGTAATTTAATGGTGCAGGGCGAAAAGTGGCTCATGCTCAATACCGGCGAAGAATACGTGCGCATTAGCGGCATGATCCGCCCCCAAGACATTGGCGCCGACAACCGCGTAGAGTCTAACCGCGTAGCTAACGCCCGCATTTACTACGGCGGCACCGGCGACTTTGCCAACACCCAAACCCGCGGCTGGCTATCCACCTTCTTCAACAGCCCATGGATGCCTTTTTAACAGCGCGTGAGGTGTAAGGCGTGAAGGGTAAAGGGTTAAAGAAAATGCCAAGCTAAATAGCCGTCATCCTGACGCACGTCAGGATCTCGTTTTAGGTGTTTGGTAACTGGCCCTGTTGTAGGTGGCAATTTATTCGCCACGGTTTTGATTTAAACAGCCAGCTGCGCTGGCCCGCCGAATAAATTGGCGGCTACGGGGTACGGTGATTTTTGTAGGTATTGTCACTTGTAGGTGGCCGTCTCTTAGGTAAAGAGAACTTCGCCACGGTTTAGTTTGGGTTTTGGTTTTAGATATTTAAAGCCAGCTGCGCTGGCCCGCCGAAACTCTCTGTATAAAAACAAGTGGCGGCTACGGGGTACGGTGATTTTTGTAGGTATTGTCATTTGTAGGTGGCCGTCTCTTAGGTAAAGAGACGGCCGGCTACAGGTTATATTTTGTTTTAGCCGTCTTCCTGACGCACGTCAGGATCTCGTTTTAGATATTTGGTGGTTGGCTCTGTGGTAGGTAAAAAGTATTCGCCACGATTTGAACTTGGTTTTAGAAATTTGACGGTGAGGAGAGAGGCGTAAGGGGTAAAACACCTCACGCCTCACCATTCACCCCTCACTGAACGTCAGGAGAAATACATGAAGCAGCTCACCGGATTATTACTGAGCTTAACCTTATTAGCGGGGGCGGTAATGCCTGTGCAGGCGGCGCGTATTAAAGATATTAGCTCGGTGGCCGGCGTGCGAGCCAACCAATTGGTGGGTTATGGCTTGGTGGTGGGCTTGCCCGGTACAGGCGAGCGTAACAACGCCTTTGCCGCGCAAACCTTTAGAACCATGCTCAATAACTTTGGCATTACAGTGCCAGAAAATATGCGCCCTAAAATGAATGACGTAGCACCGGTAGCGGTGCACGCCGAGCTGCCCGCCTTCGCCAAGCCCGGCCAAACCATCGACATTACTGTATCGGCGATTGGTGAGGCCAAAAGCCTGCGTGGCGGCACCTTGCTGCAAACCTTCTTAAAAGGCGTGGACGGGCGCGTATATGCGCTGGCGCAAGGCAGCTTAATAGTCGGCGGCTTGGGTGCTGAGGGCGCCGATGGTTCGTCCATCATGATTAACATTCCGACCGTGGGCCGTATTCCTGCAGGTGCCATGGTAGAGCGGGAAGTGGAAAGCTCTTTTGGCCGTGGTGATACCATTACCTTTAACTTACATCGTTCAGATTTCACCACCGCTAAGCGCATGGCCGAGACCATTAACGACTTGGTGGGCCCTAATAATGCACAAGCATTAGATGCTACCTCGGTGCAGGTTTATGCCCCGCGCGACCCAAGTGAACGCGTCAGTTATTTGTCGACGCTAGAAAACTTGGTGATAGACGTGGCCGACGAGTCCGCCAAAATCATTGTTAACTCGCGCACCGGCACCATAGTGATTGGCCAAAATGTGCGGCTTAAACCCGCCGCTATTACCCACGGCGGCTTAACCATTATGATTGCTGAAAACCCTGATGTGTCGCAACCGAATGCACTGGCCGGCGGCGAAACCGTAGTCGTGCCGAACAGTACTGTTAATGTTCAACAACAAGACTCACGCATGTTTAAGCTCGACACCGGCACCACACTCGACGACTTAGTACGCGCCGTGAATCAAGTAGGCGTGGCCCCCGGAGACTTGGTGGCCATCTTAGAAGCCCTACGCCAAGCCGGCGCCATCCAAGGCGAACTGGTGATTATTTAAAAGCAGCGCCCGGCGCCCAGCATCAAGCGCCTAGCTAGGCAAAGTGCGGTGTGTTTTGTTTGTTTTAGCCGTCATCCTGACGAAGGTCAGGATCTCGCACTTATGCCGTCATCCTGATGACCATTAGGATCTGGTTTTGGGTTTTAGTGCCAAGAGCGAGATACCGTGGCGAGCACGGTATGACGGCACAAGACCAGAGCGGTGTTTGTATTTTAAGCCGTCATCCTGACGCAGGTCAGGATCTCGGTTTAGGTTTTAGTGCTAAGAGCGAGATACCGTGGCGAGCACGGTATGACGGCAGAGGACCAGAGCGGTGTTTGTGCTTTAAGCCGTCATCCTGACGCACGTCAGGATCTCGGTTTAGGTTTTAGTGCTAAGAGCGAGATACCGAGTCGAGCTCGGTAAGACGGAACAAGACCAGAGCGGTGTTTGTGCTTTAAGCCGTCATCCTGATGACCATCAGGATCTCGTTTTTAGGTTTTAACAACAAAATATGTCTTTTCAGATTTGATCTCTATTTTTCTGTGGATTCCGTGTATTCCGTGGCAAATATAGGTTTTAGATTTTCTTCCAGCCTCAGTCTTCACGCTTAAAAAGGAGTAGCGGATGAAACCGGTCGATTCATACAGTAATAGCCTCTTGGTTAACGATATCCAAGGGTTAGATAAACTGCGCCAACAAGGCTTTGCCGAAGACAGAGGCAAGGCGCTAGACGAAGCTGCGCGTCAGTTTGAAAGCTTGTTTACCCAGCAGCTGTTTAAATCGATGCGGGCGGCCAATAAGGTGTTTGAATCCGATGGCCCCATGAACAGCCGCTACACCGAACATTATCAAGATATGCACGACCAACAGATGTCGGCAGAACTCAGTAAGCGCGGCAGCTTAGGCTTAGCAGATTTAGTGAGTAAGCAGCTCGGCGGTGAACAGCCTGCACCTCAGCCTCAAGCTCGCCAGTTTGATTTAACTGACGTGCGTCGTGTTTCTGGCAAAGTGATACGCCCCTTAGGTGCCGATGGCGTAGCAGGCGCGGTTGAAAAAGCCAAAGAAATGGCGCGACCGCCATTACAAGCCGCTAGCCTGTCAGCTAACGA
The DNA here is from genome assembly GCF_002157895.1 of Oceanisphaera profunda. GTDB lineage: Bacteria > Pseudomonadota > Gammaproteobacteria > Enterobacterales > Aeromonadaceae > Oceanimonas > Oceanimonas profunda. The sequence continues at coordinate 2,850,874 of NZ_CP021377.1, forward strand.
TAAAGACGCAGTGGTCTATAACGCCAGTGAACCGTTTCGCTCGCCAGAAGACTTTGTGAAGCGTTTAATGCCAGCTGCAGTAGAGGCCGGTAAGCGCATGGGATTGCCGCCCGAGGCCATGCTAGCGCAGGCGGCACTGGAAACCGGTTGGGGTAAAAAGATCATCGGACCAAAAAATGGTGACTCTAGCCATAATCTTTTTGGCATCAAGGCCGATAACAGTTGGAAGAGCACTAAAACTTGGGTGAACACGCTGGAATATGAGCAAGGTATAGCGGTAAAGGTTAAAGCGCCTTTTAGATCATACGAATCCTTTAATGACAGCTTTAACAACTATGTAGATTTTTTGCATGAGAACCCGCGCTACGGCAACGCCTTGCAACAAACCGGTTCGCCTAAGCAGTATTTTAAAGAGTTGCAGCAAGCGGGCTACGCGACCGACCCCAAATATGCCGACAAACTCAGTTCCATTTTTGATACCGTTACCCGATTGGTAGCACAAGCATAAGGACACATCATGGCTGTTGATATGTATCAAACCGGTGTGAGTGGCTTAATGGCCGCACAAAAGCAATTAGCGACCACCGGTCATAACATTGCCAACGTGAACACTGAAGGCTTTAACCGCCAGCGGGCAGAACAAATGACCGAAGGTGGCTTAAACTCCGGCGGTCAGTTTTATGGCACCGGTACCCGTATTAGCGACGTTACCCGCATGTATCAGCAATATGCCTTTAAAGATGTGCTGATTAATAGCACAGAGCAGGCGGGCGCCACCACTATGTATCAGCAGCTTAATTACCTAAATAGCAGCGTAAATGACAACGGCAAAGCGCTGAGCAGCAGCTTGGACTCCTTGTATAAAACCATTGATGCCTTTACCGATAACCCCAGAGATTTAGGTAATCGCCAGCTGTTATTAGCGCATGCCCAAGAGGTAGCTGGTAGCTTTAACACCCTGCACAGCAATCTTAATCAGCAATATTCCACCAGCAGTGAAGACATTGCCAGCCGCGCCAATAGAGTCAGTGAGCTGGCGGCAGGTATTGCTGAGCTAAACCAAGAGATCATGAACGTAGGTTCAAGCGGCTCGCCCAATGATTTATTAGACAGACGCGATAAGCTGATCAGTGACCTGGGCCAAGAAGTCAGCATTACTACCATTAGCGAACCCAATGGGGTGGTATCTGTGATGTTAGGCGGGCGCGATACGCTAGTTAGTGGCAGCCGCGCCTTTAGCTTAGAGGCCAGGCTTGGTAACCCAGATCCGCAACAAACTGAGTTGTATTTAACCGCACCCGATCAAGCCAAGCAGGCGACCAAGCTTACTGCCAGTGACTTAGGCGGCAAACTCGGTGCCACGGCCAAGTTTAGAGACACGGTGCTGGCGCCCACCTTAAGCGATATTGGGCGCACCGCCATTGGCTTGGCTGATGCCTTTAACCAAGTACAGCGCCAAGGGTTAGACTTAACCGGCGTGCCCGGTGCCGATTTATTTACCGATATTAATAGCGACAGTGCCCGAATCGGTCGCTTCTTTACCGACAACAGCAATGTTAGCGGCGAAGTGACCATTACTGATACCAGCAAGTTAACCGGCAGTGAATATCGATTGGATTATAAAGACGATAAGTACTTTATTACCGACTTAGCAGGTGGCGAGCCTCAAGAAATCATGCCCGATGACGACGGCAAGCTGAACGTGGACGGCTTTTCAGTGAGCATCAGCGGCACACCTGTTAATGGCGATAGTATGCTGATCCGTCCTACGCGCAATGGCGCAGCAGATATCGGCGTGAGTTTGAAAAAGCCGGAAGGGCTGGCCGCAGCGAGCCAATTTACCACCACCGCTAATGATCAAAACAGCGGTAATGCCAGCGTTAGCGCACAGATCACGAACCATGCAGGCACTAATTTACCAACTAAGAATGATCCTTTAGTAGTGAGCTTTAATGCAGCAGGTGAGTATCAAGTGGTTAAAAAAAGTGATCCCACTATCATTATTCAAGACGGGACGCTGGATCCACAAGATCCGGTAATTACGCTGGATGGCCTGACGATTAATGTCTCGGGCCAAGCAGGCACGGCAGACAGCTTTGAAGTCGCCACCGCCAGTGGCGCCGGTAATAACGTTAACGCGCAGGCGTTTGGCGATATAAAACAGCAAAAGATGTTTAACGGTGGCAAAAACACCATTGGCGATAGCATTAATCAAACTTTGGTCGGCATTGGCGGCAAAACGCACAGCCAAAAAATAAAGGCTGACTCCGCTACGGCCGCACTTGCTCAGTCACACAACCGCATGCAGTCGGTGTCGGGGGTGAACTTGGATGAAGAAGCCGCCAATTTATTACGTTTTCAGCAAGCCTATATGGCCTCAAGTCGCGTTATTACTGTGGCTAACGAAATGTTCAACTCATTGCTGCAAATTCGCTAAGGAGCCATTGTGCGTATCTCAACTAATCAGTTTTATCAAAACAGCTTGCAGCACATTACCAATAAAAGTAATCAGGCTAATCAGCAGCTCGATAAATTATCGTCTGGCGTGCGCGTACAAACTGCCGCCGATGATCCGGTAGCGGCTAATGGCATTATGAGTTACAAGCAAGAGCTGAATAATATTGCTCGTTATCAAAATAATATTAATATGGGTGAAAATCGCCTACGCCGCGAAGAAAGCATTCTCACTAGCGCAGAAAATCTTAGCCAACAAGCCAAAGAGCTGATGCTAAAAGCCAATAATGGCGCATACACGGCTCAAGAAAAGGCAGCGCTAAGCAGCGAGCTCACCAGTCGCATTGACGAACTGCTGGACTTAGCCAATAGCCGAGATGAATTTGGTGATTATATTTTTGCCGGTTTTCAAACCGACGCCGCGCCTTTTTCTCGCCAAGCTAACGGCGATGTGGTCTATCAAGGTGATAGCGGTCAGCGCGAATTAGCCATTAGCGATAATGTAAAAGTAGGGCTTAATCACGACGGTAATTTAGTGTTTGGCCAAGTGCCTAATCCTAAAGGTGACTTTACTGTCAACTACAACTTGCAAGACGGCGTGCGTGAGCAAGGCCTAGTAGTTGAACGGGCGGTAATTAGCGATGCCAACAATGTGCCAGCAGGCCAGCCGTATGCGATTAATTTTAGCGATAACGCAGGTGTTACTGAAGTATTAATAACTGACGTTGATGGCAATGCGCTGTTAGATAAAAATGGCGATGCAATGACGCCGCAGCCTTATACCGCTGGGCAACCTATCAACGCCGGTGGTGTTAGCGTTACGCTAACGGGGGAAGCCAAAGCTGGTGATGTAATCACGCTAACAGGCAACCCAGCAAGTGATCAGGGCCAAGATACCTTTGATGTATTTGCGGCATTAAATCGCGCCAAAGAGTGGCTAGACGGTGATGGCAACACTGCCAGTGAGCAAAGCGAATTTGCCGACATTTTAGACGAGCTGGACGCCGTGGGTGGTCACTTTACCCGTATTCGTGCCGACACCGGTATTCGCATGCAACGGCTAGACAGCCAGCGAGAAACCCATGCCGACATGACATTAACGCTCGATAAAGTACGCGGTGGCATGGAAGACTTAGACTACGCCCAAGCCATCGGCGACCTCAACCAAACCATGGTCGCCCTGCAAGCCAGCCAAAGCGTATTCGGCAAACTACAAGGCATGAGTTTGTTTAATTATATCTAACAGATAGCGCCGAGCACCAAGCGCCCGGCGCCCAGCTAAAAATAGATACCAAGCCTAAAACACCGCTCTCACAAAGAGCGGTGTTTTATCTAGGGCCTTCGCCCGTGAAGGGGGAAGCGTGAGGTGTGAGGAGTAAAAGAAAACCCAAACACCTATCCTGGTAGAGGCCGCTTCAGCCGGCCGGTTTTGTGCAGCAAAACGTCGTTGTGAAAAGTAAAGCGTGAGGTGCGAGGGGAAGACATAGCGCCCAGCACCAAGCGCCCGGCGCCCAGCTAAAAATAGATACCAAGCCTAAAACACCGCTCCCACAAAGAGCGGTGTTTTTTTAACTTATGGCGCACAGCGATGTTTTAGGCCGTAATCCTGACGCACGTCAGGATCTCGCTTAAAGCCGTCATCCTGACACATGTCAGGATCTCGCACTTATGCCGTCATCCTGACGCAGGTCAGGATCTCGCTTTAGGCTTTAATACTAAGAGCGAGATACCGTGGCGAGCACGGTATGACGGCCGTAGGGGCGGTGTCTGTGTATTTAAGCCGTCTTCCTGACGCACGTCAGGATCTCGCACTTATGCCGTCATCCTGATGACCATCAGGATCTGGTTTTGGGTTTTAGTACTAAGAGCGAGATACCGTGGCGAGCACGGTATGACGGCATAGTCTCGTTCCCATGCTCCGCGTGGGAATGGCCATTGGCCGCTCCGCGGTCGGTGTCGGGTTATGTAGATACTCTGTTGTGATGCGTCCTTATTCCATTCATTGCGAGCGCAGCGCGGCAATCCATGCAACAGCGGCGCGGTACATAAACATGGATTGCCGCGTCGTTGCACTCCTCGGGATGACAAGGGGTTTGGCTCTGGCCTTTTGTAGGGTTGAATTCATTCGACCGCTTTTAAGTTCAGCTTTAGCTTGGTGCTGAGCACTCGGAGCTGTCCCTGTGCTTTCATTCAACATTGCTCTCTAGCTCAGCACTGTTCGAGCAACAGCCCCACCTCAACGATAGCGACGCCATCGCCCCTTTGCGGTAATGCACTCCTTTTAAAATTTCTAACAGCTACATTTAACGAGGCCCCCCTTACCTTGGCTCTCTTAGTTGGAATTTTTACAAGAGGAAATTCAATATGTTTATCACCAAGAGCAACAAAAAGAATCAGTGGCAGATATCAGGCTATGTATCTAAAACCTTCATTAAGCATGGTCAATACGGCCCGTTTGGCATGTTCGTGGTGGCCATTGATGATGGTTACTATTCTAAAAAAGAGCAAAAATTTATCGAACGCACCCAGTTTATTGCCGTCGATGTAGGAAAATTGAAGGATTTGCCGCCGCTCGCGATTGGTGATTACCTCGACTTAGAAGGTAAGTTCGAAATTGAACAGTGGGAAGATAAAGAAACAGGAAAACCACGTACCGAAGTCAAACTAAAGGCCATGAAACTTAATACTCACATCCCTGCCGGTATTTGTCAGCTACTCAAGGAGCAGGGTTACATCAAACCTCCTCAGCAGGGCGCTAAAGCTCCACAGCCAGGAGGGCAGCAGTCACAAAAACAGGGTGGAAATCAAAGCGCAGCTTCGCCGCAGGCACCTCCACCGCAATATGGTGGCTATAACCAACAGCGAGGCGGTAATTCAACATAAAATCAAGGACGCTAAGTAGACTGTGCAAGGTAGCGCAGCCCTTGAGCGGCCGTCCTGACACACGTCAAGATCTCGCCGAAAGCCGTCATCCTGACGCACGTCAGGATCTTGTTTTGGGTTTTAGTACTAAGAGCGAGATACCGTGGCGAGCACGGTATGACGGCAGTAGGGCTGTGTCTGCTGTGTTTTTAGCCGTCATCCTGACGCCGGTTAGGATCTGATGTGGTGTTTTGTAGGCGAACACTTGTTCTCGCATTTCGCCGTAGGCGGAAATATTTAAGTCACTTCAGAATCTAGTCCTTAAAACAGAGGAGCAAGACGGCATAGAAGGGTGTTTTTTGTAGCTGCCACTTTAGTCGGCAGGCCAGCGTAGCTGGATGATTTTTATTCATGCTCAGCAGAAGCCGCAGCCAAAGCACAAGGCGATAGAATATCGGTGTTTGTCTGCCATTCGTACTTTCAATTTTCTTTGCGAAAGTCAGGAGCGAGTACGGCTTGTTTTTGACCTTGTAGGTGCAAATTTATTCAGCACGGTTTGGAACTTAGCTATCCACAGCTGTTATGGTGGACTGCTTTATAGCGGTTTTATGAGGGGATTTTTATGATAACGATTTAACGTGGATGGCTCGATAGCCTTATAAACTGTGTATCATTGATAAATATCTCTACGATGACCAATCGTAACAGCTACAATAACTAACTCCGTATCTCTGATTTCACAAATGACTCTATAATCACCCACTCTATAACGCCAATATTCACGCAGGTTACCGGTTAACGCTTTCCCTGTAGTTCGAGGGTCGGCTAGCACCATTATCCGTCGTAGATACTTAGTAATTCGCTGTGCTTCAGTATGGCCTATTTTAGCCAACTGCTTTTTAGCGGAACTGGTAAGTTCAACTGTCCAAACCAAGTTCACGCTCCACATCATCTAAAGAATAAAGCTCTTCTTTACCTTGGCGAACTCGCTCCATCACGCTGTCGGCTAAGTAGTAATCTTCCAAGTCATCAAGCCCATTTTCTATAAGCTCACGCAAGTAGAATGACTTTGAACGTCCAGTTTCTAATGCTAACTGGTTAAGACGTAACTCAATGTCTTTAGGCAACCTAATTGAAGTTGACATCACCATCTCCCCGTTTGTATTTCATGTAATACAAATAGTACATTAGTTACTTCTACTGAGCCAGTCTGTATGATTATTCGTCACCATGCACATTGCTAATGATGAAAATAAACTCTGGTTTTCGGCTCTTTTAGCCGAGGTACGGCAAGATGTTGCATGGTACGGTGTTTTTTGTTTAGCCGTCATCCTGACGCACGTCAGGATCTCGTATTAGTTTTTTGCCCTATGCCGTCATCCTGACGTACGTCAGGATCTTGTTTTGTAGGCGAACGCTTGCTCTCGCATTACTTAAAGCCCTAAACACCTTTGCAACGGAATCCACAGAACCCGCAGAAAAATAGGGATCAGATCTGAAAGAGATCTTGATGGATAAGTATTTAACAACGGGTGGCTCGCCTGCCCCGTTAGATGCTTTAAACCCAGATCTGCCACGGAATACACGGAACCCACGGAAAAATTAAGACGGGATGAAGGGCGAAAAATGATCTTGATGATACCTGATTACCCACAAAGCTCAGCCATGTTCCAGAGAGCTAAACACCAATTAATTCAATATGTTACATGGAGGTTCCGCCTCTTCGGTAAAGAATGTGAGGCCCAGTTTGGTATTTTGACCTTGTAGGGGCACGTCTCAGCGGCCCGGTTTGGTGTTTTGGTTTAAATCTAAACCTCAGTAACAGCCAGCAGAGCTGGCCTGCCGAAGTCCTCTTTATTAAAGAGACGGGGCAGCTACAAAGAACAAACCGAAACAGGGTGCATTATGGCTGAGGTTCATACGTAATCAGGTGGTACTAAGAGCGAGATACCGTGGCGAGCACGGTATGACGGCAGTAGGGCGAGGTCTGTTGTATGTCTAGCCGTCATCCTGACGCACGTCAGGATCTCGCTTGGTTTTTAGGGATAAGAGTAGATATCCAAGCTGATCCGACACTGTGACAGAAGTATTTTTTGTAGATACTCAATTCAGGTCGGCTCACTTTGGCGCAAGGCATGATAGCAAATGCATGAGTATCTGCTGCTTATCAGCCATCACTTCTGTAGTTAGTGCTTGCTGTATTTGTGCTGCTACTAGCCCCATCGCCTGCTCGCACTCATCATATAAAGCATTCGCCTGTGCTTGAGTTAATTCACAATGCTGTACGCCAAAAGTTAGCAAATGCTTACGCGACCACCATTTACGGCTACCCATTAAAGTCAATGCAGACACATCATTTTTAATATAAGCCGTAGTGCTAACCACATCAAAAGCGGGTGCTAGCCAGATGTTATGAATGTTTTCATACAGTAGGCCAAAGTTTTTTAAATGTGCATCACCATTTTGTAAGTGATTATTCAGCACCATCATCTTAAAAAACTGCTGCAGTGCTGCGATTTTGTGTTGTGGAGAAACAAAACTGGTGATGCTTTTAGCTAACTGTTCATAGCTACCCTCGTACTTTTGCTTGCGACTTTTGGCGGCTAATACGCACATATCCTCAAATCCTAGCCATTGCCCAGTCGATGTAAAATCAAAGCGTTTCATAATAAAAAGAGCGCTATCGTCGGACAAATAAAATTCAGGCACAGTAATGCCTGCGGCTTTTAATACCCGCATACACCAATATTCATTCAGTGCTAACTGTGGATAATCTGGGCCCCAGGCCTTAACAATGTAATCCTCCATGCGCAACGTGGCTTTATCTTGGATCTGTGCCAACACCTTGGGCTGCACACCACTTACAGGCGAGTGCAAAGCAAAGCGTACTACCAACTCATCAAATAGCCCGGCAGTAGGGGACAGTAAGTCTGTAAGCTCCAAGGGCTGAACGGCTTCAATATCTACTTGATAATGCACCCGCCCGCGTACGCTAGGCGCTAACAACTTAAGCAAGCTCAAGTCATCAGCACCGCTGAGCTTGGCAAAGTGACGTTGCAACACCGATAGTAAATAACCCTCGGGCAAATGCATCTCAAAAAGTGGGGGTAATGCGGAATGTGAATAATCTCGGCTGCGCACGGGCATGGTTAACGAGACAAAATTTTGCACAGTCATATCAGGTTCATAACGAAATACAAACTCGCCTTGCTCACTAAACAGCTCACCGGCAGCTTGCCCTGCTATCCATACTGACAAAGGATTATTATTAACGGCCATCGCGTAGTTCCTCGAAAGTAGGGAAGGGCGATTTTTCACGAAGTGATATTTCAGAGCCCAAATAATCTAGCATTTTCATCACCTTTCTCAGGCCTACGTCTCCCGAACGGCCCAGTTCAAATGCATTCAAAGTGGTGCGTGAAATGGCCAAATGATCAGCCATCTGTTGCTGTGATACTTTCTGCTGCAGGCGCAGCTCACGGACTGCTTGGCCCAATTCTAAATACGTCATAATGTACAGAATACTCCACATATATTCATTTACACTGGGTATTGTAGAGTATTTTGTACAGTTGTGAGAGGGGTTTTATCATTTGTTAAGCACATCAAACTGTTTTTCGCTGTCATCCTGACGCACGTCAGGATCTCGCTTTGGTGTTTTGGTACTAAGAGCGAGATACCGTGGCCGTCATGCTGAACTTGATTCAGTAACGGTATGACGGCCGTAGGGCTGTGTCTGCTGTATGTCTAGCCGTCATCCTGACGAAAGTCAGGATCTGATTTGGTGTTTTGGTACTAAGAGCGAGATACCGTGGCCGTCATGCTGAACTTGATTCAGTACCGGTATGACGGCAGTAGGGCTGTGTCTGCTGTATGTCTAGCCGTCATCCTGACGAAAGTCAGGATCTCGCTGTTAGTGTTGGTGACTTCAGCTTGGTGCTTGGCGCAGGACGCTGGTTTTTCATTCAACATTCAACATTCAACATTCAACATTCAACATTCAACATTCAACACTCAACACTCAACATCGCTCTTCCCCCTAAAGCTCTCCGCTTTGCTGCCGATACTCATTTGTAACTAGAGGGCAGAACACCGGTCGGTGGGCGGTTGAGCACTTGCATTTAGGCAGCTGGTTAAGCAAGCAGCAAAAAAACCAAAAAAAACCTTAAAGTTCTTAACCCCCACGCCGATACCTTAATTAACAACGAAGCAGCTTCATCTTAAAGCTCAGCTTCATTACCAACACCGCATACCGGCATGGCGCCGGAACAAATCTCAACGGAGAGTTTAATTATGGCGATTACTGTTAACTCCAACGTCTCGGCCTTGACTGCCCAGCGTAACTTAAGCAAATCTGGCGCAGCCCTGACTACTTCTATGGAGCGTTTGTCTTCCGGTAGTAAAATTAACTCTGCCAAAGATGATGCGGCCGGTCTGCAAATTTCTAACCGTTTGAACTCGCAAATCAAGGGTCTAAACGTAGCCATGAAAAACGCCAGTGACGGTATCTCAATGGCGCAAACTGCAGAAGGTGCGATGCAAGAGTCCACCAACATGCTACAGCGGATGCGTGAGCTGGCATTGCAGTCTACTAACGGCTCCAACTCCGATGCTGACCGTCAGTCGCTGCAAGAAGAATTTAACTCACTGTCCGGTGAATTGACCCGTATTGCTAAGACTACCAGCTTTGGTGGCCGTAACTTGCTGGATGGCTCGTTTGGCAGCACCGCGTTTCAGGTTGGCGCTAATGCCAATCAGACAGTGACATTTGGTCTGGGAGATGTGAGTTCTTCGGCATTAAAAGGCAGCTATAGCAATGCAAGTGCAGATGGTGCTGCAACCGATTTATCGGCCAAAGTGGTGGGTAATACAGGAGCAATAAGTGGCGATGCAAAGGTAGCAGGAACAGCTGCGTTTAAGACTCATGTGTTCTCTAGCGCTGATGCTGGTGACCTCAGTCTTGTGGGCGAGGATATAGCTGTTGTCGCAGGCGATACTATTCATGATGTTGTAAACAAAATCAATAGTAATACGACAGTTGCCAATGCATTAACGGCCTCTGTGAATGATGTCGGCCAACTGGCATTGGCATACAAGGGCAATTACACTATAGGAGCCGGTACTTCTGCAACCACAACTGCTTTGGGCCTGACTGCTGGCGCTCAGACGGGAGACGTTACTGGTACAGCAGGGCTCGACGGTAAGTTAGGAGCGGCCGGTGCCGGTACGCTTATTATCGGCTCGTCAGCCATCGCTCTTGAAAGTAGTGATTCTTTGGATGACATGTTATCCAAGATTAATGCTCAGAGCTCCAATACTGGTGTGACAGCCTCAGCTGATAAGGATGGCAAACTCCTTCTGAACTCGAAAGGTGATTTCAACATTTCCGCCGCTAGTACTCCCGGCACACTCACTACGCTGGGTATGGCTGCGGGGGATAAGACTGCCACTACCGGTTTGGTAAGTGAGAAAAAAATAACACTTAATGACACAGATTTTACCTTTGCAGCAGGCAGCACTCTCAATGATGTCGTTACAATGATTAATAATAATGGCGGTACGGCTGGCTCAGGAACAACAGCTACGGGGGTTACCGCAAGTGCGGATAATGGTCGATTAGTATTGACTTCCGCAGATGGAAAAAATATTGAGCTTGAAGATAAGACAGGAGGCTCTTTGCAAGCTTTGGGCCTGTCCGCCGGTGAAACCAAGGCTAAGTTGGCTGAAGCCACTTCTATTACCTTGAACGGCACCGAAATTAAGTTCAACAAAGACGATGACCTGGATGCGATTATCAGCAGCATCAATACCGCCAGTACTGGAGCGACCGCCAGCAAGAATGATGACGGTATCCTGAAGCTGCATTCTGAAAAAGACATTATCGTCGCCGATGGCGCTAAGGGTACTGGCTTGGCTTCCCTTGGTCTGACTGCCGCGACCACCAAGACTGTCACTCAGGAAGCCACTGTTAGCAACCTGAATATCGATAGCGTCGATGGCTCGCAAACGGCGATTCAGGTGTTGGATGGTGCTATCAGCCAAATCGATGGCGAGCGTTCCAAGCTGGGTGCAACACAAAACCGCTTTAACAGCACCATCAATAACTTGGCAAACGTGAGTGAAAACGCCGCTGCCGGTATGGCGCGCATTATGGATGTGGATTTTGCCCAAGAAACCGTTAACCTGACCAAGCAGCAGATTCTGCAGCAGGCCGGTACGTCAATCTTGGCGCAAGCCAAGCAAATCCCACAAGCCGCATTGTCGCTCTTGGGTTAATCTGAGCTTATAAATAACTAAATTACCGGGGGCTAAGCCCCCGGTACTGTTTAGCTTAATAACGTTATAAGACCTTTTCGCCACGGAATACACGGAAGAACACGGAAAAAGATCAAAAAAGACAAATTCTTAATGGTAAAACCTTATAAAAATTATATTTTTACTATTATCTTATTGCTTTAATTCCGTGCGTTTCCGTGTATTCCGTGGCAAATATGTTTAGAGGTTAAGTACTGCAGTTAGCGTGACTTTATTAAGCTAAACGGCGTCTTGTTTGTTAATCTGTATGGCTCTAGCTTGAGGATACATTATGGATACATTGCCCCTACCACCTAAAGCCCCTATGCTGGCGTCGGACTTGCTGACCAAACAGCCAGCCGTAACCACGCAGCCGGCAGGCAGCACTGCCACGCAAACTGCACAAGCGGTGCTGGCGCTGGATAAAAGCGCCGCACAGACCAATGCCAATGCAGAGCCTAAGTCGAATGCCGAGCCACTTAATGGCGAGCAGTTAGCGGAGCTGGCCGAGCAAATGGACTCGTTTGTGGGTAGCTTTAGTCAGAGCCTTAAATTTCGAGTAGATGAAGACTCGGGTCGCCAGATAGTGAGCGTGGTGGATAAAAAAAGCGGTGATGTTATTCGGCAAATTCCCACTGAAGAATTATTAGACGTGATCGCGCGCTTGGCTGAAGCCAGTGGTGGGTTAATTGATGTTCAGGCCTAACTTAAAAACTTTAGTTGGGTCAAACCACAGGAGATAACATTGTGGGCGACTTAAAATTACCAGGTGTGGGATCAGGCTTCCCTATTCAGACTTTTGTGGATGCGACCGTTAATGCGGAAAAAGCACCCAAAGAAGCACTGTTTAACCGCCGTGGCACCGATATCAATGTTAAGTTGTCGTCTTATGCGTCACTGGGCGTGGTGCTGGATGATTTTAAAAAGTCGCTGACCAAGCTGGGCGGGGCCGAGGCTTTTCAGAAACGCTCGGTTAGTTTCAGCGAAAGCGGCTTCATTTCTGCCAAGGCCGATCAGAACGCGGTGGCTGGCAGTTACACGCTGGTGGTAGATAAGCTGGCTCAGGCGCACAAGGTCAGTAGCCAGAGCATAGATAAAGAAACCAAGCTGGGTGCCGGTAGCCTAGATATCAAGGTAGGGGAGCAATCCTTTACGGTCGCCATTGAAGAAGGCAAGAGCACCCTAGCCGAAGTGGCCCAAGCCATTAACAGTGCCGAGGGTAACAAGGGCGTGAAGGCCACAGTGGTGAACGATGATGAGGGCGCTCGGCTGGTGCTGTTTTCTGAAAAAACCGGTACCGATCACCAGCTGGAAATTGACGTGCGTGGTGATGCCGATGGCCTTTCACGTTTGCTGGACACAGAAGGCAATCTGACCGAGGTGCAGGCGGCGCAGAACGCTGAAATTACCATAGACGGTGCTAAAGTAACTAGCCAGAGCAATGAAATAAAAGACGCCGTTAATGGCGTGACTCTGACTGTTGATAAGGTTAATACCGAGGAAAAGCCCAGCACTCGTCTGACTATTGGTTACGATAAGGGCGCGGTGGAGTCCAATGTTAAAAGCTTTGTTGAGGCTTTCAACAAGGTAGTATCTACCGTTAATAAGTTGACCAAATATGATGCTGAAACTAAGCAAGCTGGCCCGCTGAATGGCGACACTAGCACCCGTAGCTTAATGTCCCAGCTGCGACGCATGCTGAGTGAGCCGGTAGAAGGTGCCCAAGCCCCGCTACAGAACCTTGCCGATTTGGGTGTTACAACCAACAAAGATGGCACCATAGCTTTAGACGAGACTCGGCTGAAAAAGCAGACCAGCGACAACTTCGAGAAAGTGGGTGCTCTGTTTGCGAGTGACAAGGGGTTATCGAAGCAGTTGAGCACTATGGTGGATGAGTTTGGCGGCAAGAATGGCATATTCTCTCAGCGTACCGAGTCCCTTAATGGCCAGATGACGAAGTTGGGCAAAGAAAAAGAGTCTTTTAGTACTTATATTGAGCAATATGAAAAGCGGGTCTATAAGCAGTTTTCTGCCATGGATATCGTAGTGGCACAAATGAACCAACAACTTAGCTCAGTGATCAGTGCCTTTGAAAATATGCCCACTTTTGGTAATAAGAAATGAGCCTACTCGAGCAGCTAAAACAGGTAGATGAGTCGCTGTTAGCGGAGTTTGCTAGCCCTGAATCATTACAGGCCGACACGGTTGAACAGCGCTTAGCAGAACGGGCGCGATTATTGCAGCTGCTGATGGACACTGAAATGCTTGATGCCGAGCAGGTAAGTGAGCTGATTGAGCGCTCTAGGTTGTTAACACAACAGGCAGAACAAAGCCGCACGGTATTGGCAGAAAAATTAGCAAGTTTACAAAAAGGTCGGCGCTCGGTGCGGGCCTATGGTGATGTTAAAAAAAATTAATCAGGAGAAAACCATGCGCGGCTCCCTTAAAGCCTATAGATCAGTTGCGATAGACAGCCAGCGAGATATCGCCAGCCCCTACCGCGTAGTACAAATGTTATTGGCGGGTGCCCTAGAGCGACTGGCCAAGGCGCGCACCGCCATTGAGCAGGAAAAGTTTAGCCAGCGCGGCGAGCTAATTGGTAAAACCATCGCTATTGTTCAACAACTGCAAGCCTCGCTAGACCTAGAAGCGGGTGGCGAAGTAGCGGCTAACCTAGAGAGTTTGTACGACTTTATGGTGCGCGAGATGATGTTGGCCAACAGCGAAAGCAACAGCGAACGCCTAGAAGGCGTGAGCCGTTTGTTACGCGAAATTAAAGAAAGCTGGGATGCCATCCCCGCCGAGCAACAAGCCGTACCTGCGTAAGGTTATTGCTTGTTGACTAAAGAACCGAGTATTGGCTTAGTCCTGTACTCGGTTTTTTTATGTCTAAAAATAAAAGACATTTTCGCAACGGAATCCGCAGACCCCACGGAAAAATTAAGATGAGATAAGGGCGAAAAATGATCTTGTTGAGGTTAAAACAGCCGTCTTCCTGACGCACGTCAGGATCTGATTTTGGGTTTTAGTGCTAAGAGCGAGATACAGTGGCGGGCTCGGTATGACGGCATAGAGATAGCGCCGGTCCAGCGTAGCTGGATAGGTTACACACAAACCTGAAACAAAACCGTGGCGAAGTCCTCTTCACCGAAGAGACGGCCACCTACAAGAGATGCAGTACCCTGTAGCTGCCAATTTATTCGGCAGTCCAGCGTAGCTGGATGGTTTTCAAGATTTTCGCCTGCGGCGAAATGCGAGAGCAAGCGTTCGCCTACAAAACACCGATCTTGTAGCCCGCAACTTGTTCGCGGGTCCTGCGAAGCAGGATGGTTTTCAGGTTTACACCTACAAAGCCACAGTGTTGAGTTGTGAGTGTTGAATGTAGAGTGAAAAGCTTAACTCAACACTTAAAACTTAAAACTAAAAACTAAAAACTCAACACCCACCCCGGAGTTCCGCCTGGGTTGTAATGCGAGAGCAAGCGTTCGCCTACAAAACACCGATCTTGTAGCCTGAGCTACTTTTTTAGATCTTACCCCATTAAATTTTTCAGATTTGATCTCTATTTTTCCGTGCTTTTCCGTGACTCTCGTAACAAGGAAGCGTTGCAAAAGGGTTTTGGTGTAGTTGGTTGGAATACGGCTAAGTGAGTTATTCTTATTGCCAGATTGACCGCGCTTGCCAATCGGCTGGAAAGCCCATGCGATTAATGTCTATCTGATGTGTATCGAGTAGACTTTTTAAGCGTTGCTTCCAATGATGATCACCGCTTATCACGTCCATTAAATATCCCAACATAACCAAGGTGTTGTAAATTTTGCGCAGCCGTCTGTCACTATCCGGTAGAGTAAATAAGCCGTTAATTAACGCTTCTTCACCATGACGTGGCAGCATTGTTGTTTTGGTAAAATCTCGATTCCACAAACGGGAATGATGTGCGCTTAGGTTCCGAACTAACGATAGGTGTTCACAAAATGAGGTAAGCGTTTTTTCATCCAGCCCATAACTTTTGCTGATTATCTGCCTGTCGGCGCGCAATTTGATATTACTCAGCCAGCGCGAGAGTTGCCCCATGGTAAGCAGTTCGACGCAAGCCCAAATTGGAGGTAAAGGTTCTTGGTACTTTTGCGCTAAATGTTTAATAAACTCTTCACGACTTCGTTTTACGTCACCGCTTAATTTCCCCAAACTATTAGCGTACTCCAGCAAGTCACCAAATAGTTCAGGCTTTAGATGCGGGTGCGCTGTGTTATATCTATGACTAAGCTGGTAAGCAATTTGGGTCCGCAACGAAACTTCAAAACGTTCAATAGCATCAAGTACCAGTAGCCTTAATTCCCGGTCAAAAACATAAAGGTTTAAAATATCATCAAAACTAGTGCCAACTATAAATTGGTGCGTGGCGTGGTCTTGCTCGAAAGGCAAACAATAAGCGGCAAAACGATAGTAGTTAAGCTGCGTTAAATAGAACTGCGCTTTAACAATATCGGTGATCTCTAAACCACGCTGTAGCAGTAAGCTTACCTGGTCAGGAAATAACGTTGGCGATTTAGTAAAGGCAACTTTAGCGGATGATCTTGGCTGGCGGCTCATCTTACGCCCTCGCAGGTTCTGCATGGCCCAGAAACGAGTAACCCCTCACAGGGCGCTGATCTGACGGGTAGCGGGAGGGGTGTTGTTACTTCAATAATAACCCCAAGCTTGTAAAAGTCAATATGAGTCACTCCTGTCATCTATGGTGATCGGGCGTCATATGCCGGAACTTCACAGAAAGGTGCCTGAGCGAGTCTGGGGGAGTTAGACCTATTATCGGAGCTGTTCAATACGCCTACAAAACACTAGCCCTTCGCGAGCGGTAAGCTGTCAGCTTTAAGCTGTCAGATAAAAACCAAATCCCGCTGAGATGGGAGTGCCAGCTAAAGCGTCACCCTACATAAAACCGTTTTCGCTCTTACCATCAAGATCTCTTTCAGATTTGATCTCTATTGTTCCGTGTTTTTCCGTGTATTCCGTGGCAAAAATATCTTTAGGTTTGATCTAGGTCAATCTTAGGTGGTTTGAGCGCCTAGCCTGGCTCGAGTTTTTTTGACGCTTGTGTCAGAATTACGGCAGTTACTTGCATACCGCCCCCTTGGTGATGCTATGCTGTGCCCTGAAATGGGGTTAAGCAGTATTACAAAGCCTCTTGAATTTTGAATAACAGATTGAATTGTAAGGATATAATTCCTATGAGCTTTAACGGCTGCGTCTTGATTATGGATCACCACCAAGAACGACGCTTGCGGCTGGAAGCCATACTGTCTTTTATGCAGGTAGAATGGCGCAGTGGCAGTCGGGCAGAAGATCAAACCTGGTTACAAAGTCAGCCACAAAATTTGACGGTTTTAGCCGGGGACACGGACGTTTCTTTAGCACAGTTATTAGAAACCTTCCCTCATCACGCCTTTATTAGCTTGGTCGATACTGATTGTCGGCACGCTAACTTACTCGGCTGCCTTAATTCGCTAACGTATGACGAACTCACCTCACTGCTGTTGCAAGCACAGCACTGGCAACCGGTATTGGCGACTGCTGAGCAAGACTGCCGACTGCATGAGTTATTAATTGGCGACAGTAGCGCCATGAGCGAGGTAAAAAGCCTGATCCGCCAAGTGGCCAACAAGCCAGCTAACGTCTTGTTGTTGGGTGAGTCTGGCACCGGTAAAGAAGTGATCGCCCGCGCTATTCATGAATTATCGTTACAAGCCAAAGGGCCGTTTGTGCCCATTAACTGCGGGGCTATTCCTGCCGAGCTATTAGAAAGCGAGCTGTTTGGCCATGAAAAAGGCGCCTTTACCGGCGCCGTATCGGCCCGTAAAGGGCGCTTTGAGCTGGCCGAAGGCGGTACGCTGTTTTTAGACGAAATTGGCGATATGCCATTGTCGATGCAAGTAAAATTGCTGCGGGTATTGCAAGAACGCACCTTTGAGCGGGTGGGCGGCACGCGTTCTATTAGCGCGAAAGTGCGGGTAATAGCAGCCACGCATCGTGATTTAGAGCAGATGATTGTTGAGCAGCGCTTTCGTGAAGACTTGTACTATCGCCTAAATGTATTCCCGATTGAAGCGCCGGCCCTGAGCCAGCGCCAAGACGATATTCCGCTGTTGCTCAATGAGTTGATTGCGCGCCACCGACTAACCCATAACGCGCAGTTATCGTTTGCTCGCGATGCGATTGAGTCGCTGAAAAAATGGCATTGGCCGGGTAACGTGCGCGAATTGTCTAACTTGGTAGAGCGCATGTTTATTTTGTGCCCTAACCAAACAGTGCAGTTAGCTGATTTGCCCATTAAATATCGGGTACTGAGCGATGAACAGCTATTAACTCACCCCTTTGAGGAGCTGGACGAGCGCGATGCCTTGTCAGCCATATTTCAATCTGACGATGACGGCGTAAGCGAAAACGAAGCGGACTTCTTTGATTTTCAAGCCACGGACGACTTTGAAGAAGAAGCGGACTTTATGGCACCTACCTTGTCTGTTGAAGGTGTGAATTTAAAAGACATGCTGGCTAACATCGAAATGGACATGATTGCCCAGTCGTTAGAAGTGAACGATGGTGTGGTTGCGAGAGCCGCCGAACACCTAGGCATGCGCCGCACCACCTTGGTAGAGAAAATGAAGAAGTACGGGATTAGTAGGGAATAAAAGAAGCGCCGAGCGCCCGGCGCCAAGCACCAAGCTAAACACTAAATCTAAACCTGTTTTTTGCCACGGAATACACGGACAAGCCGCAAGTGTTGAGTTAAGTTGGAATGGCCCCGAATAAGTAGACACTTCTTCAGAGTGAGGAAGTGTATGCAATACCGAACCAAACGTAAATTTAGTAATGAATTTAAGCGGGAAGCCGTTAAACTCTCTGTTTCATCACCTAAAACATTAGCTGAAATCTCCAGTGAGCTGGGGGTGCATCCGAACGTATTAAGCCGTTGGCGTCGAGAGTGGATAATGGACAAACCAGATTCGAAACAGGATAAGCCCGTTAAAAATGAAGGGCCAGATAAAAGCCTGCGTCAGTTAGAGCAAGAGAATAAGCGTCTTAAGAAAAAGCTAGAGCGCGCTGAACTGGAGCTCGATATCTTAAAAAAGCTGGAAGAGTACGCTACCAAGACACGGCGATAAAATTTGCCTTCATCGACCGGTATCGCAGCATGAGCTGGACGGTACTGGTGATGTGTCGCGTACTCCAGGTATCTCGTGCGGGTTATTATTGTTGGAAGCAGCGCCAACGAGAGCCTTCGGTTCAGGCGGAGCGTCATCGCAGTCTGCTCGCCTTTTTATTGGCTGAAGCTGAACAGCAACATGGTATTGCGGGTTATCGGAAATTGTGGCGCGAAGCGGTTGACCAAGGCTTTGCTTGTGGTAAGAATCAAGTGCAACGCCTATTACAGAGTGTGGGCTACCGTTCTTGTGTCGCGCCAAAGCCCGGGCATCGTAAACATAAGCCAGGCATCGCTGCGACGCCGAATCTGTTAAACCGACAGTTTACGGTTGCAGAAGAGAACCGTGTTTGGGTGTCAGATATAACTCAAATACGCTGTGAAGAAGGCTGGCTCTATCTGGCGGTGATAATCGATCTTGCTACCAGACAGATAGTGGGCAAGGCTCAAGGGCCGGTTAATAGTGCTGAATTAGTGATTAAGGCCTTAAAGCAGGCTTGGAAGAAGCAGAAGCCTGATGGCCGTGAGCTGATGTTCCACTCAGACCAGGGCAGCCAATATCATTGTCTGGCGACCATGACGTGGTTGAATAAACGTAAAGTGACTATCAGCATGTCTCGCCGGGGAAACTGCTGGGATAATGCGTGTTCAGAAAGCTTTTTTGCTTTACTGAAAAAGGAATGGACCCGCCGTTTAGGGCTGTTAACTCGTAAAGAGATGGCAGAAGAAATACACTTCTACATCACGCAGTATTACCACAAAGTAAGACAACACACTGCGCTGGGAGGATTAACCCCCAACGCATATGCGCAGCAACTTAATGCTGCTTAAACTGGTGTCTACTTTAGTCGGGCCATTCCACGTTTTTCACTCAACACTCAACACTCAACACTCAACATTCAACATTCAACATTCAACATTCACAATTCAACACTGTGGCTTTGTAGGTGTAAACTTGAAACCATCCTGCTTCGCAGGACCCGCGAACAAGTTGCGGGCTACAAGAGCCTGTGGTTGTAGGCGAACGCTTGCTCTCGCATTACGCCGAAGGCGTAACCTATTGATAGTCCGACACCTAAATCTAAAGCTACTTTGCTAGGCAAAACCGGCCGGCGGTCGCGGCCTCAAGTTATATCAATCCCAGTAAAAAGGCACCGCACTTGTAGTCCCACGCTTTAGGAATTGATGCTCACCATTTCAGCCT